>NZ_LJGW01000387.1 GCF_001751255.1 Streptomyces nanshensis | reverse complement strand
GGACGAGAACACCTCAACCCAACGGGGCCTTCTGCTGTTTTAGGCGCGTCTTCGGGGATGGCGCGCATGTGCGGGCGTGGGGCGGGAAAGCGGTGGGTCTGGGAGTGCACAGGCGGGGTCGGCGTGGGGCGCCGGCCCCGCCGCTTCGTAGCTCAACTGCAGCGCAAATCGGTACTACTGGGCAGATGCCCTGCGGCAGTATCGAGTCATGGCGTACAAGATCCGGGCGGTGGTGCCCGAAGACTGGGAACTGCTGCGGGAGTTACGGCTTGCGGCGCTCGCGGATCCGGCGGCTGCGGTGGCCTTCAACGAGTCGTACGGGAGCGCTGCTTCCCGAAGTGACGAGTTCTGGCGGCGTCGTGCCGCGCAGGGTGTGGAAGGGCGGCTGGCCGAGACGTTCGTCGGGGAGGACGAGGAGAACGGCGGGCGTTGGGCCGGGAGTACGACGGTGCTCGACGAGGGGGAGTGCGCGCACCTGGTGGGGGTCTATGTGCGGCCCGAGCATCGGGGGACCGGGCTGGCGGAAGGGCTCTTCCAGGCGGCCGAGGAATGGGCGCGGGGGCGTCCGTTCGTACGGCGGATCCTGCTGCATGTTCACGAGCACAATCCGCGGGCGGAGGCCTTCTACCGCAGGATGGGGTATGAGCGGACGGGCCGGTTTGTGGACGATCCGAAGGCGTCGGTGCTGAAGGAGTACGAGATGGCGCGGGACGTGCTGCCGGCCGGTCTATAGGGGGAGTTCGAGGACGGTCGTCAGCGGCGGGTCCAGACCGGGGGATGTACGGGCTGACACGCGGCGGCCGTGGTCGACGACGCTCTGGGTGAGCGCGTTGAGGATCGGCATCAACTCCGCGTCCGCGCCCACGACATAGAGCGTGCCAGTCTCGTCGATGAACGACTCCAGTGCGACGCGGTCCGCGCGGGCTGCCGTGCAGGCGTTGCGGACATGGAGTTGGGAGAGCGGGGCGAGGGCGCGACGGACGAGGTCCGTTGCCTGCCGGCGGCGTTCGGGGTGGCCGGTGAGGGTCGACTCCAGTTCGCCCGCGGAGCCCGGGGCAGCTTTCGGGTGCGTACGCAGCGTCTGTACGGGATCGGTGGGTGCCGTCTTGGCGATCGCCCAGCGGTGGACCTCGCGGAACGGGCGGTCGTCGAGGGCCGCCGCGTGGAGCCAGCAGCGCAGCAGTGTCTCGGCGGAGGTGTGCATCTCGGCGTCGATGGGACGGGGCGAGCGCAGCGGTGCGAGAAGTGCGGTGGCGCGGGCCGCGGCCGTGGCACGGTCGGCGCAGCCGTGGTGCGGGGACCAGCGCAGCCGGTCCGGGGTGTCGCAGAGCTGGCTCGGGTCGAAGAGATGCACGGGGCCGAGCTTGGCCCTGAAGTCCTTGGTGGACGCCCAGAGTTCGGGGTCTGACGTGGCGACGAGAAGGGCACCTGCGGCGTCCTGAACGCGGGTGTAGGGCGTCGGGGTGCTGGTGGGCGTACCGGCGTCAGGCGCGGACGTCTCGCTGTCCGGGGCCGGTTCGGGGGCGGCGGTGGGGGCCGGCTCGTGGACCTTTTCGAATGCTGGAGCCGGGGCCGGATTCGGGACGGGGGCCGGGGTCTCGGTCGGGGGCTGGNACGTCCGTGCCGGAGGGCGCGGCCTCCTGAGTCCGGTGTGAGCGGCGGGCGGCGCGGACCGCGCGGGCGCGGGTGACGGTGCCGACCGCGAAGACCGTGAGGACCGTCAGGACCAGCAACTGCCCGATGAACAGGCCCCAGAAGAGTCCCGGGCCGGGAAGCTGCGAAGGGCCGGCCTCGGGCCAGGCCGCGGCGAGGTCACGGGGATCGGCGGCCAACTCCCGCATGGCCATGGGCGTACGGGTGAAGGTCACGCCCTCCGGCCAGGAGCCGCGGGAGAGAACACCGGCGAGACCGGCGGCCGTCCAGGTCAGGACGGTGGCGCCGAGGAGCATGCCGAGCGCGCTGACCAGCAGGCCGTCCGGGATGCCGCCGCCCCTGCCCCCGCCTCCGCCCGGGCCTCCGGGACCCCGGCGTACCGGTCGCGTGGGGCCGTGTGCGTAGCCGGACCGGTCGTCATAGCCGTACTCGTGGTCGTACGGCATGGCTAGGCGACGGTGGAGTTGGACGAGCGGGACTGTTCGATGGCGAGGGCGCGTGCTTCCGCTTCCGCTTCGAGATCGGCCTCCAGGGCCGCGTCGAAGTCCTCCGGCTCGTTCGACGTTTCCGTCATGGCGCGGTCGGTGAAGACCAGCGGCCGTTCCGCCTCCGTCACCAGGTGCTTGACGACCTGGACATTGCCGTTGACGTCCCATACGGCGATGCCGGGCGAGAGGGTCGGAATGATCTCCACCGCCCATCGGGGGAGGCCGAGGACCTTGCCGGTGGCGCGGGCCTCGTCGGCCTTCTGCGCGTAAATCGTGCGTGTGGAGGCCATTTTGAGGATCGCGGCGGCCTCGCGTGCCGCGGCGCCGTCGACCACGTCGGAGAGATGGTGCACCACCGCGACGAACGAAAGCCCCAGTCGGCGGCCGAACTTGAGCAGGCGTTGGAAGAGCTGGGCCACGAAGGGGCTGTTGATGATGTGCCACGCCTCTTCCACCAGGAAGATGCGCTTCTTGCGGTCCGGCCTGATCCACGTGTGCTCCAGCCAGACGCCGACGATGGCCATCAGGATCGGCATGGCGATGGAGTTGCGGTCGATGTGGGAGAGGTCGAAGACGATCAGCGGTGCGTCGAGGTCGATCCCGACTGTCGTCGGGCCGTCGAACATGCCGCGCAGGTCGCCGTCGACGAGCCGGTCGAGGACGAGGGCGACGTCGAGGCCCCAGGCGCGTACGTCGTCGAGGGCGACGTTCATCGCCTCGGCCGACTCCGGCTTGGGGTGGCGCAGCCGTTCCACGATGTCGGTGAGGACGGGCTGCCGGCCGGCCGTGGCGGCGTTGACATAGCTGTGCGCCACCTTCAGCGCGAAGCCGGAGCGTTCGTCCAGGCCGTGGCCCAGGGCGACTTCGATGATCGTACGGAGCAGGGCGAGCTGGCCCGTGGTGGTGATCGACGGGTCGAGGGGGTTGAGGCGGATGCCCTGGTCCAGTGCGGCCGTCGGGTCGAGGCGGATGGGGGTGATGCCCATCTCCTCGGCGATGAGGTTCCATTCGCCGACGCCGTCCTCACCCTGGGCGTCGAGGACGACGACCTGGCGGTCGCGGAAGCGGAGCTGGCGCAGGACGTACGTCTTCTCCAACGCCGACTTGCCGTTGCCGGACTCGCCGAGCACCAGCCAGTGGGGGGCCGGGAGTTGCTGCCCGTAGAGCTGGAACGGGTCGTATATGTAGCCCTTGCCGCTGTAGACCTCGCGGCCGATGATGACGCCGGAGTCGCCGAGACCCGGGGCGGCCGTCGGCAGATAGACGGCCTGGGCCTGGCCCGTCGAGGTGCGTACGGGCAGGCGCGTCGTCTCCGTCTTGCCGAAGAGGAGGCCGGTGAAGGCGTCGGTGACTGCTGTCAGTGGATCGAGCGCGGCCATGGGAGATCTCTCAGCCCCTTCCGCGACTGCCGTACGGGCGGCGGCCGTTGGTCATGGTGAGCGTCCTCCTCAGCGGCGGATGCCGGTCGCGAACGGCAGCGTGTTGACGAACGCCCTGTGATGCTCCCTGTCGCACCACTCGAGCTTCAAGTAGCTCTTTCCGGCCGACGCGCGGATCGTGCGCTTGTCGCGGGCCAGCGAGTCCGCCGAGCGCGAGGAGACCGTGATGTATCCGACGAGGTTGACGCCGGCGGCGCCCGAGGCCAGATCCTCGCCGCGCTGGTCGACGCGGCCGTGGGCGGCGACGTCGCGGGGGTCGATGGTGCGGTTCATCTTCGCCTGGCGGCTGGCCTCGGCGTCGTCGTTGGTCTTCTCCGTCAGCATCCGTTCGATGGCCAGCTCCGTCGGCTCCAGGTCCATCGCGACCGACACCGTACGGATGACGTCCGGAGTGTGAACGAGCAGCGGCGCAAGGAAGTTGACGCCGACGGGCGTCATCGGCCACTCCTTCACCCAGGCCGTCGAGTGGCACCACGGGGCGCGCGTCACGGACTCGCGCGTCTTCGCCTGGAGGTATGTCGGCTCCATCGCGTCCAGCTCGGCGGGCCAGGCGTTCCGCTTCGACATGGCCTGGAGATGGTCGATGGGGTGGTCCGGGTCGTACATGGAGTGGATGAGCGACGCGAGGCGCGCCTGGCCGAGGGGCTGGCGCACGCGGATGTCCGCCTCCGTCAACCGGGCGCAGATGTCGGTCAGTTCGCGGGCCATGACGATGGCGAGGCCCTCGTCCTTCGACATCTTCCGCCCGGAGCGGCCCGCGGAGCGCTGGGCCGCCTTGGCTATCGCGGCGCCCTCCGCGGCCAGTTCGCGGCCGTAGTGCATGCATGCGACGAGGTAGGCGCGGTGCTGCTCGCTGGAGGTGGAGACCATCGACTGGAGCTGGTCGTAGGAGTCGCGCAGCCAGGCCGCGGCGCGGTCGTCGCCGCGCTGTTCGACGTCCTTGGCGTGGGCGTCCGGGTCGGCCGGCAGCGTACGGGCGAGCATCTGGAGGCGGGTGACGAAGCCGTCGCCGTTCGCGACGTGCTTGAGGAGGGTGCCGAAGCGGTCGACGAGGGCCTCCTGGTCCTCGCTGTCGCGGAGCCCCACGCCCGGGCCCTCGATCTCGATGCAGGCCGTGACGGTGCGGCGGTCGGCGTGCAGCAGCACCGCCAGTTCGTCCGGACCGAAGGGCGCCGAGAGCCAGTTGATGCGGCCGACGCCGGGCGGCGGGCCGACCTCCACCTCGCGTCCGTCCAGCCGGGTGCCGGCCTCGGGGGCGCTCGAGCGGTAGGCCGTGGCGCCGCTGCGGACGAGCCTGCGGTACGAGCGGCTGATCTCGAACCACTTGTAGAACGTACGGCCCTTGTACGGCACGTAGATCGCGGCGAGCGCCAGCATCGGGAAGCCCACGAGGGCCGGGATGCGGAAGGCGAGCACGGGGATGAGCAAGCCGCTCATCATGCCCAGGAAGGCGCCCGCGATGATCAGGCCGATCTCGCCGGTCTCCCGGTTCTTGCCGATCACCGCGTTGGGCCGCGCCCGGCCGATCATGTATGTGCGGCGCGGAGCGGCGGAATGGGAGGCCGTCGTCACCTGCGATCACCTCCGGTGCGGTTGCCGCCGCCGTTTCCGGTGGAGCGGGGTGGTGCGGAACGGTCGTGTGTGCGGGGCGCGGGCGGTGCCTGCGGGCGCCGGGACTCGGTGCCTCCGCCACCGCCTCCGCCGCGGCTGCTGTGGGCGGCGACGCCGCCCGCGACCTGGCCCGCGGGCTGCTGCTTGGGGCCTCCGCCACCGTCGCCCCCGCCTCCGCCGGCCTGTCCGCCGCGGGCGCTGTGGGTGTTGATGCCCTGCCGTACGAGTGCGGCGGGCGAGGAGACCACCGCGGCGGCGGAGCGGGACGCGGGGTCGCGGGAGGCGTTGCGGTGGCCCACGATCTCGTCGCCGAAGCCGGGGACGAAGCGGTAGATCATGGCGCTGGCGAAGATCGCCAGGAAGATGATGGCGAGGCCGGAGACGATCGCCGAGAAGGCGTCCGGGCCCTCGGAGGAGGAGAGCGCTCCGGCCAGTCCGAGGACGATCACGATCACGGGTTTGACGAGGATGACGGCGATCATGATGCCGGCCCAGCGGCGGACGTGGCCCCACATGTTCTTGTCGACCAGGCCCGCGTAGACGGCCGTGCCGAGCAGGGCTCCGACGTACAACAGGGCGGCCCTGATGACGAGTTCGAGATAGAGCACGCCGGCGGCGAGCACCGAGATGAGCGAGACGACGATCAGCATGATCGGGCCGCCGCCGATGTCGTCGCCGTTCTTGAGCGCTTCGGAGAACGTCCCGAAGAACTTGTCCGTCTTGGCGGAGGTGCCGGACGCGACGACGTCCGTCACGGCGTCCGTGGCCGACACGACCGTGTAGAGGATCAGCGGCGTGAACGCGGACGCGATGACGGTCAGCCAGAGGAAGCCGATCGCCTCGGTCATGGCCTCGACGAACGGCACGCCGCGGATGGCGCGCTTGGCCACGGCCAGGAGCCAGATCGTGAGCGTGAGGATCGTGGAGGCGGCGAAGACGACCGCGTACTGGCGGAGGAACTCCGGGTTGGTGAAGTCGACGTTCGTCGTCTTGTTGACGAGGTCGGAGAGCTTGTCGACGGTCCAGGAGGCGGCCTTGGCGCAGCCCTTGGCGAGGGAGGAGAGGGGGTCGAGCGTGCTGGTGGGGTCGGGGGCGGAGCCGCCGCCTCCGCCCTTGTCGCCCTTCTCGCAGTACTCCTTGGCCGGACCGACGATGAGGTCACAGTCCTCGTCGGGCTTCGGGTCGGCGGCGGCGCGGCTCGCCAGCAGCAGGCCCAAGGTCTGCAGCCCCGCGGCGGCCGTGGCGACGAGCGTGACTCGGCGGCGCGTTTCAGCGGCCATAGGTGAAGCCTCCGTACTGACCCACTGCGTCTGCGATTTCCTCGGCTCCCGAGGCCCTGTTGTCACCTTCGACCGGTGCCGGGCCGTCCTTCTGCTGGAAGCCGGCGACCTTCCAGTCGCCGCTCACCCACTCCAGTCCCAACCGCATCGTGAACCAGTCGCTCGTCACCGGGTTCTTCGACCCCTGGCCCGCCAGGCCGTAGAGGCCGGTGCACCAGACGTCCAACTGGGCCTTGTCCTTGTCGAACTTCGCCGTCTTGGTGCCGATCGGCGTGGTGCGCGAGATGTAGGTCATGTCGTCGTCCGGGTTGCCGTCGGCGTCCAGTCCCAGCTTCTTCAGGAAGCTCGACGAGTAGGCCTTGTCCATCCGGGACCGCATCTTGTCGGCCTTGTCCGGCGCGAAGATCTGCTGGACGAGACCGGGACGCTTGTCCGGCTTGATGATGTCCGAAGAGACCAGCGCCACCGCGTAGTTCGCCGCCGCGCTCTCCGCGCCCTGACGGGTCTGCGGGAAGCCGGAGGCGATGCCGCCCTTGCCGCCCTTGACGGGCTTCTGACCCGTGGGGGCCGTCGGCCGGGCCGCGGCGCCGTCCTTGCCGTCGGCGGTGTCGTCGTCACCGCCGTCGCCGCCCTGGTTGGCGAAGGCGATCGCCGCGATCAGCAGCACGACGACGCCGATCACGGTGACGACGCTGCGTCCGGGGCGGGACGGCGGTCTGCCGCCGCCCTCGCTGCCCGGAAGCCGCGTGCGGGTCGTGGTGAGGCCGGACGGGCCGCGGCCGAAGCCTCCGGCCGCGCCCTCGTCTCCGGTACGGTCGCGCTCGCCGTACCCCTCGCCGATGCTCATCCCGGACGCGCCCCCTCGAACCTCATACTCAGTCAACTGTCGTCAGTGCATTGTCTCCTCAAACGAAGGTAGCTGTGTCACTGGCCGTACGGAGGGCCTGTGGACAACGGCCGGCGCACCGTCTTGCCATGCGGTACGTCTGCCGCCCCACGCGTCTCACGAGGCACGTCCGCATCGCAGGCGTCACAGGAGCCGCAGGGGCGCGTGCGGGGGCGTACAGGGGCATCCGGAACCGAGTAGCTGTACTCATGTGCGCCGCCGTGGCGCGCGGCACCCTGCTGCCATGACTTCACCGACACCGTCCGTTCAACGGCCCACCACCGTGGCCTTCTTCGTCCAGTCGGCGATCGCCTTCGGGCTCTCCCTCACGGCGCTGCTCGTGGGCATCGCGAAGCTGCCGGTCGGCGCGTGGGAGCGCAGCTTCCTCGGGCTCGGGCTCGTCTTCGTGGTCTCGTCGGCGTTCACGCTCGCCAAGTGCGTACGGGACAGACAGGAGGTGGACGAGATGACAAGCAAGGTCGACAGAGCGCGGGTGGACAAACTCCTCACCGAACAGGACCCGTTCGATCCGAACCGGGTCTGAACCGGTCGGGGTCTGAGTCGGTCCGGTCCGGTCGCGTACGGACGGTGCCGGGCGGTGGGTCTGCCATGATGTGCGCGGTTCTGAGCCGGAACGTACGGCTCGCCGGGCCCGCGTCATCCACAGGGTGTGGATATCTTCGCCGTGTCGCGTCGTGCTGCGTAGTGCAGTGGTGCCCAGCGCGGAGCCGAACGCAGGCCGCCGGAACGGGAGATGCCGCCGCCGGGAGCCCGACAGCCGTGCGCCGCCGGGCACTTCGGAACCGGTCAGAATCGAATGCGCAACGGGAAGCGGAACCGGAACCGGGGACCGGAGCAGGCACCCTGTCCCGCCCCGCCTACCCAACTCCGCCCGCCCGCTCAGCGCTTGCGGGCCACCGTCACGCCGTCGCGCAAGGGCAGCATCACCGACTGGACGCGGCTGTCCGCCGTGATCGTGTCGTTGATCTGGCGGATGGCGCGGTCCGCATCGTCCTGGGCCGCGGGGTCGACGACGCGGCCGCCGCGCAGCACGTTGTCCAGAACGATCAGTCCGCCCGGACGCATGCGGGGGACCAACTCCTCGTAGTACGTGGGGTATCCGACCTTGTCGGCGTCGATGAAGGCGAAGTCGACGGACTCCTCCGCGGGCAGCGCCCGCAGCGTCTCGTCCGCGGGTGCGAGGCGCAGGTCGATGCGGTCGGTCAGGCCGGCGCGCTCCCAGTAGCGGCGGGCGACGGACGTCCACTCCTCGGAGACGTCGCACGCCAGCAGGCGCCCGCCCTCGGACAGGCCGCGGGCGATGCAGATCGAGGAGTAGCCGGTGAAGACGCCGACCTCGACGGCGGAGGACGCGCCCGTGAGCCGTACGAGCATCGTGAGGAACTCGCCCTCGTCGTGCGTGATCTGCATCGTCGTGCCGGGCGCTGTGCGGTGAGTCTCCTCCACGAGGTCGCGCAGGACGTCGTCCGCGGGTGAGGCGTGGGCGAGCAGATAGTCGTCGAGGGCGGGGTTCACGATGTCCATGCGTCTCCAGGAGATGTGTGCGGACGTGCCGGAACCGGACCGGACGGCTCACCGGCCCGGAAGGAGTACAGGCTCGGGGTCGTGAACGGGGCGCGGGGCCGGGCCGTCAGACGGCCATTCCGTACACGATCGTGAAGAGCGTGCCGAGCGAGCCGATGATGAAGACACCGGTCAGGCCCGCCACGATGAGGCCCTTGCCCTGCTCGGCGCTGAAGGTGTCGCGCAGCGCCGTGGCGCCGATGCGCTGCTTGGCTGCGCCCCAGATCGCGATGCCCAGGCAGAGGAGGATGGCGACGGCCATCACGACCTCGACCATCACGCGGGCCTCGTTGCCGAGAGACCCGAACGGGCCCCAGTCAGGCGCGATTCCGCCGATGATGGTGGTGATGTCGCCCTTGTCGGCCGCCAGAAACATGGTGAACTCACCGCCCCATGTCGGAAGTTGTACGTGCACCCAGAGAATGAAGGTGGTGTGAGGATACGGCGGGCGTGTTCGGCGCGCCCACTCGGATTCTGTCATGAGTCGGACGGGATGGGCAGTCAACCCCGCCCGCATGAGGGATGGTTGAGGGGTGCGGATGCGTGGTGCGGGACGTAGGAAGGTCTGGCTGCTGGGTGTCGGCGGCGGGTTAGGGCTGCTCGCCGGGTTCCTGGCGCTCCTCGTCGTCGGTACGTATGTGGCGGCGGCCAATCTGGGTGCCGGGGGCAGAGCCGTGGGGCTGGCCAAGGGCGCCGTGCCGGCCGCGTACCAGGGGCTGGTGCAGAAGTGGGGCGCGCTGTGCCCGGCGTTGAATCCGGCGCTGCTGGCGGCCCAGCTCTACCAGGAGAGCGGCTGGAAGCCCGACGCGCAGAGCGGGGCGCAGGCCCAGGGCATCGCCCAGTTCATCCCGGGCACATGGGCGGCGCACGGCGTCGACGGGGACGGCGACGGCGACCGCGACGTGTGGGACCCGAAGGACGCCATCCCTTCGGCGGCCAGCTACGACTGCAAGCTCGCCTCGTATGTGAAGGACGCTCCGGGCGACCCGAGCGAGAACATGCTCGCGGCCTACAACGCGGGCGCGTACGCGGTGATCAAGTACGGCGGTGTGCCGCCGTACCGCGAGACGAAGAACTACGTCTCGACGATCCGGAAGATGGAGCAGAGCTTCGCCTCCACCAAGGGCCGCGTCGACCCGTCCAAGCGCGCGGCGGGCGCCATCTACTACGCGCAGAAGAAGCTCGGCACCCCCTATCTGTGGGGCGGCGACGGCACCGCGGAGGACGACGGGCGCTTCGACTGCTCGGGCCTGACGAAGGCGGCGTACGCGAGCGTGGACGTCCGACTGCCGCGCGTCGCCAACGACCAGTGGAACAGCGGTCCGCATCCGGGACGCGACGAACTCCTCCCGGGCGACCTGGTGTTCTTCGGTTCCGACCTGGGCAACCCGCGCTCCATCGACCATGTGGGCATCTACATCGGCGGCGGCCACATGATCAACGCGCCGTACACCGGCGCCACGATCCGCTTCGACCCGATCGACACCCCCAACTACTTCGGGGCGACGCGCCCGACCGGCGACGGGTGAACCGATCGCCGGGGATTCCCGGGTCGTCTCTCGCGTGAATCAGCGCACACCGGTGCCCCCGCCGTGAACCGATTCGGGTGACGGCACGTCACACCGCCGGACAAGTGTGCTGCGGGTGGCGGGAGTTGAAACGGGGAAGAGGATGTGCAGGAACGTGTAATCATTGCGGGACGGTGCGTGAGGGGTGGCCCCTGAGCTGGGAAGACCGGTCACCCTTCGATAACGTACGGGTGATCGTTCGGTAAGACCGGAACGGACGGCGCGTCAACTGACGTTCCATTGACGGCGGAAGACCATTCCGCGTTCAGGGCCACGGGAGACACGGCCACGGAGCGGAAAGTACGGGGGTACGGGGGCCGACAGCGGCAGGCGGCCGAGTAGCAGAGCAGAGTGAGGTCAGCATCACGATGGCAGTTTGGGACAACCCGGACGTCGGTCTGCTCTATGAGATCAACGGACTCGCCGAATCCGCCCCGACCTGGGCCGACCGCACCATGGAGTACGTCGGCGAGTACGGCATCGTCGCCGTGCTGGTCCTGCTCGGAGCCCTCGCGTGGTGGCGTGTGGTGCGCCGCAAGGAGACCTCCGAGGAGGCGGTCGCCGGCTTCGCCGGTCTGCTGTGGGCTCCGCTGGCCGCCGGGGTCGCGCTGCTGCTGAACATCCCCATCAGGGAGTTCGTCGGGCGTCCGCGTCCCTTCGTCGAACACAAGGGCCTCGAGGTGCTCGTTCAGGGCAAGGACGACTACTCCTTCGTCAGCGACCACTCCACGCTCGCCATGGCGCTGGCCGTGGGCGTCTTCATGGTCCACCGCCGGTACGGGCTGCTGGGCATCCTGCTCGCGGTGCTCGCGGGCGCCAGCCGTATCTACATGGGCGTGCACTACCCGACGGATGTGATCGGCGGGCTCGCGCTCGGCGCCGCCGTGGCGCTGCTGCTGGCCCCGGTGGCGATGTGGGGGCTGACACCGCTGGTGCGGAGGCTTGAGTCCGCGCCGCGTACGGGCGCACTGGTGTGGGCCGGGCCCGGGGTGCACGCCGCGCGAGAGGGGCGTACGGACGTCACCTCGGCGCTGCGGGAGGAAGCGGGGCCCGAGCCGGCCGGCGACTCCGGAGTGCAGCCGCGGCGGCGCGGACGCAGCGGCCGCGGCGAACGCGATCTGGCGGCGTAGGCGGGTCTGAGGGGCGTCGGCGGGCGGCGCGGGCTCAACTCGGCAGCGCCGCACGGGAGTCGGGCTTGCCCTGCGAATCGCGTCGGCCGCCTGACCGACCTCAGTGCGACGGCCCGGCCGTGCCCGCCCCGTCGTTCCCGTCCTGCCGCGCCAGATGTGCGTTCCCGTCGGCACGCGCCGACTCCCGTGCCCTCCGCGCCGGGCCCCGCCAGCCGCAGACGCAGCGCGCATAGCTGAACGCACCGCTCTCGCCCGTCGATACGCGGTGCTCCCCCTGTTCGGGGCCGCCCTCGCGCCCGGTTCGCTCTCGCACCCGGTCACCGTATCCCCGCCGCGTGACGGCCGGGCCGGGCCCGTCGTTAAGGGAGCGAAACCCCGGGACAGGAACGCAGGTTGGGGGCCGGCGGACGATGGCGCAGCGGAGGCACGGGCCGGGACACATGGGGGTCGCGGCCGTCGCGGTGCTGCTCCTGGCCACGGGATGTGTACGGGAAGGGGCCGCCGCGGCGGACCACGGCGGTCCGCCCGAGGAGTCCGGCGGCCCGGGGGCGTCCCGGTCCTCGTCGGGGACGCGGGTGGCGCACGGTTCCGCTGCCGGCTCCGGGGCCACGGGCTCCGGACCGTCCCCTTCCGTGCCGTCGGATCCCGGTGAGGCGCTGCGCAAGGCCGTTGCGGCGCTCCCCCGGTACGGCACGTCACGCACCCGTACGTCGGTCTCGACGGTCAGCGGCGGCACCCGTATCGATGTGCAGGGCGCCGGCGCCTTCGACTACCGCACGGGCCGGGGCCGCCTCAACGTACGGCTGCCGGAGGGCACTTCGGGTGCCCGCCCCGGCGAACGCCGTACCGTCACGGAGCTCGTCGTCCCTGGCGCGCTCTGCATGAGCAACCGGGGCGCGGGCGTGCCGCGGGGCAAGTGGGTACGTGTGGGGACCGGGTCCCTCGCCGACGGCAACCTGGTCACGGCCGGTGCGACGGACCCGGTGAGCGCCGCTCAACTGCTGCGCGGCGCACGGAAGGTGACGTACGAGGGCACGGCGAGGACGGCCGGCGGCACACCGGTGCGGCGCTACCGGGGCACGGTCGATCTGGCGTCGGCGGCGCGTGCGGCCTCGAAGCACAGACGGGGTGAACTGGAGGCGGCCGCCCGTGGTTTCTCCGAGCGAACCGTCCCGTTTGACGCGCAGATCGATGGGCAGGGGCGCCTCCGGAAGGTTCGGCACCGGTTCACCTTCGCGGGCGGTGCGCCGAGCGGTGCGGACGGGACGAGGTCCGGCGCCGCGGGTCAGGAGGGCGGTGAAGGTGACGGCCGAGAAGGAGTCGCTGTCGCGTCGACCACGTGGTTCTACGCCTATGGTGCGCCGGTGGAGGTCGTGATGCCCGAGCCCGACGACATCTACGCGGGAGAGATCGCGCCGTTCTAGGCGTCTTGGACCGTGTTCGCACAGCACGTTCCGGCTGCGGTGACGAGTGCGAAATGGTTCGGAATTGCCATGTGCGGAGGGTGCGCCCGTACCTACTGTGGGGATACACGAGGAGGTGGTGCGTGTGCCTGGCAGCGTCCCCGGTCCGTCCGGTCGTGGTTCGCGGGGTTCTGTGGTCCAGGATCACGTGGCCCTCGCCGAGATCGAGCTGTGCGGCGAGCTGATGATCGCGGCCTCCGCGGCGGAGGCGGCGGGCGAGGAGCGGCTGAGCCTCGCCCGTATCGACGAGGTGCTCGGCACCGTGCCCGGCGAGGTGGACGAGACCGCCTGGCAGTCGGTGCCCCGTGCGGTGCCGCGCTGCTCCGCACCGTCCAGGCCCGCGCAGACCGGACGCGCCACGCAGCCCTCGGGACGGCCCAGTTGAGCGGTACGGGGGCGAACGGGGCGGAGCAGAGGGGAAGCGGGCGGAGTCGCCGGAAGCTGTAGGAAGTGGGCGAAAGCAGGCGGAAGGGCCCTGAGTTGGCGCGGTGAACGGGCCGTCGCCGTCCCCGTTCCCGTCCCCGTTCCCGACCTCTTCTCCGTCTCCCGAGGCGTTCCTTCGCTGTGTGTTCCGTCACGTGTCATGCCACGTGTCACGCCGCGTGTTCCGTTGTGCGGAGGTCCGCGCCCGGCGCCACCGCCCGGCCTCTCGGCCCTTGCGTGGGCGGCGGGTTACGTACGCATCAGGCGGGCGATGGCGGCCGTCGCCTCCTCCACCTTCTCGTCCATCTCCGTACCGCCCTCCTTCGCCGCATGTGCGACACAGTGCCGCAGATGCTCCTCCAGCAGCCGCAGTGCGAAGGACTGGAGTGCCTTCGTCGACGCGGAGACCTGGGTGAGGACGTCGATGCAGTAGACGTCCTCCTCGACCATGCGCTGGAGGCCCCGCACCTGGCCCTCGATGCGCCGGAGCCGCTTGAGGTGGGCGTCCTTGTCCTTGCTGTAGCCGTGCTCGCCGGTCGCGGCGTGCGCGGAGCAGCGATCGTCGCCGCTCGCCGCAGCGCCGCTGTCACCGCGGCTGCCGTCGGTGCCGTCGGCGGTGTCCGGGAGGTCGGAGGCGCCGGCCGTCGTCATGAACCCTCCACGTGTCGGCCGGACGGCCCGTGCAGAGTCCGTCCGGGATAGGTGTCGATGGCCTGAATTGTGCGCTGCCGAGGGCCTGGTGGAGACGTCCCGACCCGCGCAAAATATACCCCTCGTGGGTATATCGTAGCGGATTCGGGGAGGGCCCTTCAGGGCACAGTCAGCTATGGGCGACACTGTCGGAGGCCGCCTCGCAGTGGCCGGATGATGCGCTTAGCATCAGAGACCGTTTCCGATTCACCTCGAGGATCTCCAGTGCGCTTTCGTCTGACCCCAAGGGAGACGAGCTTCTACGACATGTTCGCCGCTTCCGCGGACAACATCGTCACGGGCTCGAAGCTCCTCATGGAACTGCTCGGGGCGGAGTCCTCCGCTCGCGCCGAGATCGCCGAACGGATGCGGGCAGCCGAGCACGCGGGCGACGACGCGACGCATGCGATCTTCCACCAGCTCAACTCCTCCTTCATCACGCCGTTCGACCGGGAGGACATCTACAAGCTGGCCTCGTCGCTCGACGACATCATGGATTACATGGAAGAGGCCGTCGATCTTGTCGTCCTCTACGAGATCGAGCAGTTGCCCAAAGGCATCGAGCAGCAGATCGAGGTGCTCGCGCGGGCCGCGGACCTCACCGCGGAGGCCATGCCGCATCTGCGCACGATGGAGAACCTCACCGAGTACTGGATCGAGGTCAACAGGCTGGAGAACCAGGCCGACCAGATCCACCGCAAGCTGCTCGCGTACCTCTTCAACGGCAAGTACGACGCGATGGACGTCATGAAGCTCAAGCAGGTCGTGGACGTGCTGGAGGAGGCGGCGGACGCCTTCGAGCACGTGGCGAACACGGTCGAGACCATCGCGGTCAAGGAGTCCTGACCTCCGTGGACACGTTCGCTCTTGTCGTGACCATCGGGGTCGCGCTCTTCTTCACGTATACGAACGGCTTCCACGACTCGGCGAACGCGATCGCCACGGCTGTCTCCACCCGTGCGTTGACGCCGCGTGCCGCCCTGTCGATGGCCGCCGTGATGAACCTCGCCGGAGCCTTCCTGGGCAGCGGGGTCGCCAAGACCGTCAGCAAGGGACTCATCGAGACCCCGCACGGCCAGAGCGGGATGGCCATTCTCTTCTCGGGCCTGATGGGGGCCATCGTCTGGAACCTGGTCACCTGGTACTTCGGCCTGCCCTCGTCCTCGTCCCACGCGCTGTTCGGCGGTCTGGTGGGCGCGGCGCTGGCGGGCGGTATCACCGTGATCTGGTCCGGGGTGATCGAGAAGGTCGTCCTGCCGATGTTCATCTCGCCCCTCATCGGGCTGGTGCTCGGCTATCTCGCCATGTGCGTCATCCTCTGGCTGTTCCGCAACTCCAACCCCCACCGCGCGAAGCGGGGTTTCCGCATGGCGCAGACCGTCTCGGCGTCGAGCATGGCGCTCGGGCACGGTCTGCAGGACGCGCAGAAGACGATGGGTGTCGTCGTGATGGCGCTCACCATCGCGGATCTGCACGACACCAACTCCATCCCGACGTGGGTGAAGATCTCCTGTGCGCTCACGCTGTCGCTCGGTACGTACGCGGGCGGCTGGCGCATCATGCGGACGCTGGGCCGCCGCATCATCGAGGTCGACCCGTCGCAGGGGTTCGCGGCCGAGACGACCGCGTCGTCGGTGATGTACACGGCGTCCTTCATCTTCGACGCGCCCATCTCCACGACGCACGTCATCACTTCCGCGATCATGGGCGTCGGCGCGACGAAGCGGGTGTCGGCCGTGCGTTGGGGAGTGGCGAAGAACATCGTGGCCGGCTGGTTCATCACGATGCCGGCGGGTGCCGCGGTCGCCGCGGTCTGCTATTGGCTCGTGCTGCTCTGCTTCGGCTGACGGCCGCGGGAGAACGTCGTACGGAGTGGGCTCGCCCCCGGTGGTGTCGGGGGCGAGCCCGTCGCCTTGCGGTGGCACCGCCATGCAGCACCGCGAGGCAGTGTGAGCGGGCGGCCGTGACGCCGCCCGGCGGCCGGTTCCGCGACCGGGGCCGTACAGGGGCGAGTTCGGCATGAGCCCGCGGTGCGGCGCGGACGTGACCGTGCTCAGCCGAAGCGCCCGGAGATGTAGTCCTCCGTCGCCTGCACCGAGGGGTTGGAGAAGATCCGCTCGGTCTCGTCGATCTCGATGAGCCTGCCCGGCTCGCCCACCGCCGCGAGGTTGAAGAAGGCCGTACGGTCCGAAACCCGCGCCGCCTGCTGCATGTTGTGCGTGACGATGACGATCGTGAAGCGGGACTTCAGCTCCGAGATGAGGTCCTCGATCGCCAGCGTCGAGATCGGGTCCAGCGCGGAGCACGGCTCGTCCATGAGCAGCACCTGCGGCTGTACGGCGATGGCGCGGGCTATGCACAGCCGCTGCTGCTGACCGCCGGAGAGACCCGAACCGGGCTTGTTCAGACGGTCCTTGACCTCGTTCCACAGGTTGGCGCCCTTCAGCGACCGCTCGACGGTCTCGTCCAGGTCCCGCTTCCTCTTCTGGCCGTTCAGGCGCAGACCCGCCGCGACGTTGTCGTAGATCGACATCGTGGGGAAGGGGTTGGGGCGCTGGAAGACCATGCCGATGGTGCGCCGCACGGAGACCGGGTCGACCTGCGCCCCGTACAGGTCCTCGTCGTCCAGCATCACCTTGCCCTCGACGCGGCCGCCGGGGGTGACCTCGTGCATACGGTTCAAGGTGCGCAGGAAGGTCGACTTGCCGCAGCCGGAGGGGCCGATGAAGGCCGTGACGGAGCGGGGTTCGACGCTCATGGAGATGTCGTCGATGGCCCGGTGCGAGCCGTAGAAGGCTGTCAGGCCGCTGACGTCGATGCGCTTGGCCATGGTGTCAGTCGCTTTCTGGGAGCGGGGAGTACGAGGAGGTCGGGGGCGGCGTGCGCGGTGCCGACGCCGTCTGCGGCGGGCACGGTGCGCAGGGCGCGTACGGCGCGGGCGGCATCAACGGCCCCCCGCCTTGGGCGCCTTCCAGCGGGCGATGCCGCGCGCCACGAGGTTGAGCAGCATCACGAAGGCGATGAGCGTGAGCGCTCCGGCCCAGGCCCGGTCGATGCTCGCCGCGTTGCCGAGCTTGTACTGGTTCCACACGTAGAGCGGCAGGGACTCCTGCGCCCCGGAGAAGGGGTTCGGGTTGATCAGCGTGTTGCCGAAGACCAGCAGCATCACGGGCGCGGTCTCACCGGTGATGCGGGCCACCGCGAGCATCACGCCGGTGGCGATGCCGCCGATCGACGTGGGGATCACGACCTTGAGGATCGTGCGCCACTTCGGAACGCCCAACGCCAGGGACGCCTCGCGCAGTTCGTTCGGTACGAGCTTGAGCATCTCCTCGGTGGAGCGGACCACGACGGGCATCATCAGGATCGCCAGCGCCATCGAACCCGCGAAGCCGGACGGGCCGAAGCCCAGGCCCAGGTTCCAGAACGCGAGCACGAACAGGCCCGCGACGATGGACGGGATGCCCGTCATGACGTCCACGAAGAAGGTGACGGCGCGGGCGAGGCGTCCCCGTCCGTACTCGACGAGGTAGACCGCCGTCAGCAGACCGACCGGCGCGGCGATCAGGGTGGCCAGACCGACCTGTTCGAGGGTGCCGAGCAGCGCGTGGTAAACGCCGCCGCCCTCCTCGAGGTTGGTCATGCCGCCCATGGAGTGCGAGAGGAAGTAGCCGTCCAGGAGCTTCGCGCCGCGGCTGACCGTCGTCCACGCGAGAGAGACCAGCGGGACGACGGCGAGGACGAAGCAGACCCAGATGACGCTGGTGGCCACCCGGTCGCGTGCCTGCCGGCGGTCCTCGACGAGGCTCGTCACGGCGTAGGTGATGACGACGAACAACAGGGCGGCGATCAGGCCCCATTGGGTACGGCTCTCCCAGCCCGCGAGACTGCCGGCACCGACGCCGAGCCCGATCGAGACCAGGGCGACGGCGAGCGGGGTCCAGCGGGGGAGCCGGCGGCGCGTGAGCGCGGGCGCCGACGGCAGCGGGCCGGAGACCTGCGGCTTGTCGAGAAGTGCGTTGCCGTGGTCGCTCATGCCTGCCCCCTTTCCTTCGCTTCTCCGCCCGCACAAGTCAGAGGTGTGAGTGCCGCGTCGAACCGCGGCTGGTTGGTTGTGCGTGCGTCGCTCATGCCCCTGCTGTTGTCCTTCGCTTCTCCGCCCGCACAAGTCAGAGGCGCGAGTGCCGCGTCGAACCGCGGCGGGCTGGTTGTGCGTGCGTCGCTCATGCGTTGGCCCCCGAGTACTCCTTGCGGCGCGCGATGATCCAGCGGGCCGCGCCGTTGACGAGCAGGGTGATGACGAACAGGACGAGACCCGAGGCGATCAGCGCGTCCCGGCCGAAGTCGTCGGCCTCGTTGAACTTCGCGGCGATGTTCTGCGCGAAGGTGCCGCTGCCGGGGTCGAGGATGTGCCAACTGAAGAGGAAGCCCGGGGAGAGCACCGTGGCGACGGCCATCGTCTCGCCGAGCGCGCGTCCGAGCCCGAGCATCGAGGCGGAGATGATGCCCGAGCGGCCGAAGGGGAGGACGGAGGTGCGGATCGTCTCCCAGCGCGTCGCGCCGAGGGCGAGCGCCGCCTCCTCGTACATCTTCGGTGCCTGGAGGAAGACTTCGCGGGAGACGTTGGTGATGATCGGCAGGACCATGATCGCGAGCAGGATGCCCACGGTGAAGATCGAACGGGCCGGACTGCCGGGGTTCGACATCTCGAACACCGTTGTCCAGCCGAGGAATTGGTCGAGCCAGCGGGTCAGCCCGTCGAGGTACGGGACGAGGAAGAGCGCGCCCCAGAGGCCGTAGATGATCGAGGGGACCGCTGCCAGCAGGTCGATGACGTACGCGAGCGGGGCGGCGAGCCGGCGCGGCGCGTAGTGCGAGACGAACAGGGCGATGCCGACGGCGACGGGCACCGCGATGACCATCGCGATGAGCGAGCTGACGACCGTGCCGAAGGCGAGGACGCCGATGCCGAAGGCGGGCGGGTCGCCCTGGGGGTTCCACTCGAAGGCGGTCAGGAAGTTGACCGAGTTCTTGGAGACGGCGATCGAGGCGCGGTAGGCGAGGAAGGCGGCGATCGCGGCCATGATCACGAGAAGCGTGATGCCCGAGCCCCGGGAGAGGCCGCGGAAGACCTTGTCGCCGGGACGCACGGCCTTGCCCTTGACGGGGGCGGTGGCGGTGGCGCTGCGGCCGTCCGCGGGATCGGCGGGCGGCGGTGCCTGCGCGGATGTGCTGGTGGTTTCCATGGTCTCTCCGGTCTGGACGGGGAGGTCTCCCCTGGCGGCGGTGCACCGGATGGGTCGCTGGGTCGGGTGGTCTTCGGGTCGTCGTCGGGTCTTTGTGGGGCGGTCCGCGGGTGGTGACGGTGGCCGTAAGTGGGCGGTGGCGGGCGGCCGTTGGCCGTGGCGCGGGGCCGGCCCGGAGTCCCGGGCCGGCCGCTCACGCCTGGCGCGTACCGTCCGCTTGCGCGGCGCGGCGGCCGGAGGCGCCGGTCAGGACAGCTCCGGGATGACGCCGCGGACCTTCTGCGCGATCTCGTCCGGCAGCGGCGCGTAGCCGAGCTTGGACAGTTCGCCCTGGCCGTTCTCGCCCGAGGTGTAGGTCAGGAAGGACTTGGTGGCGTCCAGCGTCTTGGGCTTGTTGCCCTTGTCGCAGGCGATCTCGTAGGTGACGAGGACGATCGGGTAGGCGCCCTCGGCCTTCGTCTTGTAGTTGAGGTCGAGGGCCAGGTCCTTGCCCTTGCCCTTGATCTCGGCGTCCGCGATCGCCTTGGAGGCGTTCTCCGAGGTCGGCTCGACGGGCTCGCCGGCGCCGGTGTCGACCTTCACGCTGTCGAGGTCGTTCGCGGTGGCGTAGGAGAGCTCGAAGTAGCCGATCGCGCCGTCGGTCTGCTTCACCTGCTGCGCGACACCGGCCGAACCGGACGCGGACTGGCCGCCCTTGGCCTGCCAGGACTTCTCGTCCGGGTACTTCCAGTCGCCCGGGGCCGCGGTGCCCAGGTACTTGCCGAGGTTCTGAGTGGTGCCCGACTCGTCGGAGCGGTGGAACGCCTGGATGTCGGTGCTCGGCAGCTTGGCGTCGGGGTTGAGCTTCTTGATCGCCGGGTCGTTCCACTTCTTGATCTTCGAGTCGAAGATCTTGGCGATGGTGGGAGCGTCCAGGACGAGGTCGTCCACGCCCTCCAGGTTGTAGGAGACCGCGACGGGACCGCCGAGCATGGGCAGGTTGACGCCCTGGCCGCCCTTGCAGACCTTCTTGGACTTGGCGACCTCGTCCGGCTTGAGCGCGGAGTCGGAGCCGGCGAAGGCGGTGGTGCCCTGGAGCCACTCCTGGACGCCGCCGCCGGAGCCGATGTCCTTGTAGTTGATCTGGGTTTCCTTGCAGGCGGTCTGGTAGTTCTTCACCCAGGCGTCCACGGCGTTCTTCTGTGCCGTGGAACCGGAGGCCAGCAGCTTGCCCTTGCCGTCGCACTTGATGTCGGCGGCGGCCTTCTGGGTGTCCTTGCTGGTGTTCGTGTCCGAGCCGCAGGCGGTGAGTACCAGGGCGCCGGAGACCGCGGCGGCGCCGAGAGCCAGGGCGCGCAGCCGGTTCGTGCGCTGAAGCATCACTTCGTTCGGTTCCTTCCTGGAGCCCGCCGGTGGGGCGGCGCGCGAGGCGTATGCAGTGCTTGTCGTCTTCGGGGAGGGCGTACGTCCGCCCTCCGTAAGGCCGAAATTAGACAGATCAGATGAAGCGGCTCACGGAGGTGAATGAACGCACGGTGAACCTCGGCGGTCGGCCCCGTGGCGTGCCGCGTGACCTCGGCGGTTCCGGGGTGGAGCCCGATGCGTACGGTGCACGGCCGCGTACGGAGCGAAGGGAACGGGCGGGAAGGACGCGACGGGCGCACGGACGGCGATGTACGGGAGCCGGGGACGGGCGCGGGGAGATCCGCAGGCAGCCGCGCCGGGACGCCGCCGGGACGCACGGACGCGGCGGTGCGCGGAGCCGCGCGGCGGGCGTACGGGGAGCGCCGGTGGCTGTCCACAGGCCTGTCGCATCCGGCACGCGCATGGCAACATCCGCTGGGTCGGGGGTGGTTGACCGGAGCCGGCGGTGGAAGAAGACCGTAGGAACGGGTCCCTCCGCCTCCGGTTGTGCGAGGCCGCCCGGTCACCGCCGGGCACCGCGCCGGCACCGTCGGCAGCACCACGCGCACGACGGGTGAGCACGGCGTACGACCGCACGAGAGCACGCACGGCACGGACGGCACGGACGGCACGGACGGCACGGACGGCACGGACGGCACGACGAGGGACGACCGCGGAAGACGGACTACGGCGAGGGGGCCACGGTGGGCGGGACGGGCAAGCACCGGATGCTGGTGGCGGCCTGCACGCTGGGGCTGCTGGCCGGTCCCGCAGCGGGCAGCGCGTACGCGGCGGGCCCGGCGGACCCGGGCGGCGGCGGAACGCGGAGCCTGGAGGAGGTCGGCAAGGAGATCGACCGCCTGCACGAGGCGGCCGAGAAGGCGACGGACGCGTACAACGGCGCGCAGGAGCGCGTCGAGAAGCAGCAGAAGGCCCTCGACGGGCTCAAGAAGAAGATCGGCACGCTGCGTGAGACGCGCGGCAAGTACACGAAGACGGCGGGAGCGCTCGCGCGCGCCCAGTACCGCAGCGGCGGCATGCCCGACGAGGCGCATCTGATCCTGCGCAAGACACCCGAGGCGTTCATGCGGGATGCGGTGATCATGCGCAAGGGCCAGCAGGCCGCCAAGGGCGTCATCACCACGCTCGCCGCGACCGAGTCGCGCCTGGACGACTACGCGGCGGAGGCCGCGGACAAACTCCGCACGCTGAAGGCCGGCAAGAAGCGCAAGGCGGCGGCGAAGAAGAAGGTCGAGCGCGATCTGGAGAAGGCCGAGGACCTCGAATCACAGCTCGCGGCCGACGAGTTGGACCGCCTCATCAAGATGGAGGACGCGGCGGCGCGTGCCCGTCAGGCGGACTGGCTGAAGACCGGCGTGCTGGACGAGATATCCGGCAAGGCCTCCAAGCCCGGCAAGAAGGCCATCGCGTTCGCCACGAACCAGATCGGCAAGGACTACGAGTGGGGCGCCGAGGGTCCCCGTACGTTCGACTGCTCCGGGCTGACGCTGCGCGCCTGGCAGGCCGCGGGCAAGGAGATACCCCGCACCTCGCAGGAGCAGTGGAGGCAGCTCAAGCATGTGCCGATCCGCACGATGCGCCCCGGCGACTTGATCATCTACAAGCACGACGCGAGCCATGTGGGGATGTACGTGGGCGGCGGCGAGATCGTCCACGCACCGCGCACGGGCCGCCAGATCACCGTCGCGGGAGCGGGCTCCCTGGTCATCAAGGGCGTCGTCCGGCCCGACAAATAAGGGCGAAGCATCCGCGATCGGACCCTGAACAGGCCGATGAGGACCGGCATATGACAACGGATGATTGCCTTGAGCCATTCCGTACGCGCGTACGGGGGCGTTAAAGTCCCCTGACAGCCCGGTTGTATGCAGGCGCGCGGGACCAGCGCCGCGGCACCGGGCCCGGCGGTGGGCCGGCTGGCTCACCACCGCGCCCTCGGGGGGAGGGAAGGAAACACATATGCCCGTAGGCGTGCCACGTGGAGACGCCGTCTCCGCGCAGCCTCGCGCGTCGGTGCCTCAGCAGAGCGGTCGGTCGCAGGAGCGGCCAGGGGGGAGCGCCAAGGGTCTGACGCTGCTCGTCATCGAGGACAACCTCTCCGGGAGCCGGAGCGTGCCCGAGATGCTGGACGCGGCCGGCGGGTATCTGCCCGGCGACCGGCACGCCGGGGCGTCCGGCGAGCGGATCAAGGTGCGTACGGCGCGCAACCTCACCGAGGCGGGACGGCTGCTCACCGACGACGTGCAGTGCATTCTGCTCGACCTCGCGCTCACGGGCGCGGGTGGTACGGGGGGTACGGGGGGTGCGTCGGGCGCCACCGCGGACGCTCTGGTTCCGGGCACCGGCGGTACGGGTGGTACGGGCGGCACGGCCGGGGCCGACGGTGCGCCCGCCGCGGGCGAGTTGGAGATCCTGCGCCATGTGCTGCGGCTCGCGCCCCGCCATGCGGTGATCGCGCTGACGGACGGGACGGACGCGGACCGTGCCGCCGAGGCCGTACGCGTCGGCGCCCAGGACCACCTCTCCCGGGACGAGATCGACGGACGGCTGCTCAACCGCGCCATCCGCTATGCCGTCGAACGCAAGCGCGCCGACCTCGCCCAGCGGCAGCTCACCGAGTCACGGATGCGCGCACAGGAGAACGCGCGCCTGGAGCGCGGTCTGCTGCCGACGCCGCTGCTGGGCGGCAGCGAACTCCACTTCGCCGCCCGCTACCGTCCCGGCCGCTCCCGCGCCCTGCTCGGCGGCGACTTCTACGACACGGTGCGCACCCCCGACGGCACCGTCCACGCGATGATCGGGGACGTGTGCGGCCACGGCCCGGACGAGGCCGCGCTCGGCGTCGAACTGCGCATCGCCTGGCGTGCGTTGACCTTCGCGGGCCTGTGCGGCGACGAACTCCTCGGGACGCTCCAGCAGGTGCTGGACAACGAACGCCCCAGCGAGGAGATCTTCGCGACGATCTGCACCGTCGACATCGCCCCCGACGGCCGCCGCGCCGGCGTCTGTCTCGCGGGGCACCCCTCGCCGCTCGTCGCGGGCGCGGGCGGCTCGGTGCCGCGGCTGCTGCCGTACGACTACAGCGGACCGGCGCTCGGCGTCGTCCCGAACGCGCGCTGGCCGCGCCGCCAGGTCGAACTGGGCCGTGCCTGGAGCCTGCTGATGTATACGGACGGCCTCATCGAGGGCCATGTCGGCGAGGGCCGGCAGCGCCTCGGGCAGGACGGGATGATCGACATCGTCACCGGACGGATGGCCGAGGGCGTCGACGGCGAACGGCTGCTGGACGCGACGATCGAGGACGTACGGCGGCTGAACGGCGGCGAACTCACCGACGACGTGGCGGTGCTGCTGCTCGACCGCAAGTGACGGGCGGAACGGGCCGGCCGGAGACGGGCCGGGCGGGGCGAGTGAACGCCCGTGCGCTCAGCGGCCGTTGAACGGCCCGTACGGACCGTCGCTGCTGCTGCCGCCCCACCGCGGGCCGCCGCCCGCGATCTGCTTGAGCGCGGGACGCACGTCCACGATGTAGACGATGGTGGCGATCAGGCCGGCGATCTGCAGGAAGACGATCGGGTAGATGTTCACGGCGATCGTCAGGCCGAGAATGATCAGCCAGAACGGCTTGGTCTGCTTGCCGGCCGCGGGATAGGCGTCTTTGCGGCGCATCGCGCCGTCGATGAACGCGAACACCGCCATTGCCAGCAGGACCAGGGAGATCACCCACAGCAGCCCTTGGAATCCCTGCATCATGTCGTCCACATCCCTGTGAGTCCGTTCCGTGCGTCGGAGGCCGGGCACCGGGCCCGGCCGACGGCCTGCTGCGGCGCCGCCCGCCCTGCCACCGTACCCGTTCGCCGGAACGGAAACCCGGGTCCGGCGAAGGGCTGGGGACAGGACGGGCGGACGGTGACGACCAGGATGAAACAGGACGAAAAGGGCGACTGCCCTCCGCTCAGGAGCCGGACTTGGGGCTCTGCTTGCTCCCGTTGGACTTCGCGGTGCCCGGCTTCGTCGTGCCCGCCTTCGCGGTCGTCGTCTTGGCCGTCGTCGTCTTCGCGGTGGTGGTCTTGCGGGCGGTGCCGGTCTTCTTGGCGGCGGGGGCCGCACCGGCGGAGCCCTGACCCGTGGTCTTCGTACCGGTGGTGCTGCTCGTGCTGCCGGTACCGCTCGTACGGGTGGTGCTGCTCGTGGCGCCCGTGCCCGGCTTCGTGGTGCCGCGCGGCTGGGCCGGCGGCTCGGCGACCTTCACCGGCTCACGCTCGACGGTGACCTCGGGGGCGTCGCTCTCACCGCGCCAGGTCGCCACCGCGCCGCGGCCGCGGTCGGCCAACTCGTCATACGCCTCACGGGCCTTGACCGCGTACTCGGCGGCGATGCCCACGCCCTGCAGGGCCAGGTGCTGTGCCTGCTCGCGCAGCTTCTTGATGTCGGTGTCGATGCCGCCCAGGGTCTCGCTGACCTTCGCCTGCGTCTCCTTGGCCTGCTTGGTGAAGCGCGCCTGCACCTCCTTGGGGTCGGTGGCGCGCACGGCCGCGATGCGCTCGGGGGCCTCCTCGCGGATCTTGTCGATGACGCCGGCGGCGAAGTAGAGGGGCTTGGCGTCGGTGATGGTGTTGCGGATGTCGCTCGTGCTGGGCATGAGAGGTCTCTCCCTGGTGGACTGACTGCTATCGGGCGTCGGCCCCGCGGGCCTCGGCATCGTCGGCTTCGTCTCCGTCGGCTCGGTCTTCGCCGGTGCGCTCCGTCGCGCCCGTGTCCGTCCCGTTCTGCTGCTGCGCGGAGCCGTTCTCCTTGCGGAAGGACTCGTAGATCTGGAGCAGCGCCTGCTTCTGGCCCTCGGTGATCGACGGGTCGGCGAGGATCGCCGCGGGGACCTGAAGCTCGTCCCGCTCCCGCTCGTCGAGGATCCCGGCCTGCACGTACAGCGTCTCCGCAGAGATCCGCAGCGCCTTGGCGAGCTGCTGGAGGATGTCGGCGCTCGGCTTGCGCAGGCCGCGTTCGATCTGACTCAGATACGGATTGGACACCCCCGCGGCGTCGGCGAGCTGCCGCAGCGAGAGCTTGGCGTTACGCCGCTGCTCGCGCAGGAACTCGCCCACATTGCCGACATTCAGGGAAGCCATGCCGTCCACCATGCCGCGCCTTGCTAACTTTTGCAAGCGCCCTGCTTGCAAGTGTGTTCACCGTCTCCTGTGGCAAGGCGCGCTACCTCGTCAGTTTCTGGTTGGTCGGCGCACTCTGCGCGGGTTGGCTGGCTAGGCCTGCGCGCGTTCTTGATCAGGGGCCTGGCGTCACCCAGGCGAGTCTGACACCGCAGCCATCCACGTCACTCGGCTCGGACTCTCTGAACAAGGTCTCGGCACTTGGTGCGGTTCTTGAAGAGGCTCGTCAGGTAACTGCCCGGGTGTACCTCTTCCACGCTCGAAGTGAGGGCTTCCAAGGCTCGCTTGGCGAGAGACGGGACTCGCTTCAGTTCAAGGGTCCAGTCGAACTCGGCGTCATCGATCCGCTGGAGGTCGAGTTCCCTGAAGACCAGATGGAGAACGAGCCGGTTCCCTTGAAGGCAAATGGATCGCGCGCGGCCCTCGAGTTGACGCTTCAGTTCCTCGAGGGTGGAGTCCACCTCCCGCATCACCTCTACACAGCGCCAGACACGGTAGGGTCCGACGCCAGGATTGAAGAGTGTCCGGTAAGGGGGTTTTTCTGTCGACTCCCAGAGGCCGCCCACCCGGCTCTTCGCCAACACAGCCAGGCTCGGCTCGCGGTTTGCGCACGCCAGAGCCACGGTCGCATCCACCACCGTGCAGCCGTGCTCGGGGCTGGGAGTCTTCTCGCCGCGCTTGATCGAGTATGTCTTCTTGAGTGAAAGCGCCAGCTCCGTTCGCAGGCGGTCCTGCTCGGGGTCCAGCGCGACGAAGTCGCGGGTTTCGACTGTGTTCTGTGTGTTCGTCGCTCTGGTCACGTCCGTTGCGAAACCCTCGGGACAGCCCTCCAGGTTGATGAAGCGCACCCACACCAGAGCTTCGTCCAAGCCGTTCTCACCCTTGTGTGCAGCTTGGTTGATACTCGCGACGGTTTGGGCTCCGTTGACGATACTCACTCCCGTGAGGGCGAAATCACCGAACGTTCGGGTTGCCGCACCTCTTGGGGTCTTCTTGACGCTCTCGCAGAGGGCGGTGACGCCGTTGTTGAAATACCAGAAGTGCTGTGGATCTTTGAGGAGGGTCTGCGCCACTGACTCGTTGACGCCAGTGTTGCCGAGAGCTTTGCGGATGTTCTGAGAGAAAAGGCGGTCTCCGAAGCGGTCGTACCATCCAGCGATGTCCGCAGCGGATACAACACCGTAGTACGCTTCGTAGGGTTCGCTAACGGTGCCCCAATTTCCTAACTGAGCGTTGAAATCGATGCGTGAACCGCCGAGCCCCTCAGAGATAAACGAATGGAAGTCGTTCAGGCCCAAGACCTCCATCGAGACAACGTCTTGAGTCTCGTTCATTTCCTCAAGGAGGTCCTCGAACACAGCCGACGAGGGGCCAGCCAGTTCGGTGACCCCAGTGGTGGCAACCACCAGTATGAACGTTACGTCGATGTCGTCGAGCGCTGCTGTGATCTTCTCTTCGTGAGCTCGTAGGCGCGAATTGAAGCGATCGAACTTGGTGTCCAGCAGATCTTTGAAACCCGCTGCGAAATTGCGTGAATCTCCGAGGCCCAAGCTGCCGTCGCCGGACCCGTCCCACTTGGATTGAACGACGATCACCTTACGTTGCTGAGAGTCGATCGCGATCGCGTCGATTCCGTTGTCGCCAGTGCCATCGACAACCGCTGCGGCGGCTTCCCTTGCGGACAGTTCAGTGAACCGTTGTACCGTGAGGGCGGCCAAGGCGCGGCTGAGAAACGCCTTTTCCCGGACAGAGGCCGGAGCTTTCTCGTAGTCGCTTAAGTCGATGTGTTCTTCGAAACCCGTGTGCAGCGCGTCCTTGATGTGCCTGACCCACAGCTTCTTCATGCCGCCCCCAGTGCCCGTAGGCATACTCACGACCCAGGGGGTCACCGTAGCGATGACACAGGATCACAGGGAAGAGGCCCTCCGTAGTCGCGGAGGGCGACTGTCGTCGTGATTCAACGGGTATCCCGGCACTGCCGCAGCCAGGAAATGATCTCCAACAGCGCAGGAATCGAGCTTCGAGCAGGTCTCGTTGGGCGTGGTCAGCGCATTTCGTCGGTCGCCCTGCGCCTGGCGTCCCTTTCGGGATTCGACGGGTACTGGACGTACATCCGCCAGCCAGCAATCGTCTGGCGGTAGCAGAAGGAAGCGCGGTATGTGCGTACGCTCCCTACCTGAGGCTGCGAAGCCGTTCGTGCGCATGAAACAAGCGAGCCCGAAGATCCACGGCTGCGAGCTCGATCAGCGCCGGATGGCCAACTGGCATCCCTCGTCACGTAGCCCGGCGGCAGTTGTGGCTTGCCGGAACCTCTGCGAACGGCCCCTCAACCGCCTCCGGCGCTGGCCCGGGCCACCTGCAGTCGTCGTTGACGGCGGCCCGTCCTGGAGAGAAGGAGGGGTGGCCCGGGCCGGCGCTCGTACCGCATCAGCTCGTCAACTGCTCAGTTCCTGCCCGGTTTCGACGGTTTCGCGGGGGCGGAGCCGACCGCGTTGCAATGGGGGACGCTGCCGGGGGTCCGCAGTTCGTGGGGTGGTTCTTGAAGACGCCGCTGCGGATGAGGCTCACCTTGGGGAGCTGCCGCTTGGCGGAGTCGTCGGCCTTGCCCTGCTGACGTTCGGGGGCGCCGGTCGGGCGGGCGGGGTTCGGGTCGCGACGGCGTCCGCGATCTGGCGGGCGGCCTGGGCGGGTGTGAGGTGCGTGGTGTCGACGACCTCGGCCTCGGCGTGCAGCCAGGTGCGGGCCGCTTCCGCGTAAGGCTCGAGGTACTTCAGGCGGAACGGGGAGTCCGGGCCGGTGACGGTGTCGCCCGCGATGCGTGCGCGGAGGGTGTGCTGGTCGGCGTGGAGGACGAAGTGCCGTACGGGGACGCCGTGTCGGGCCAGGCCCGTGCTGATCTCCCGCCAGTACCGCTCGACCAGGACGGTCATGGGCATCACCAGGGTGCCGCCGGTGTAGTCGAGTACGCGGCGGGCCGTCTCGACGACGAGGGGCCGCCACGGCGGCCAGTGCTGGAAGTTGTCCGTCCCGGGCAGCCCCGGTGTGATGTCCATGAGCGTTTCGCCGACCTTCTCGGCGTCGAACACCCGTGAATCCGGGAGCAGTTGCTGCACGAGGGCGCCGGTCGTCGTCTTGCCCGCGCCGTGGGTGCCGTTGAGCCAGACGATCACGGCACCCGCCCCCGGACCTGCCCGGCGGCTTCGGCGGTGTCAACGGCCCATGTGTGCGGCGGGTGTTGGGTACGCGGCGTCGTCGGCCCCGTATGCGCCGTACGCGCCGTGCAGGCGCTCATGGCTGGAGACGCCGAGCGGTCCAGCCGGCGGCGTCCGTACGGTCGTAACGCAGGCGCCGGTGCAGACGGTCCGGGCTGCCGTGCCAGAACTCCACGCTCTCCGGCAGCAGTCGGTAGCCCGTCCAGTCCTCGGGGCGCGGGATGCCGTCCGGGTGCTCCCGCAGGGTGCCCGCCGCTTCCCGCAGCGCGGCCTCGTCCCGCAGGGGCCGGCCCTGCCGGGAGGCGGCGGAGGCGGCACGGGCCGCGGGTGGACGCGCGGCGAAGAGGCGGTCCGAGTCCTCCGGGGCGAGGGGCTCGGCGGGGCCGGCGACGGTGAGCTGCTGCAGCGTCTCCCGCCAGTAGAACGTCATCGACGCCCAGGCGCGGGCGGCCAGTTCGGCGCCCTTGCGGCTGCTGCGGGAGCCGGCGAAGACCAGGCCGCGCCCGTCGAACTCCTTGACCAGCAGCACCCGGGTCGAGGGACGCCCGTCGGCGTCGGCGGTGGCCAGGACCGCGGCGTACGGCTCACGGACGCCGCGCCGGGCCGCGCCGTCCAGCCACTCCCCGAGCAGGGCCAGGGGGTCGGCCGGGGGAGCATCGAACTCGGGCAGCACCAGCGAGGCGTCGCCGCTCAGCGTCTCGGGCCCCTGCACCGTCATCCGTTCTCCGTCCGCCTCGGCCGCCTCGGTCACCGGATCCCTACGGGTCGACCGTACGCCCCGCCGCGCACCCCGAGCGCCTCGGCCGCTCCGCTCGCGGGTTACCGTCTGCTGTCCGGTGGCCACGTCGTGACGTGTCTTCGCGGTGCCGCGCCGGCCACGGGCCACGTCCGTAACCGTTCGCCCGATTCACCGACTTGACCGGAGACACCCCCCATGGACACCTCCTCTCTCGCGACCTCCTTCGGCGCCCGGCTGCCCGACTGGGTGGCGGACGAACTCGCCGACGTGCCCGGCACGTTGGCCACCGACGAGGACCGGGCACGGCTTGCCAACCGGCTCGCCCGGCGCAACCACCGCGAGGACACCGGCGGTCCGTTCGCCGCGCTCGTCGTCGAGAGCAAGACCGGTGCCGTCGTCTCCGCCGGGGTGAACCTCGTCCTGTCCTCCGGGCTGTCCTCGACGCACGCCGAGGTCGTCGCGCTCTCGCTCGCCCAGACCCGTCTGAACGCGTGGGACCTCGGCGCACCGGACGGACCGGACCTCGAACTGGTCGTCAACTGGCGTCCCTGCGTGATGTGTTACGGCGCGGCGATGTGGTCCGGAGTACGGCGGCTGCTCATCGCCGGGGACGGGCCCGAGGTCGAGGACCTCGCCGGGTTCGACGAGGGGCCGATGCGCGAGGACTGGGTCGAGCAGTTCGCCGACCGCGGCATCGAGGTGGTCCGCGACGTCCTCCGCGAGGAGGCGGTCGAGGTGTTCAGGGAGTACGGGGCGCGGGACGACGCCGTCGTCTACAACGCCCGCGGCGCCTCCGCCCGTGACTGACGTCCGGTCCCGACAGGCCGCCGCCCGCGGCCGGTTCGCCTTCCCGGGCACGTACGGCGCATCGGACGCGTACGTGCTCGGACGCGTACGTTCTCGGCGTGTACGGCCTCAGATGCGTACGGCGCGGGCGAGGAAGTGCTCGTCCGCGTCCTCGTAGCAGTCCAGCCGCCAGCCGCCGGCCTCCAGCACGGGCCACAGATTCGGTTCGCCCAGCGGGTCGTCCGGGCTCAGCGGACGGCCGTGGCGTGCGGCGCGTTCGGCGCGGCCGGAGGGGTGGAAGAGGAGCAGGATGCCGCCCGGCCCGGTGACCCGCGCCCATTCGCGTACGGCGGCGGCCGGGTCGGGCAGATGGTCGAGCAGCCCGGCGCTGAAGATCCCGTCCACGGCGCCTTCCGGGAGCGGCAGTTGTGAGCAGTCGGCGACCAGCAGCCCGGCCTGGCGCTCGCGGCCCTCGCGGACGGCCGCCTTCAGCATGGCCGTGGTGACGTCCATGCCCAGGACGGTCCCGTCGTCCCCGACCTGGGCGCGCAGCGCGGGCAGCGCGCGCCCGGAGCCGCAGCCCAGGTCCAGGACGGTCTGTCCGCGGCGCAGATCCATGCGTGCGACGGCCTCCGCGTACCGCGGGCCGTCGGCGGCGAACCGTGCTTCCCAGGCGTCGGCCCTGGGGGTGAAGAAGGCGCGGGCGGCGGTGCGTTCGGACCGTTCGGCGACCAGCGCCGCGAACCGCGCCAGCACCCGGTCCCGGTGCGGTGCGAGCGCGGCCAGTTCCTCGGGCGCGGCCCGCCGCAGTCCGGGCGCGGCGGCGGCCTCGTGCGGGAACGCCGTCGCGAACGCGTCCACGGCGGTCTCGTCGACCTCCAGATGGAACTGAAGTCCCCACGCGGCGCCGCCCGTTCGGAACGCCTGCACCGGATACCGCTCGCACGAGGCCAGCGGCACCGCACCGTCGGGTATGTCCATGGCGTCGCCGTGCCAGTGCAGCACCCGCAGCCGTTCCCGCGTACCCGCGAACAGCGGGTCACGGGCGGCCTCGGGGCTCAACCGCACCTCGCCCCAGCCGACTTGGAGTCCCGTACCGGGGCGGGCCGCGCCGCCCGCCGCCACGGCGAGGAGCTGCGCACCGAGGCAGACGCCGAGCACCGGTACCTCGGCCTCCAACGCCCGGCGGAGCAGGGCCAGTTCGGCGCGGCGGGAGGGGAAGCCGGCGTCGCTGTGCGCCGACTGCGGCCCGCCCATCACCACCAGCGCCTCGGTGCCGGACAGGCTCTCCGGCACCGGGTCCCCGGCCCACACCCGGCACAGCCGCATCCGCAGCCCGGCGGCCGCCAGCGCCTCTCCGAGCACGTACGGACCTTCGTCCCGCGCGTGCTGCACGACCAGTACACCCACAGCTTCACTCCCGTCCGCAGATGCCTGCCAGATTACGGCGAACGCTGGTATCTGCGAGGTGATACGAGGTCGCCTTACCGCATGCGCAGTCGGTACGTCCGGTCTGCGGCCCATGGGACGACGGGCGGCCCGGGACGGTGCGGCGCCGGGTGTCCGGGTGCTGAACGGCGTTTGCGCCGCCGTGCGCCCGAGCGGTACGAAGCGGTACGGACGTCCGGAGCGGCGCGTCCGGACAGCGGGAACGAGATCGTCGGGAGTGCGTGTGGAGACGTCCACGTCGGCTGCGGAGCGGCAGCCGGACCGCGGGGTGGTCGTGCTGGAGGACGTCGGCGTCCGCCGCTTCACCACCGGTCAGGTCATCCTCGACGGCATCGAATGGACGGTCGGCTCCGGCGAGCACTGGGCGCTGCTGGGGCCGAACGGCGCGGGCAAGACGACGCTGCTGCGCCTCCTCGGCGCGATGATGCACCCCACGAGCGGCACCGTCGCCGTGCTCGGCCATCGCCTGGGCCGCGTCGACGTACGGGAGTTGCGCGCGCACATCGGGCACGTCTCCACGGCGCAGCGCGTACCGGAGGACCTGCCCGCGCACACCGTCGTGCTCACCGGGGCCACCGGCACGGTCCAGCCGCTGTGGCGCAAGTACGACCGGGCGGCCCGCGAGCAAGCACACGCGCTGCTGGCCGAGTTGGGCTGCAAGGAGCTGGCCGACCGCCCGTGGCGGGTGTGTTCGGGAGGTCAGCGGGCCCGGATCCTGATCGCGCGGGCGCTGATGCCCGAGCCGTCCCTGTTGCTGCTCGACGAGCCCTTCAACGCGCTCGACCTCCCCTCCCGCGAGGATCTGATCGACGCGCTGCGGCGGCTGGCCGCCGGCCGCCCCGGGCTGACGACGATCACCGTCACCCACCATCTGGAGGAGCTGCCGCCCACGACGACGCATGCGCTGCTGCTGCGCGAAGGGCGTGTGCACGCACGGGGTACGGCCGACGAGACGCTCACCAGCGCCCTGATGACGTCCTGCTTCGGGCGTCCCGTCGCGGTGACGCGGCAGGACGGCCGCTGGGCGGCGCGCTCGGCACAGCTCTGAGGCCGGGCGAACGGACCGAACCGCCGGACACCGACGCTCAATGAAGCCGTGCGCGCTCAACGCCCGTACGCGCTCAACACCCGTACACGTTCAGGGAGTTGCGCGGACGAGCACGAGCGACCCGTCGAAGGCGGACTGCCGTCGGAGGCGGCCGTGGCGTTCGTCCCAGAGCCCGCTGTCGAGCGCGTGGCGCAGCCGGTCGGTGTACTGCTCCCGTACGGACGGCTCGACGAAGCTCCACGCCGAGCACGCCTGACGGGCCGCGGGGTCGAGGAGGCGCTCGGGGCGCGCGTAGTACGCCTCGTTGAAGCCGTCGGTGCAGTCGGCCGGTACGGGCACGGACTCCACCGTGGCGTGGCCTCCGAGGATTCCGGTGATCCGGTCGATCGAGGGGTAGCGCCGTGCCTCGGTGTCCAGGACGAGCGGGGCGTACTCGTACAGCCAGAAGTCGCGTACGCGCGCGGGGTCGCAGGTGAGCAGGACCACCGGCCCGCGGGTCACGCGCCGCATCTCGGTCAGCCCCGCTTCGAGGTCGCTCCACTGGTGCACGCTGAAGGTGCTCATCGCGGCGTCGAACGCGCCGTCGCCGAAGGGGAGTTGCTCCGCGGCGGCGTCGATCGCCGGGGGCAGTGCGGCCGGTCGCTGCTCCCGCATGGACCGTGAGGGCTCCACGGCGGTCGTCTCGAACGCGGTGGACTCGTACGAGCCCGCGCCCGCCCCGACGTTGACCACGGTCCGGGCGTCTCCGAGCGCGCGGTGGAGGGCCTGTGCGATTCGGGGGTCCGGGCGGCGGTAGGTGCTGTAGCCGGTACCGATGGCGCCGTAGTCCGCGTCGCCGGCGCTGCCGTCTGTGCTCTGCTGTTCGCTCACGTCAGGAAACTACGGCGCGGGCGGCGTGCGTTGCCACGGCGATACGAAACCCCCGGTGCCGTCAGCACCGGGGGCGGAGGCCGCGGCGGCCATCCGCATCCGGATCGCCGATACCGGCCCAGTGGGTAGCCGTCCCGAGACCGGCGGGCCGAGGACCTCGCTGAGCGAGGGTAGCCGGGCGCGGCATGAATTTCTACAGCACTGTAGAGAACGTCCGGAGGTGTCGCGCGGTGTCCCGGCTCGCACCCGGCGCGCCCCGCCTGCGTCCCCGCCTGCCTCGCCGTCCGCGTTCCGCGCCTGCGCGGGCGCCGCCGCTTCCCTGCGCCGTGACCGTCGTCCGGCGGGTGCCGGCGCCCGCCGGCGTTTCCTCCCGTGGGGCACGGTGCATGATAGTGCCGAAACCTACACCGCTGTAGAAACAACCGGTGATCACGGCGTCGTCCCTGCGCTGACGGGCCCCGACACCCGGACGTGTGCGCGCACTTGGCGGCACACGCCCGTACCGCCCGTCGCGGCGGGGCGCCGCCCGCGTCCCGGCACCGCAGGCGGTCCGCGATCACACCGAGGAACGAAGGAGTGCACACCACGATGGTGTTCAGGAAGCTGCTCGGGGCGTTCGGGGCCGGCGGCCCCTCGGTGGACACGGTCCTGGCCGACGGGCCCGTGCCGCCCGGCGGCGCCGTCACCGGCGAGGTACGGATCGAAGGCGGCTCGTCGGACGCGGAGATCGAGCAGATCGTCCTCGAACTCGTCGCCCGGGTCGAGGCGGAGGGCCACGACGAGGAGCGCGAGGGGACCGTGGTCTTCGAGCGGACGACGGTGGGCGGCGGCTTCCGGCTCTCCGAGGGGGAGTCGAGGAGCGTGCCCTTCTCCCTCGTACTGCCGTGGGAGACGCCCGTCACCGAACTGCACGGCCAGCCGCTGGGGATCGTGCTGGGCGTACGGACCGAACTGCGCATCGCCGGCGCCCGCGACAAGGGCGACCTCGATCCGCTCCGGGTGTGCCCGCTGCCCGTACAGGAAGCCGTGCTGGAGGCGCTCGGGCAGCTCGGCTACGGATTCCGCTCCGCGGACCTGGAACTCGGGCAGATCCGGGGGACGGGACAGGAGTTGCCCTTCTACCAGGAGATCGAACTCACCCCGCCCGCGCAGTACGCCCATGCCCTCAACGAGGTCGAACTGACCTTCCTCGCCTCGCCGTCGGGGGTGGAGGTCGTCCTGGAGGGCGACAAGCGCGGCGGGCTCTTCTCCGGCGGACACGACGTCGTCGAGCGGCACTTCGTGAACGACTCGGACATCGCGGGTGCCGACTGGAACGGCACGGTCGACGGCTGGGTGCGGCAGCTCGTGGAGCGCCACGGGGCCCATGGCGCCCCGGCGTACGCGGACCCGTACCACGGCGGTCACGGGTACGACGGGCACGGACACGACGGCCACGGGCACGGTGGGCACGGTGGTCATCACGGCTCCTCCGGGCCGGGCATGGGGACCGCGATCGCCGCGGGCGCGGCGGGAGTCGCCGTGGGGGTGGCCGGCGGGCTGGTCGCCGCCGAGGTCGTGGACGAGATCGGCGACGCCTTCGAGGACGAGGACGGGGACGGGGACGACGGGGAGGGCGGCGACGACTGACGGGAACCCGGCCGGAATTCGGCCGGGATACGGCCGGGGTTCGGCCGGGACTCTGGCCGGGATCCGATGCGGTCCCGCCGGTGATCCCCGTCGGCGGACGGACGTCACCTGGTAGCTTCTACAGAGTTGTAGAAGCAACCCGTACCGCCCGGGGCCGCGCCCAGCGCCCCGGGCTCCCGCCGCACCTCACCTCATCTGGAGACGCCATGGCCCTGTGGGACCGCATCAAGGAATCCGCCCAGACGATGCAGACTCAACTGGAGGCGAAGAAGAACGACTTGAAGAGCGGCGCCTTCCGCGACGCGAGCATGGCGATGTGCGCCCTGGTGGCGGCGGCCGACGGAACGGTCGACCCGTCGGAGCGCCAGCGCGTCGCCCAGCTCATCACCACCAACGACGTCCTCGCCAACTTCCCCGCGGACGACCTCCGCCAGCGCTTCGACCAGTACCTCGACAAGCTCGTCGCGGACTTCGACTTCGGGAAGGTCTCCGTACTCCAGGAGATCGCGAAGGTGCAGAAGAAGCCCGAGGAGGCCAGGGCCGTCGTACGGATCGGCATCGTCATCGGCGGCGCCGACGGGCAGTTCGACGCCGACGAGCGCGGCGTGGTCCGCGAGGCCTGCCACTCGCTGGGGCTGGCCCCGTCGGAGTTCGACCTCTGAGCAGTCCCGTCCGAGAGCGTCCCGTCCGGCAGCGTCCCGTACGGGCGAACGACCCGTCCGGGACGGAGAGAAGGGGAGACCGTACGCCGTGTTCGGTATCAGTGAAGCCGCCGTCCTCATCATCGTGGCCGTCCTCGTCTTCGGAGCGAAGAAGCTGCCCGAACTGGCCCGTTCCGCAGGCAAGTCACTGCGGATCCTCAAGAGCGAGGCGAAGGCCCTGAAGTCCGAGGGCCGGGCGGAGGGGGCGGATTCGCCGTCCGCCGCGCGGTATTCCGTACGGCCCGCGCCGGGGGAGCGGCCGGCAGCGGCGGGCGAGGAGGACCCGGGCGGCGCGCCGCGCGGCTCCTGATCCCGTACGAGGACGATCCCGTACGGGGACGGGGCCGTGCCGCATGACGTTCGCGGGCTGCGGCCCCCGGCGCGGTCGCTACCATGGCGGCTTCGCGGATCCGCCGGTACGGCCGAGGAGGTGTCAGGTGGGCCAGCAACGACGGGCGTCCTCCGGTTCCCGGCGGCAGCGCCGAGGCCAGGGCGTACTGGAGGCACAGGTCCTCACCGTGCTGCATTCCGCCCCGGGCCCGGTGAGCGCCGCGTGGGTGCAGGAGCGGCTCGACGGGACGCTCGCCTACACCACGGTCGTCACGATCCTCTCCCGGCTGCTCGCCAAGGGGGCGGTCACGCGGGAGCGCGCGGGACGCTCCTTCGAGTGGCAGCCGGCCTGCGACGCGGCGGGGCTCGCGGCCCTGCGCATGCAGCGGGTACTGGACGGCGAGGCCGACCGTGAAGCCGTGCTGGCCAGCTTCGTCACGGCCCTCTCCGCCGACGACGAGCGGCTGCTGCGGGATCTGCTGACCCAGGCCGAAGAGGAGCCGGAGGGCTAGAGCGCGATGGGCGTCTTCGTCTTCCTGCCGCTGGTGCTGCCGTTATCGGCGTGGCCCATCGCCCGGCTCGCCGAGCACCGTCTCCACCCGCGCACCGCGACCCTGCTGCTGACCGCGGTGGGCGCCATCTTCGCCGTGTGCAGCACCCTGTGCCTGGCGCTGATCATGGTCGTCGGTACGGCGCAGCTTCCCGGCAACCCCCTCCCCGACGGCTGGTCGGACCCGGAGGTGCGCGATGCCGTTCCGTACGACGAGGTGGCGGGCAAGGCGGCGATCCCCGCCCTGATGAGCGTCGGGCTGTTGTGCGCCCGTACCGTCTGGCGACACCGCCGTATCCGGCTCCGTATCCAGCAGGCGCTGGCGGGGCTGCCGCCCTCACCGGTCGCGGTGCTGCCCGACGAGGAGTCGTACGCGTACGCGCTGCCCGGCGGAAGCGGACGAGGCAGCGGCAACGGCAGCGGCAACGGTAGGGGCAGGGGCAGCGGAAAGGGCGGGGCCAAGGGGGACGGCCGTGGCCGCGTCGTCGTCTCCACCGCGCTGCTGGAGTGTCTCGACTCCCGTGAGCGCGAAGCCCTGTTGGCCCACGAGCGCAGCCATCTCGCCGCCCGCCACCACCGCTTTCTGCTCGCCGCGCGGCTGGCCGCCCAGGCCAACCCCTTTCTGCGGCCGCTGCGGACGGCCATCGTCTTCGGCACCGAACGGTGGGCGGACGAGGAGGCGGCACAGGCCGTCGGCGACCGCCGCCTGGTCGCGCGGACGGTCGGAAAGGCGGCGCTCGTCTCGCACCGCACGCCCGCCCCGACCTTCGCGGGCCTGGCCGCGCCCGGTCCCGTACCGCGCCGGGTCAAGGCGCTGCTGGAGCCTCCGCCGGAGGTACGCATCTGGCCGCCCGCGTACACCGCGGTGGGCCTGGCCCTGTGGATCGCCGCCGCCGGGACCGCCGCCTCCGCGCTGTCCTCGGCCAACGCGGCCGTCGCGCTGCTGACGATCCTGCACGCCGCGACCCCGCTCTGAGCGGCGGGGCGCCGTCGCTCCGTACCGTCCACCGCCCCCGCACGCCGGGCGGCGCCGCCGGGGTCAGGCCCCGACGTACTCCGCGAGATGTTCGCCCGTGAGCGTCGAGCGGTCGGCGACGAGGTCGGCGGGCGTGCCCTCGAAGACGATCCGGCCGCCGTCGTGGCCCGCGCCCGGACCGAGGTCGATGATCCAGTCCGCGTGCGCCATGACCGCCTGGTGGTGCTCGATGACGACGACCGACTTGCCCGCGTCGACCAGCCGGTCCAGCAGACCGAGAAGCTGCTCGACGTCCGCGAGATGCAGCCCGGTCGTCGGCTCGTCGAGGATGTACACGCCGCCCTTCTCGGCCATCTGCGCGGCCAGCTTGAGCCGTTGACGCTCGCCGCCGGAGAGCGTGGTGAGCGGCTGCCCGAGGCGGAGGTAGCCGAGTCCGACGTCGGCGAGCCGGTTCAGTACACGGTGCGCGGCGGGCGTACGGGCCTCGCCGGAGCCGAAGAACTCCTCGGCCTGCGCCACCGACATCGCCAGCACCTCGCTGATGTCCCGCCCGCCGAGGCGGTATTCGAGCACCGACGACTGGAACCGCTTCCCGTCGCACTCCTCGCAGGTCGTGGCGACGCCCGCCATCATCGCCAGGTCCGTGTAGACGACGCCGGCGCCGTTGCAGTTCGGGCACGCGCCCTCGGAGTTGGCGCTGAAGAGCCCCGGCTTCACGCCGTTGGCCTTGGCGAACGCTTTGCGGATCGGGTCGAGCACACCGGAGTACGTGGCGGGGTTGCTCCGGCGCGAGCCGCGAATCGGGCTCTGGTCGATCGCCACCACGCCCGCGTCGGCCGCCTCCCGCTGCCGGCACAGCGACCCGTGGACGAGCGAGCTCTTGCCGGAACCCGCGACGCCGGTGATGACGCACAGCACACCGAGCGGTACGTCCACATCGACGTTCCGGAGGTTGTGGGCGTCCGCGCCGCGCACCTTCAGCGCACCGTCCGGCTCACGCACGCTCTCCTTGAGGGCGGCCCGGTCGTCGAGATGGCGTCCGGTACGGGTGCCGCTGGTGCGCAGCCCCTCGACGGTGCCCTCGAAGCAGACCGTGCCGCCGGCCGTACCGGCGCCGGGGCCGAGGTCCACGACATGGTCGGCGATCGCGATCGTCTCCGGCTTGTGCTCCACGACGAGCACCGTGTTGCCCTTGCCCCGCAGGCGCAGCAGCAGGTCGTTCATGCGCCGGATGTCGTGCGGGTGCAGCCCGGCGGTCGGCTCGTCGAAGACGTACGTGGTGTCGGTCAGCGAGGAGCCGAGGTGGCGGATCATCTTCACGCGCTGCGCCTCGCCGCCCGACAGCGTGCCCGAGGGGCGGTCGAGCGAGAGATAGCCGAGCCCGATCTCGACGAACGACTCCAGGGTGCCGAGCAGCGAGGTGAGCAGCGGGGCAACGGACGCGTACGCGGTGCCGGACGCAGCGGATGCGCCGGACGTACCGGCCGTGCCGGCCGAACTGCCTTTGCCCCCGGTGCCGTTCGCGCCGTTCCCGTCCTTCGTGCCCTTCCGTCCGCCCGCGGAGCCGTCCCGGAGGCCGCGTACCCACTCGGCGAGGTCGGTGATCTGCATCGCGCACGCGTCGGCGATGTTCGTGCCCTCGATCTTCGACGACCGTGCCGCCTCGCTCAGCCGGGTGCCGTCGCAGTCGGGACAGGTGGTGAAGGTGACGGCACGGTCCACGAACGCCCGGATGTGCGGCTGCAGCGCCTCCTTGTCCTTCGACAGGAACGACTTCTGGATCTTGGGGATCAGACCCTCGTAGGTGAGGTTCACGCCCTCGACCTTCACCTTGGTCGGCTCCCGGTGGAGGAAGTCCTCCATCTCCCGCTTCGTGAACTCGCGGATCGGCTTGTCCGGGTCGAGGAAGCCCGACTCGGCGTACACCCGTACCGTCCACCAACTGTCCGACTTCCAGCCGGGGATGGTGAAGGCGCCCTCGGAGAGCGACTTGGAGTCGTCGTAGAGCTGGGTGAGGTCGATGTCGGAGACCGCGCCGCGGCCCTCGCAGCGCGGACACATGCCGCCGGTCCGCGAGTAGGTGGCCTTGACCGCCTTCTTCGCGCCGCGCTCCACGGTGATCGCCCCGCTCGCACGGACCGAGGGGACGTTGAAGGCGAACGCGCCCGGCGACCCGATGTGCGGCTGCCCGACGCGGCTGAAGAGGATGCGCAGCATCGCGTTGGCGTCGGTGGCGGTGCCGACCGTGGAACGCGGATCGGCGCCCATGCGCTGCTGGTCGACGATGATCGCGGTCGTCAGCCCTTCGAGGACGTCGACCTCGGGACGGGCCAGCGTCGGCATGAAGCCCTGCACGAAGGCGCTGTACGTCTCGTTGATCAGCCGCTGCGACTCGGCGGCGATCGTGTTGAAGACGAGGGAGGTCTTGCCCGAACCGGAGACACCGGTGAAGACCGTCAGTCGGCGCTTCGGGATCTCGATGCTGACGTCCCGCAGGTTGTTGACGCGCGCGCCGTGCACGCGGATCAGGTCGTGGGTGTCGGCGACGTGCGCCTGCCGCGGTTCCTGTGGTTCCTGGCGGTCCTGCTGTTCCTGCTGTGTCGGCTGGGTGCCGGTCCTCGTGGACATGCGCATCGGGTCTCTGTTTCGGGCGGCGGGGTTTTGGGCGGCGGGGTCTCGGGCGGGCCGGTGCCGGGCTGCCGGACTGCCGGGATGTCTGCGGAGGGAACGTCGCGTGCCCTGGGGGCCTTCGGACGCATTGGGCGCTTCGTCCGGGAATCTCAGTTCGAGTGAAGCGTAACGTCGGCGTCCGCCGGACCACAGGCCCGCGCAGATCTCACGTTCCCCGCGGCTGGTTGAAGCGCAGCATGTTCCCGGCGGGGTCGCGGAAAGCGCAGTCGCGGACGCCGTAGGGCTGGTCGACCGGCTCCTGCACGACCTCGCCGCCGGCCGCGCTGATGCGCTCGAAGGTCGCGTCGCAGTCGTCCGTACGGAAGATGACGCCGCGCAGCATGCCCTTGGCCAGCAGCTCCGCCATGGCCTGCCGGTCGGCGGGCGAGGCGTTCGGATCCGCGAGCGGCGGTTCGAGGACGATCTCCACGTCGGGCTGGGACGGGGCGCCGAGGGTCACCCAGCGCATCCCCTCGAAGCCGACGTCGTTGCGCACCTCCAGCCCGAGTACGTCCCGGTAGAAGGCGAGCGCCTTGTCGTGGTCGTCGACGGCGATGAAGCAGGAAGAGAGTCTGATGTCCATGCGCCTCACGCTACGGGCGCACCGCCCCGTCCGGCTTCTCCGTTCCTGACCGGTCGGGTGCGCAGCTTGGCGACACAGGCCGGGATCGCGGCGCCCTCGTCGTGCCGGCGGGCCCGGTAGGCGCTCGGGTTCTCGCCGACCAACTCGGTGAACCGCGAACTGAACGATCCCAGCGAGGTGCAGCCCACCGCGAAGCAGACCTCCGTCACGCTCAGATCGCCGCGCCGCAGCAGGGCCTTGGCACGCTCGATGCGGCGCGTCATCAGGTAGCTGTACGGCGTCTCCCCGTACGCGGCGCGGAAGCTGCGCGAGAAGTGGCCCGGCGACATCAGCGCGAAGCGCGCGAGCGCCGGGACGTCCAGTGGCTCCGCGTAGTCGCGGTCCATCAGGTCGCGGGCCCGGCGCAGCCGGACGAGGTCCTCCAGCGTCACGTGTCCACCATCGCACGGCGGCGGGTACGGGCGACCCCGTGCGGCCTGGTTCGATAGAGGCATGAGCGGTACGCGGCGGGCGGCGGGCACGCCCGGTGTCATAGCGGCCCTGACGGCCGAGCACGCCGGCGAGGTGCTGGAGATCTACCAGGCCGGGATCGACGAGGGGAACGCCACCTTCGAGACGGCGGCGCCCGCATGGGAGCAGTTCGACGCGGCGAAGCTGCCGGACCACCGGTTCGTCGCCCTGGGGACGGACGACGGGCGGGCCGGTGCCGGCGGGCGTCCGCGCGTGCTCGGGTGGATCACCGCGGCCCGGGTCTCGCCCCGTCCCGTCTACGCGGGCGTGGTCGAACTGTCGGTGTTCGTACGGCCCGACGCACGCGGACGCGGAGTGGCCCGCGCCCTGCTGGACGCGCTGATCGCCTCCACCGAGGCCGCCGGGATCTGGACGCTCCGGGCCGGGATCTTCCCCGAGAACGAGGCCAGCATCGCGCTCCATCTCCGCGCCGGATTCCGCATCGTGGGCACGAGCGAACGGCTGGGTCGCCACCACGGGGTCTGGCGCGACGTGCGGTTGCTGGAGCGGCGCAGCACCGTCGTCGCCTGAGGCCCGCGCACACCTACTCCGCCGGCCGATCCTGCCGTGCGCGTTGCGCCGGCTCCCGGCGTACGCGCCTCAGTAGGCGCGCACGGCCAGCGTCATGCCCGCCGCGCGCAGCCGCCTGACCAGCGCGTCACCGAGCCCGGTGGCCGGGGTGAGGACGCCGCCGCCGTACTCCGGCAGCGCGTACCGGTCCCGTACGAGCGCGAGGGCGGACTCGCCGAGCATCACGGCGGTCGCGGCGTAACCCGGGTCGCCCTGTGCGCGGAAGCGGGCGGTGTAGCGGGTGCCGTCGGTGGTCACCGCGAAGGTGTCGAAGGTGAAGTGGCCCTTCTCGCGGGTCCGTTCGTCCGGTCCGTCGCCCGGGTCGGGCAGTACGCGGTTCAGCAGCGGACGGACGGGACGCAGCGCCAGCCCCGTCACCAGGGCGCCCAGCACCCCGGCCGTACCGACCGCGACCAGCGGCGAGAGCGACGGCGGTCCGACGCGCATGGCCTCGCGGTAGCGGAAGCGTGCCCCGTACGCGTGCCCGCGCAGCGCCGAACTGCGGCGCACCACACGGGTGTTGAACGGTGCCATGGCGAACGGCGCGAGGACTCCGCGCAGCGGAAGGTCCGCCGTGGCGGCGCGCGTGAGCAACAGGTCGCTCTGGCGGCCGAGTTCGGGCTCGGCGGCACGGTCGGGGCTGAGCGAGTACGGATCCGCGACGAGCCGGCGGGCCTCCCGGTCGCGCTTCATATGGTCGATCTGACGGCGCAGCGAGTCGACCGTGCCGCCGCTGACGCCGCCGCGCACGGCGGTGAGGACCGAGGTGGTGTCGGTCAACTCGCCGCTGCCGTCGGCCCGTACGCGCTCATGGAGCAGATGGACGTTGAGGTCGGAGGGGATCGAGTCGAAGCCGCAGGCGTGCACGATGCGGGCGCCCGTCGCGGCGGCGGTGGCGTGGTGCGCGTCGATGCTCTCGCGTACGAACAGCGCCTCGCCGCACAGATCGACGTAGTCGGTGCCGGCCTGCGCGCAGACCTCGACGAGCGTGCGCCCGTACTCCGCGTAGGGGCCGACCGTGGTGACCACCACCCGGGCCGACTCGGCCAGCTCCCGCAGCGCGGAGCGGTCGGCGGCGTCGGCGGTGAACAGGGGCCAGTCGCGGGCGCGTTCGCCCAGGCTCTCCCGTACGGCTTCGAGCTTCGTCCGGCTCCGTCCGGCGAGGGCGACCCGGGTGCCCTCGGGTGCGGAACGGGCGAGACGGCGGGCGACGAGGCCGCCGACGAAGCCGGTGGCGCCGTAGACGGCGATGTCGCTCCGGCGTGCGCCCGCGCCCGCGCCCGCGTCGGCGTCGGCGTCGGCGTCGGGGGCCGGGCCGGGCGTGGTGCCGGGGCCGGTTCCGGTGTCCGTCATGCGTCGGTCCTTCCGTGGTCGCGTGCGCTTTCGTGGTCGCGTGCGGCGGTCAGCGGGCGACGGAGCCCACCAGGTCCGCCTCGATGAGCCGTACGGTGCGCAGGATCATCGGGACGTAGTCGCGCTCGACGAGTTCGGGTGTCGTACGCCCCGTGTGGACCGAGACGTTGGCGGCCGCCACCACCCTGCCGGAGCGGTCGCGCACGGGTGCCGCGGCGCCGCGCAGCCCCTCCTCCAGCTCGGAGTCGACCAGCGACCAGCCCTGCTCGCGTACCTTGTCGATCTCCTGACGCAGGGCACGCGGGCTGCCCACGGTGCGGTCCGTCCTGCGCTTGAGCCGCAGCCGCGCGAAGCGCTCGTCCAGCGCCTCGTCGGACAGCCCGGCCAGCAGGACGCGGCCCATCGACGTCGTGTACGCGTCGAAGCGGGTGCCGATGCCGATCTTGACGGCCATCAGCCGGGCGCTCTGCACCAGGGCGACGTAGACGATCTCCTCCCCGTCCAGCACGGCGAGCGCGGCCGTCTCGTTCAGCTCGCGGGCGAGAGTCTCCAGATGCGGCTGCGCGAGTTCGGGCAGCGACATGCTGGAGAGGTACGCGTACCCCAACTCCAGGGTGCGTGGCGTGAGTTCGAAGACGCGTCCGTCGTGGGCGACATAGCCGAGGTCGGCGAGGGTGAGCAGCAGCCGGCGCGCCGTCGCCCGGTCGAGCCCGGTCGCGCGGGCGACCTCGGTGAGCGTCTGCGATCTGCGGTCCGCGGTGAAGGAGCGCATCACCGACAGGGCCCGCGCGACGGACTGCACGAAGTGCGGACCGTATTCTTCGCGCCCTCCGGCCGCCGCCGCTTCCGGCACAGATGCCCTGCCTCTCCGTACGTCTCCGCCGCGTACGTCTCTGCTTCCGTGCGTCGCTTCCCGTGCGTCGCTTTCCGTGCGTCGCTTTCCGTGCGTCTCCGTCTGTCCGTGCTCGCCGTACGTCTCTGTACGCCGCCGTACGTCCTCGCGTCCGTACGGGGCCGGTGCCGCCGGCCCCGCTGTGCGCATGTCGCACACCGTACCTCCGGGCGCGGAGGCGTCCGATGGGTGGGGCGATGCGGGTCGAACCGCTGCCGCCCGCACGGCGATTGACGGTCGCGGGCGGCTGCTCGTACCGTGCGCTCTGTGCATTGCTGTGCGCCATACGAACATCGCGCGCACTGCGTACGGGCAGGCCGTATGGACGGGCGGTACGGATGAGCCGGCCCAACGGGCTGGCGTGCAGGGCGCGTACGAGCTGTATACGAGGCGCGTACGGGACGCGTACGAGGTGCGTACGGCGGGAGTACGAGACGCATACGAGGCACGGAACGACTGCCGGCGAGGAAGACATCGACGGGTCGAAGGAGCAGCACACATGAACCAGCCGCAGCACTCCCCGCCCTCTCCGCCCTCCCCGCGTCCGCGCGCCCGCAGGGGCGTGGCGACCGTCTGCCTCTCCGGGCTGCTGGAGGACAAGCTGCGCGCGGCGGCCGCGGCGGGCTTCGACGGAGTCGAGATCTTCGAGAACGACCTCGTCGTCTCGGCGATGTCCCCCGAGAGCGTCCGCGGGCTGTGTGCGGACCTCGGTCTGACCGTCGATCTCTACCAGCCCTTCCGCGACTTCGAGGCCGTACCGGACACGCTGCATACCGCCAACCTCCGGCGCGCGGAGCGGAAGTTCGACCTGATGGAGCGGCTGGGCGCCGGCACGGTGCTGGTGTGCTCCACGCTCTCGCCGCACGCCGTCGACGACGACGGCCTCGCGGCACGGCAGCTCCGCGCTCTGGCCGACAGGGCGGCGGCCCGCGGTATGCGTGTTGCATACGAGGCGCTCGCCTGGGGGCGGTTCGTCAGCGACTGGGAGCACTCCTGGCAGATCGTCCGCCGGGCCGACCACCCCGCACTCGGCTTGTGCCTGGACAGCTTCCATGTGCTCTCGCGCGATCCGGCCCCCGCGGGCCTGGAGACCGTCGACGCCGCGAAGCTGTTCTTCCTCCAACTCGCCGACGCGCCGCGCCTCGACATGGACGTCCTCCAGTGGAGCCGGCACCACCGGCTCTTCCCCGGCCAGGGGGCGTTCGACCTGCCGGGGTTCCTCGCGCAGGTGCTCGCCGCGGGGTACGACGGCCCGCTGTCGCTGGAGGTCTTCAACGACGTCTTCCGCCAGACCGACCCGGGACCGGCGGCGGTCGACGCGATGCGTTCGCTCGTCGCGCTCGAAGAGGCCGTCGGGGAGGGCGAATTCACGGAGGGGCCGGGGCGGCGACGTCCGCAGATCGCTCTCACCGTCCCGCCGCCCGCGCCCGAACTGTTCGGCCACGCCTTCGTCGAACTCGCCGTGGACGGTACGTCCGCGCCCCGCGTCACGTCCGCGCTCTCCGCGCTCGGCTTCGTCCACACCGGGCGCCACCGCTCCAAGCCGGTGGACCTGTGGCAGCAGGGCGGCAGCGACGTCGTCCTCAACCGGGACGGCGGCGGGGACGGGCACGGTGGCAGGGACGAGAACGGGGACAGGGACGGGGAGGATCCGGTCCGTACGGATTCGTCGTCGGGTGCGGCGTCCGGCGCCTCCGGCACGGCCGACGTCGTGGCCCTCGCGGTCGAGAGCAGCGATCCGGAGCAGTCCGCGCGCCGGGCCGCGGCGCTACTCGCGACGCCGCTGCCCCGCAGGCGCGGCCCCGGCGAGGCCGAACTCACCGCGGTCGCCTCGCCGGACGGCACCCAGCTCTTCTTCTGCCCGGGCGGCGGCGCGACGGGCCCGGACTGGCGCGCGGACTTCGAGCCGACGGGACCGGACGCGGGAACGGGCGCAGGGGNCGGCGGCCGGTCCCGGCTCGGGTCCGGACCCGGACCCGGATTCCGATTCCGGCGCGCTCGGCCGCATCGACCATGTGGCGCTGGCGCAGCCGAACGACCAGTTCGCCGGTTCGATGACCTTCTACCAGTCCGTACTCGACCTGCGCGAGCGCCACTTCGCCGAGTACGCCGCGCCGTTCGGCCTCGTCCGCAGCCGTACGGTCGGCAACGCCGGCGGCCAGGTGCGCATCGCCATGCACGGCGCGCTGCTGCGCCGCGGCGACTGGGCGCCCACCGTGCCGGACCCGGAGCACATCGCCTTCAGCACACGGGACGTCTTCGCGGCGGCACGGCGCGCCCGTGCCCGCGGCCTGGAGATCCTGCCGATCACGGACAACTACTACGACGACCTCGACGCCCGTCTCGCGCCCGACCCCCGACTGCTCGGCGCCCTGCGGGAGTTGAACATCCTCTACGACCGCGACGAGCACGGCGAGTTCTACCACTTCTGCACCGGCATCCTCGGCTCGCGCCTCTTCTTCGAGGTGGTGCAGCGGGTGGGCGGCTACCGCGGCGACGGCGCCGTCAACGCGCCCGTACGGATGGCCGCGCACCGGCAGGCCCGGTACGGGAACGGCTGAGCCCCGGCCGCCGGCCGCGTCGCGCTCTTCCGGTCGGCCCGGTGCGGTATCAGGCTGATCCCATGCAGACGAACGAGACCCCTGCCCCTTACGGGAACGGTGGCGAGGCCGCCGCCCCGGCCCCGGCTCCCGCCACCGCCACCGCCGCCGCTACGGCCCGTCCCGGCGCCGCCGCCGGCGTCACCGAGGCGGAGGGACGCGCCCGACTGGCCCTCGCCCAGCAGGAGTTCGACCCCGAGGTGGTCTACCTCAACACCGCCTCGATGGGGCTGCCCCCGCGCCGCTCCCTCGCCGCCCTCCGCGTACACGAGGAGGAGTGGCGCCGGGGCACCGCGAGCGCCGCGGCGTACGACGCACCGCTGGCCGCCGCCCGCGAGAGCTACGCCGCGCTCGTCGGCGTCGACCCCTCCCATGTGGCCGTCGGCAGCCAGGTCAGCACCTTCGTGGGTCTGGTCGCGGCGTCGCTGCCGGAGGGGAGCGAAGTCCTCACCGCCGCCGGGGAGTTCACAAGCGTCGTCTTCCCCTTCCACGCCCAGGAGCGGCGGGGCGTACGCGTACGGGAGGTGCCCCTGGACTCCCTCGCCGAGGAGGTCGGGCCGCGTACGGCGCTGGTCGCGGTCGCCGCCGTCCAGTCCGCCGACGGACGCCTCGCCGACCTCGACGCCCTGACCGCGGCCTGCGACGCGCACGGTGCCCGCGTACTGCTGGACACGACGCAGGCGACGGGCTGGCTGCCGGTCGACGCGAGCCGCTACGCCTTCACCGTCGGCGGCGGCTACAAGTGGCTGCTGGCGCCGCGCGGTACGTGCTTCTTCACCGTACGGCCCGAGTACGCCGCGGAACTCCTCCCGCACTGGGCCGGCTGGTACGCGGGGGAGGAGCGCTGGGAGAGCCTGTACGGCGCTCCGCTGCGCCTCGCGAAGGACGCCCGGCGCTTCGACGTCTCCCCGGTGTGGCCCGCGTGGGTCGGCCAGGCGCCGGCGCTCGAACTGCTCGGCGGCATCGGCCCGTCCGTACTGCACGACCACGCCCTCGGCCTCGCGAACCGCTTCCGCGCGGCGGTCGGGCTGCCGCACGGGGACTCCGCGATCGTCAGCGCCGCCGTGGACGCGGGTACGCCGGCGGAGTTGAAGCGTGCGGGCATCGCGAGCAGCACGCGGGCGGGCCGGATGCGGCTCGCCTTCCACCTGTACAACACCGAGGCGGACGCCGACCGTACGGCCGAGGTCGTCGCGGGACGGCTGACGGGGGACGCCTGACGGGGGGAGCCGACGGGGGGCTGAGGCGACCCGGGCCCGTCGGGCCCGACGGACCCGGCCGGATCCTCCGGATCAGGACGCCTTCTTGACGGTGATGGACCCGTTGCTCGTCTCCAGGTCGAGCGTGTGCTCGCCGGACGGGTCGTTGCGCGGGCCGATCTTCTTCGAGCCGTTGCTCGTCCTGGCCGCCACCTTGTAGCTGCCGTCGGGCACGGTGACGGAGACGGCGCCGTTCGAGGTCCGCACCCGTACGTCCTGCGGTGTGCTCAGCGTCAGATCGATCGCGCCGTTGGACGTCCCGGCGCGGACGCCGTCGCCCTTCAACCCGTGCCCGTTGATGCGCCCGTTGGTCGTACGGACGTCGACGGTGCCGTCCACGTCGTCCAGATCCACCGCGCCCGAACTGGTGGAGACGTCGACCTTGCCCACGCCGGAGAGGCTGATCCCGCCCGAGGAGGTGCGGCCGCTCACCGGGACGCGGGGCGGCAGATCGACGGTGTAGGTAACCGAGCAGCCGTCGCCGCAGCCGCGGAGGGTGAGCACGCCGTCCTCGACGGCGTACGTGGACTTGCCCGGCTTGTCGCCGTCGTACTCGATGCTGCGGTGCACGGTCGTCTTCGTGACGGTCTGCTTGCTGCGGAGCCGTACGGAGCCCGAACTGCCCTCCAGGCGTACGGACTCGACCTTCTCCGACACCTTCGCGCTGTCCTCGAACGTCTCCCCGGGGACCAGCCCGCACGCCCCGAGCGTGCTCACGCCGATTCCGGCCGCCGCGACCGCGGACAGGAGGCGGATGTGCCTGCGCATGATGTTCTCCCCGTTTCGGTTTCCGTGGCGGTGGCGGTGGCGGTGACTTTGGCGGTCGGGTCGGGGTGTGTCGCGACGGTTGCGGTGGCCGTGGTCCTGGTCGTGGTCGTGGTCGGTCTGGCGGTGGGTCTGTCGGCGGCGGTGTCGGTGCTGGCGGGTGACGGCTGACAAAATTTGTGATCTGTCATCTGTCACCCGTTATCTGCTCTCCGTCATCTGTCACCCGCCAACCGTCATCGGCCGTCCGTCACCCGTCGTCCGCCCGCCGTCATCTGTCACCCGTCACTGGCTGTCCGTCACCCGCCGTCCGTCCGCCGTCACCCGTTCCCGCTCCGGCGCCCGACGAAGCTATGGCACCCACGCGTGCCCGGCGATGAGGCAAACCCCCGTCTCGTCGGCCGGGTTGCCCCCCCGTACGGACGCCCCCTGCGAAGACCCGGCGGCCTCTGCCCTCGGCAGATCACCCCACCCACGTCCCCTGCCGGGCACCAGAGTGGACGCATGAGTCTGGGTTTCAGCGGAGACGTCGCCGAGTTCTACGCGGAGTACCGGCGCGGCTATCCGCCCGAGGTGATCGAAGTCCTGCGCGAGACCTTCGCGTTGACACCCGACGACACGGCGCTCGACCTCGGCTGCGGCACCGGCCAGCTCACCCTGCCGCTCGCCGCCCGGGTCGGCCACGTCGTCGGACTCGACCCCGAGCCGGACATGCTCCGTCTCGCCCGGCGTACGGCCGAGCGGCACGGCGTCGCCAACGCGCTCTGGGTTCTGGGCGCCGACACCGACGTCCCGGCGCTCGGCGCACTGCTCGGCCCCCGGCGCCCCGCCCTCGCGGCGATCGGCCAGGCGCTGCACTGGATGCGCCACGAACAGCTCTTCGCCGGGCTGTCCGCCCTGCTCCGTACGGGCGGCGGGGTCGCCGTGGTGGCGAACGGAGCGCCCGCCTGGCAGCAGGACAGCGCATGGTCGCGCGCACTGCGCGGTGTCCTCGAAGAGCACTTCGGCACGGAGTTGAAGGACTCGTGCGGCACGGCGGCGCGGGATCGCGAACGGTACGCGGCGGCGCTCGCTGCCGCGGGCTTCACCGACGTACGCCACACCGAGATCCGTTACGCGGAGACGCTCACCTTCGACCGGCTCGTCGGCGGGGTCTGCTCCGCCGTCCCCGAGGACCTGCTCCCGGCCCCGGAGGACCGGCCCGCGTTCGCCGAGTACATCCGGCGGGCGCTCCCGCCGGCGGACACGTTCACCGAGGACGTGCGAGTCTCGGTGCTCACCGGACGGATCGCCGCCCCCGACACCGGCACCGCCCCCCGCACCGGCACCGACACGGCCGCGCCCCGCCCCTGAGCCCGTCCGCGACCGGCCCTTGACCTTGTCCTTGGGGGAAGCCACAGCATCGGGCGTGCCGGGCGGACCGTCCGGCACGAGGGAGGAGCGGCCATGGCGGAGCACGGCCACGCGGGTGCGGACAGCCGCACGGACTCGGGACGCACGGACTCGGGACGCACGGACTCGGGACGTACGTACACCGGACGCACGGACCCGGGACGGGGAGAGGGCGAAGAGACGGAGTGGGGCGGAGCCGAAACCCTGCTGACGATCGGGGCGTTCGCGAGGGCGTCCCGGCTGTCGCCGAAGGCGCTCCGCCTCTACGACGAACTCGGCCTGCTGCCCCCGGCGTTCGTCGACCCGGACACGGGCTACCGCCGCTACGCGCACCGCCAGTTGGAAGCGGCACGGCTCGTCGCCTGGCTGCGCCGGCTCGGCATGCCGCTGGCCCGTATCCGCGAGCTGAACGGGCTGGACGGCCCGGCCGCCGCGCAGGAGATCCGCGCGTACTGGGCGCGGGTCGAGGCCGACGTCGCCGCCCGCCGCGACATGGCCGCCTTCCTCGTCGACCACCTGTCACGGAAGGACACCACCATGCACCCCACCGACAGACCGCTCGCGATCCGGTACGCCGCGCTCACCGACGCCGGGCTCGTACGGGAGAGCAACCAGGACGCCGCGTACGCCGGTTCGCGGCTCCTCGCCGTCGCCGACGGTTTCGGCGGCGGCGGAGGCCCCGCCAGTACGGCGGCGATCGAGACCCTCAAGCAGCTCGAAGAGGGCGCCCTCCCGGCCGCCGATCTGCTCAACGCCCTCGACGAGACCCTCGCGCGCGCCGACCGCGCCGTCGGCGAGGCCGCGGCCTCGGCCGCCCCCGACGGCGACGAGGCCGGCACCACCCTCACCGCGATGCTGTGGACGGGATCGCAGCTCGCGCTCGTGCACATCGGCGACAGCCGCGCGTATCTGCTGCGCGACGGCGACTTCTACCAGATCACCCACGACCACACCCTCGTCCAGTCGATGGTGGACGAGGGCCGCATCAGCCGGGAGGAGGCCGCCTCGCACCCGCAGCGCGCACTGCTGATGCGGGCGCTCGGGGGCCGCCCGGACGACAGACCGGACGTACGGCTCCAGGACGTACGGGCCGGCGACCGCTATCTGCTCTGCTCGGACGGGCTGACGTCCGTCGTACCGGACGCACAGGTGCGCCGCACCGTCGCGGACACGGCCGCCCCGGAGGCGACCGTGCGCGAACTGGTCGACGCCGCACGCCTGTCGGGGGGACCGGACAACGTGAGCTGTGTCGTCGCGGACGTGGTGGAGAGCGCGGACCTCGCGTCCTAGGCGCCCCCGACCGCCGTCGGCTGCCGGGGTCCCGCCGCGCCCGCTACGCGCTCTCGCCGAACAGCTCCAGCAGCTCCTTCTTCTCGAACATGCGGGCCGTCTCCACGGCCGACGGCTGCCCGGCCCGCGGATCGGCGCCGCCGTCCAGCAGTACGCGTACGACCTCGTCCTCGCCCTTGAAGACCGCGCCCGCGATCGGCGCCTGCCCCCTGTCGTTGAGCTTGTCGGGGTCGGCGCCCCGGGCGAGGAGGGCGCGTACGGCGGCGGCGTGACCGTGGTAGGCGGCCAGCATGAGAAGGGAGTCGCCGCTGTCGTTGGTGAGGTTCACCGGCACGCCCGCGTCGACGTAGGCGGCGACCGTGTCGGTGTCGCCGTGCCTCGCCAGCCCGAAGATCTTCTGGGCGAGCTCCAGCACCTCGGGGTCGTGCGCGGGCTCGTTGCTCTCGGGCATGGGGGCGTCGGTCATCGCGTCCTCCTCGTACTGCCGCGCCGGCGGCGTCCTCGTGGTCTTCGCGGCCCGTCGGCCGGGCCGCGCGGGGAACCGGCCGCGCACCGGGTCCGGCACGGTGTCCGGCTCCCCACCTTACGTACGCCTCACCGCGTGCCCGCCCGCGCGCGGTGCATCCACCCGAGGTGCGCCCGGGGCTCACACATGGGCGCGTGGATCGACGACGAGCACCACGTCCCGCAGTGAGTCCACGAGCTCCTCCGCCCCGGCCGCCCGCAGCCGCCCGGCCTTGCGCTCGTTGCGCGCGTACCCGAGGAAGGCCACACCCGCGGCCTGCGCGGCCTCCAGATCGCGGGGCGCGTCGCCGATCATCAGCGCGTCCCGCGCGGACGTCCCGGTGGACTCCAGCGCCCGCAGCAGACAGTCCGGATCGGGCTTGAGCCGCAGCTCCCCCGTCTCGCTCCGCCCGTGCACCCGCCCGGCGAACAGCCCGTCGGTCCCCCGCGAGGCGAGGTAACTCTCCACGGCCCGCTGCGAGTTGTTCGTGGTGATCGCGATCTGCCGCCCTGTCGCGGCGAGCGTCCGCACGAGCGCGTCGGCGTAGGCGGTGGGGTAGGCGTCCCGTGCCGCCGCGTACTCCTCCTCGGCGAGCGCCCGCTCGGCCTCCCGCGCGACGCCCCGTTCCACGAGCGCGGGCTGCTGGAAGACGGCCCGCACGATCTCCACCGGGTCGTCGGTCGGCGGCAGCCACGACTCGGCGTCCGAACCCGCCTCCTCGGCCCCGGCGGTCACCTCCCGGCGCAGCCGCTCCGTGAGCGGAGCGAGGGAACGTCCCTGGAAGAGGTGGCAGACCGGCCCGTCGAAGTCGAAGAACACGGCTTTCGCGGATTCGATGAGATGGCGCATGACTCTCCTCGTCCCGGGGTCCGCTGTGGCCGGGCCACTATCCCCTGCGGCGGTCCCGGCGTACAGCGGTCAGCCGGCCACCGGCCGCCGCATGGCCCCGGTGCCAGGAGCGCAGCGCCTCCTTCACCTCGCCGTGGCCGGGCACGGCGTCGAGGGCGAGCGACTCCCGGGCGCGGCAGAGCGCCCGGTGCACGGAGGCGGCGGCGACGTCGAAGTCCTCCTCGGCGGCGCGGACGGGCAGCGCGGAGGCGGCTCGGAGGGTGTCGGGGAAGACGGACTGGGCGTACTCGAAGTCGAGGTAGACGGGGAAGTCCTGCTCCATGCCCGCGAGTCGTCCCGCCAGTCCGCGGTCGCGCATCTCGCGCCGCCAGAACGCGACGAGCCGCCGCCGCTCCTCGTCGTCGTACCCCATCCGCACCACGTGCGTGGCCAGGTCGTGCAGCGGATCGCCGAAGGTGGCCAGCTCCCAGTCCACGAGGGCGAGTTCGCCGTTCTCGCGGACGAGCAGATTGCCGCGGTGCACGTCGGTGTGCAGCAGCGCGTACGGGCGCGGCGTGAGCTGCTTGGCCTCCCGTACGAACCGTTCGACCGCGTCGTCCGGGATCTCCAGCGCCCGGAAGAGGGAGCCGAAGCGCGGGCAGTTGCGCCGGTAGACCTTGTGGTGCGCGAAGAGCGCGAGGTTCGTGAGGAAGCGGGCGCTGTCGCGGCCCGTACCGCCGCGCCACTCCCTGGGCAGCTTCGGCAGCGCGTCCGCGGGGACCTCGCCGATCCTGCCGAAGAGCGCGGCGATACGGGCCAGGGTCGCGTCGCCGACGGGCCTGCCCGCCGGGGCGGTCTCCGTCAGCGGGACGCCCTCGATGTACGTGTGCAGCGCGTGCCGGCCGAAGCTGAAGAGCGGACGCGGCACTTCCGGCAGATGCTCCCGTACGGCGCGCAGCACCGCCGTCTCCCGCCACACCCGCGGCAGGACCCGTACCGTGCTCTGCCTGGTGCGGAACGTGCCGAGCCGTCCCGGGGACTCCCGGACGATGGACGCGAGGGGTTCGCTCAGCGGCAGCACGTAGTTGTCGTGGTGGTGTCCCTGGAGCGAGAAGCCGCCGGGAGACCGGCGGTGCCGGGCGACATGCCACCACAGGGCCAGCCGGCCGGTGACGGTACGGGTCTGCTCCGCGTCATCCTCCGGGGCCGGCTCGCGCCGCGGCAGTGAGGGGGCCCCAGGAGCGGAGGGGAAAGTCATGCGCGCCACCGGATGATGACTCAGGGGACAGTGAGTGCGCTGAGACTACAGCGTCCGGAGGGGCGGGGGTGCCATCGGCTCATCAGGGGGTGAGCGGTGTGGCGATGGTGTCCCACAGGGAGTCGAACCACGCCTGGGAGTCCGCCACGAACGCGGCGTCCTGCTTCACCTGGCTGTCCGTTGCAGAGGAGAAGTGGAAGAGCGAGGTCTCGAAGCCGAGGACGTCGTAGATCCGCAGCTCCTCGCCCTGGTACGTCACCTCCTCCGGCACCACGTGGTAGTAGCCGAGGAGGGCTTCGGTGCCGTTGAGCAGGTAGAGCTTCTGCAGCGGTGTCGCGGCCACCGTCCGTATCTCGCAGGAGACTTCGGGCACGTCGTATCTGTCCCGGAACGCGTCGAGCGTCCTGCGGAGCGCGGAGGCCCAGGTGTGCTGCAGCTCGTGCAGCCGGGTCAGCGGGCGGCGGTCGTCCGGGTCGTCGACCAGGCGGGGGAGGGCCAGATACGCCTGCGAGCTGGGGAGGATGACCCGCACCGTGATGGAGCGGGGGCGCAGGGTGCCGTCGACGATGGAGCGGTGCGGGCGGGCCAGAGCGTTGTTGAAGGTCTCCGTCGTCAGCGAGTACGAGTCGATCGTGACGTCCTCGGCGTGGAAGGCCTCGTAGAGGCGTTCGGCGAGTTCGGTGCCCGCGGGCTTCGGGGCCTCCTGGGCACGGCCGGGGCGGGCGACGGTGGGCGGGGCGCCGCGGCCGGTGCCGGTGAGGAGGCCGAGGCTCCGCAGGTCGTGGAGGGCCTGGCGGACCGCGGTGCGGTTGACGCCGAACTCCTCGGCCAGGTCCTTCTGGGTGGGGATGCGGGCTCCCGGGGGGAGTCGGCCGGAGTCGATGCGCTCACGGAGGGCGGCGGCGACCACTTCGTGCGGCGGCCGTGCGCCGGGCGCGGGGCTCGTCCTGTTCACAACAAGACCGTACAACTTCCTGCCAAGGCCCGGGAGTTGTCGAGCATGTGTTTTCAATCTCCCGCCAAGTGGGCACACTTCGAATAAGTTGGCGGACAACTTCGCACAAGTACCGGTCAAGTTCCGGCGATGTCGCCAAGTGGGCGTCGTGGCCCGCCGACGCAGAGCGCTCCTGTACCCGCCTGTCCGACGACGTACGGGCCCGTGCTCGACGAAGGGGGAATCCGATGCCCGTCTACGCTCTCGCTCTTGCGGCCGTCGCGATCGGGTTCGAGCGACTTGTGGAATGGCGCTTCGGCGCCCTGGGAGCCGTCGGCTTCGTGCTTCTGAGCGTCGGTGTGAAGGCGCGGAACGTCACCTGTAGCTGCATCGGCGCCGCGGTCCTGACGATGCTCATCGTCTGAGGAGCTCATCGTCCGAGGAACGCCCCGCAGCAGGGCCGCCGCGTGAAACCCATCCCACGCCCGCGCGGCGGCCCGCACCGTCACCCGCAACTCCCGTCGCCACAGGGCCCGCCCGGCACCATGGCGTCCGCCCGCTGGCCGCCGCCTCAGAAGACGTCCGGGCACCATGCCCTGCGCGGCGTACGGAAGAGGGTGTCGGCCCACTCGGCGGCGCCCTCCCGGTGTGCCTCCACGCGGCCCAGCGCGGCGAGCCGTACCGCGGACTCGTCGCCGAGGAAGAGCGTGCCCAACTCCCCGGCGTCCAGGGTCAGATCGGGGCTCTCCCGGGAGGGCAGCACGGCACCGCCGGGGACGGTCATCTCCTGCGCGAACGTACGGAAGGTGGCCACGCACCGCGAGCCGTCGAACGCCCCTTGCGTACGGGCGAGTTCGATGTCCGGCGTACGTGCCGCCGTCTCCTCCTCGGAGACGTCGGGGCCGTGCATGAAGCCCGCGGAGAGGGCGCGGAACCACGTGGGCAGCTCGTCGGGGGAGGCGAGGCGGCGGATCTCCAGGGCCATGCCGGTCACCGTAGGCGGGGCCTCTGCGGGCCGCACCCGGATTACGGGCCGTACGGAGGAGGGGACGCCCCCCCCGGTCCCTGCGGGCCGGCCGCCCCGGCTCAGAACGCCGCGCGCACCTCGCCCACCCGCCTGCCACCGCCCATCAGCGGGGAGTCGGCTATTCGTTCCAGCACCGGGGACTCCACGCCGAGCAGCGCGAGCGTACGGGCCAGGACGGGCCCCACGGCGCGGTTGCCCCCGTCGTGGATCTTGAAGGCCAGCGCGCGCCCGTCCGGCAGCGCCGCCGCCTGCACCGACTCCGCGCCGACCTTCGCGAGCGTCCCCGGCACCTCGCTCATCAGCCAGGTGTCGATGCGCCGTGTACCGGCGACGTACTCGGGGTGTGCGCGCATCGCCTCGGCGACCCGTCCCTCCGGGCTGCCCGCGGGAGCGAGCGCGAGGGAGCGGAAGACGCGGGCGAGACCGGCCGGCGTGATCGCCATCAGGGGTGCCCCGCACCCGTCCGTACCGATGTGGGAGACGCGGTCGCCGGACAGCGACTCCAGGGTCTGCGCGATCAACTGCTGGAGCGGGTGCGACGGTTCGAGGTACGTCTCCAGCGGCCAGCCGGCCGCCTTGCAGGTGGCGAGCATCGCGGCGTGCTTGCCGGAGCAGTTCATGAACACACGGCTGCGGGCGGCCTCTTCACTGCCCGCGGCCACCAGCGCACGCGTCGACTCGGCCTGGTCGACGGGGAGTTCGGGCGGGCACTGCAACGACTCCTCGGTGAGGCCGTGCTCGGCGAGCACCGTACGGACGAGGTCCAGATGAAACGGTTCGCCGGAGTGGCTCGCCGAGGCCAGCGCCAGCCGGGGACCGCTGAGGTCGAGCCCGGCCCGCAGCATCGCCGCGGCCTGCGCGGGCTTGTTGGCCGAGCGGGGGAAGAAGGGGGCGTCGGGCTCGCCGCGTGACAGCTCGACGCCGCCGTCCGCGGCGAGGACGATCAGGGATCCCCGATGGTGTCCCTCGACGAAACCGGAGCGTACGACTTCGGCCAGCACCGGCGGGTTGCCGTCAGACATGGGCGGGGCCTTTCCGTTCACCGACTCTCCCCCGCGCCCCTCCCCGTGGCGTCGCCGACGGGGCCAGGGCCGGTGGACTCAGGGGAGCAGGTCATCCACTTGCGCTTCGCCCTCACGGTACCTGCGTGCGATCTCCCTGCTGCACCCGTCCGCCGTGCGCTGCGTCACCTGGCGCCGCCCCGAGACGTGCTGCTCGTAGCCGACGAGGCGGGCCATCGCGGCGTGCAGCTCCTCGTCCGTACGGGCGGTGAGGTCGCTCAACTCGACCTGGGCGAGCATCTCTTCGGCGAGGGAGCGGTATTCGTCGCTCTGCGGTGTGCCGAGCGTCACGTGCCGTGCCGAACTGCGGTGGCTGGAGGGGCCGTCGGCCAGGATCTGCGGAAGCAGCTCCAGCAGCGGCGACCCGGGGGTGCTGCGCCGGGACAGCTCGGCGCGGAGGATGTCGATACGGCCCTGGAGCAGCCGTCGTACGTAACTCAGCTCCCCCTCCTCGCGTTTGGCCTCACGGAGCAGCGAACGCAGCTCCGGCAGACGCAGGCCGTGCAGTTCGAGGACGTCCGGGACGTCGGAGAGCCCGGGGAAGCCGGAGAGCCCGGAGGGCCCGGGGTCGTGACCGACCGGGCCGGTACGGGCAGCCGGCGGGTCACCGGGCGTACGGGCGGCGCCGGTTGCGCTCATGGACACGGTCCCCTTCATCCTTATTGCCGCATTCGCGGAGAGAACTGCGGTTCGTACCGCGTGTACGCATCGTGCCACTGCGGGCCGCCGCCGCGCAGCGAAGTCGCACCCATCCGGGCCATGCGAACAGATCGCCGACCCGCACGGCATGATGGCGGGCATGCGAGCTGTGGTGCAGAGAGTCAGCGGCGCGAGCGTCGTGGTGGAGGGGGCCTCGCCGGCGGACGGGGCGGAGACCGTCGGCGCGATCACCGGCGAAGGGCTGTGCGTCCTGGTCGGCGTCACCCACGACGACACCCCGCAGAAGGCGGCCCAACTCGCCCGCAAACTCTGGTCGTTGCGCATCCTGGAGGACGAGAGGTCCTGCTCGGACACCGGTGCGCCGCTGCTCGTCGTCAGCCAGTTCACGCTGTACGGGGACGCGCGCAAGGGCCGCCGCCCCACGTGGAACGCCGCCGCTCCCGGGCCCGTCGCCGAGCCGCTCGTGGACGAAGTCGTCGCGCGGCTGCGCGAGTTGGGCGCCGAGGTGGCGACGGGCAGCTTCGGGGCGCGGATGAAGGTGTCGCTGACGAACGAGGGGCCGTTCACGGTGCTGCTGGAGGTCTGAGGACAGGGCCTCTGAGGCCCCGGGGCGGGGCCGGGGACGCGGCTGTCGGCGGGAGCGTCGACGGGACCGTCAGGGCGCGACCACGATCTCCTGCGCCGCCGCCGTGGCGTCCTCGCCGGCCGTCAGCGCCGCGTCCACCGGCACGTTCCGCTTGATCAACGCCAGGGCGATGGGCCCGAGTTCGTGATGCCGGGCGGAGGTCGTCACGAAGCCCAGCTTGCGCCCGTCCGGGCCGTCCTCCGCCAGCCGTACGGCGTCCCCGTGCGCGGGCAGCCGTACCTCGCTGCCGTCGAGATGCAGAAAAACCAGGCGCCGCGGCGGCCTGCCGAGGTTGTTCACGCGGGCGACGGTCTCCTGCCCCCGGTAGCAGCCCTTGTCGAGATGGACGGCCGTCCTCAGCCAGCCCAACTCGTGCGGGATCGTGCGGTGATCGGTCTCCATACCCATCCGCGGCCTGCGGTCCTCGACGCGCAGCGCCTCGTACGCGAGCAGCCCGACCGCCGAAGGGCCGGACTCCGCGAAGGACTTGAGCGACGAACGGCCCAGGAAGAGGTCGCGGCCGTGCGCCGTCTCCCGTACGACGGTGCCCTCCGGCGCCTCCGCGATGGAACCGGCCGGCAGATGCACGACCGCGAACTCCCCGGTGCGGTCGGCGATGTCGACCCGGTAGAAGAAGCGCATGCTCTCCAGATAGGCGATGAGCGCGTCCTGTGTGCCGGGCTCGGTGTGCATCCACACCGTCTCCCCGTCGTCGACGAGATAGAGCGCGTGCTCGATGTGGCCGTGCGCCGAGAGGATCAGCGCCTCCGTGGCGTGCCCGGCCGGGAGTTCGCTGACGTGCTGCGTCAGCAGCAGATGCAGCCAGGAGAGCCGGTCCTCGCCGGAGACGGTGACGACTCCGCGGTGGGAGAGGTCGACGAAGCCCTCGCCCGCGGCCAGCGAACGCTGCTCACGGAAGAGGTCGCCGTAGTGCGCGGCGACACCTTCGTCCTGGCCCTCGGCGGCGACGGCGCCGGGCAGCGAGAGAAGGGGTGAGTGCGGTGCGTCGGAGGACATACGACCAGACTACGACGCCCGGCGGGCGGCCCGCGGAGCGCTCCCGTCAGGCTTTCCCGTCAGGCTTCGCACCGTGCGCACCCCGGGCACCCCGCGCGTCCTGCGCGTCCTGCGCGCTCCGGGAACCCTGCGCACGCTCCGTGCTCTTCCCGCCGCCCTGTGCGCTGCACTTCCCGCAGCGTCCGAAGATCGCGAAGTGCTTCAGGTCGGTGTCGAACCCGAAGGCGTCCAGGAGCCGTTCGGCGAAGGGACCGGCCACCGACAGGTCTGCCTCGATCACCTCCGTACAGTCCCGGCAGACCAGATGCAGATGGTCGTGCCGGTCGGCGAGGTGGTACGTGGGGGCGCCGTGCCCGAGGTGTGCGTGCGAGACGAGGCCGAGCTCCTCCAGCAGCTCCAGGGTGCGGTAGACGGTCGAGATGTTCACGCCGCCCGCGGTGCGGCGCACCTCGGCGAGGATGTCGTCCGGCGTGGAGTGTTCGAGCTTGTCGACCGCCTCCAGCACGAGCTGGCGCTGCGGAGTCAGCCGGTATCCGCGCGCTCTGAGATCGCTGTGCCAGTCGGTCGTCACCACACCGACAGTGTAGGACCGCCGCTCACTTGAAGAAGGCGATGCCGTCGTCGGGCAGATCGCCGTCGTCCTGCTCGCTGAGCTGCTGTGCGACCTCGCGCAGGTCGACGGCCTTCTTGAGCTGCGCCGACATGTACGGCTGGAGCGGCACCTCGGGGGCCGAGCGCTCGCCCACCCACATCAGATCGCCGTTCACATAGCCGTAGAGGCGCTTGCCGCCGGTGTACTCGGGGGCGGAGGCGGTACGGGCGACGGCGTCGGTGACGAGGTCGATCTGCGGCTTCTGGTCGGCCAGTTCGCCGTACCAGACCTCGGCGACGCCGCGGTCGCGGACCATGACGACCTCGACCTTGCGCTCCGCGTCGATGCGCCAGTAGCCCGTCTCGGTCTCCAGCGGGCGTACCTTCGTGCCCTGCTCGTCGAGCTGCCAACTGTGCGAGACGTACTCGAGGAAGTCGCGGCCGTCGTGGCTGAAGGTGACCTCCTGCCCGAAGTTGCACTTGTCGGTGCCCGGGCCGTCCTCGCCGTCGAGCGCGGCGACACCCGCGCCCTGCCAGCTACCGAGCAGGAAGGCGAGGGGGACGAGGTCGGGGTGCAGGTCGGACGGGATCTCGATCATGGGAACTCAGACGTCTGTAGGGACGGTGGCGGATTCGGGCCGTGGCGCGGCACGGCGGCGTGCGGGCGGCGGGCCCGTACGCCTGCGCCTCAGCGCTGGCCCTGGTAGAGCTTCTTGAACGCGAGGCCCGCGAAGGCCGCGGTGCCGACGCAGACAAGGGCCATCAGCGCGGTGAAGAAAGCCTCAAGCACGGGGTGTGCTCCTCGGGTCGTTCGTCGTACGGGATGCTTCGCGGCCCGCGGCGGGCACGTGCCGTCGTGGAGCGTGGAGTCCGTGACGGAAGCGCGCCGTCGATGCCGTGGATGCCGCGGTGTCCGAGTCTAGTCGCCGCGGCGGCCGGGCCCCTACCGGCCTCGGGGCCGAGCGGACCGCTGCGGGCCGCGGACGCCGCGGTGGGGCGGCGGCGTGCCGGGACGGGGCTCAGTAGACGAGCGCCTGTACGCCCTCGGCCATGATCTCGCTGACGAAGACCTGCGCTCCCGCGATGCGGACACCGTCCAGGACGTCCTTCTCCTCGATGCCGCGGCGGGCCGCGCACTGGGTGCACAGCGTGATCCGGCCGCCGGACCCCTCGGGCCCCGCGGGGCTCTCCAGCACACCGGCGATGAGGTCGGGAAGCGGTGCCGCGTGCGGCAGTTCGAACTCGGCCGCGCGGCCCGGCAGCGCGAACCACGCCGACTCACCGGTCAGCCACAGCGACACCTCGACGCCGCTGGCCGCCGCCACCGCGGCGACGGTGAACGCCTGCGAGCAGCGCTCCGGGGCGTCCGTCCCCGCCGTCACCTTGATCACGAGCTTTCTGCCCGCCGCTGCCGTCCCGGCCGTTCCCGCGTCTGCTGCCATGCGGCAACCCTAAGCAGGCGCACGAAGGGCCGTGCACCGGGGCGAACCCGGGCACGGCCCTTATGCGCGCACAGACCGCGTCACACGGCGATGGCGACCTCCGCCAGGCCGCCGTCCTGCGCGACGACCGTACGGTCGGCGGTGCCGCCCGGCACCAGCGCGCGTACGGTCCAGGTGCCCTCGGCCGCGTAGAAGCGGAACTGGCCGGTGGCGGACGTGGGGACCTCCGCCGTGAACTCCCCGCCGGCGTCCAGCAGGCGCACGTACCCGGTGACGGGCTCGCCGTCGCGGGTCACGCTGCCCTGGATCGTCGTCTCACCGGGCTTGATGGTGGAGGCGTCGGGGCCGCCTGCCTTCGCTCCGCACATGGGATTCCCTTCGGTTCTGATCAGGTCGGGTCCGGCCGCGGCCGGTCGGGCTGTTCCGGCCGGGCTGTTCCGGTCAGGTGCCGGTCAGCCCTCGGCGCCGAGCGCGACGGGGACGCCGATCAGCGAGCCGTACTCCGTCCAGGAGCCGTCGTAGTTCTTGACGTTCTCCTGGCCGAGCAGCTCGTGCAGGACGAACCAGCTATGGGCGGAGCGCTCACCGATGCGGCAGTACGCGATGGTGTCCTTGCTCAGGTCGACGCCCTCGCCCTCGTACAGCTCCTTCAGCTCCTCGTCGGACTTGAAGGTGCCGTCGTCGTTGGCCGACTTCGACCACGGGATGTTGCGGGCGCTCGGCACGTGGCCGGGGCGCTGCGACTGCTCCTGCGGCAGGTGGGCCGGGGCGAGCAGCTTGCCGCTGAACTCGTCGGGCGAGCGCACGTCGACCAGGTTCTTGGTGCCGATGGCCTCGACGACCTCGTCGCGGAAGGCGCGGATCGACAGGTCCTGCGGCTTCGCCTTGTAGTCGGTACGCGGACGGTCCGGCACCTCTTCGACCAGGTCGCGGGAGTCCAGCTCCCACTTCTTGCGGCCGCCGTCGAGCAGCTTCACGTCCTGGTGGCCGTAGAGCTTGAAGTACCAGTAGGCGTACGCGGCGAACCAGTTGTTGTTGCCGCCGTAGAGCACGATCGTGTCGTCGTTGGCGATGCCCTTCTCGGACAGGAGCTTCTCGAAGCCCTCCTGGTCCACGAAGTCGCGGCGGACGGGGTCCTGGAGGTCCTTCTTCCAGTCGATGCGCACGGCGTTCTTGATGTGGTTCTTGTCGTAGGCCGAGGTGTCCTCGTCGACCTCGACGAGCACCGTCTTCGGGTCGTCGATGTGGTCCTGGACCCAGTCGGCGTCTACGAGGACGTCACTGCGGCTCATGTTTCTCTCCTCCGGGCAGATGGCGGGTGAAGCGGGGCGTACTGGTGCGGATCGCGGCATGCGGTCCGCAGGTGCGCTCGTACGTCGTGGGGCTCGGCGCCGTGTGCACGCCGGGGCGTGTGCGGCGGTCCGCGGCGGCCGGGGGCAGCCGGCGCGGGCGGAACGGGACGGAACGGACGGCGGGTCGGCACGCGGTGCGGGCGAGCGGCCCGCGCACCGGGCCTGACCGGCCGGTCCAGGGGGAACCTGGCGGACCGTCAGCCGTCNACTCAGGCGGGGCCTGGGGGGCCGGCAGCCGTCAGGAGGGAATGCGACAGAGCATCGCGGCGACGCGGCAGAGGTCGACTGCACGCCGTTTCGTGAGGTCCGCCTGTCGCTTCATGGGGACGATCGTAAGGACGGCAGTGGGTCCGTGTCACCGCAAATCCACATCATGAGACGCAATCGTCCGTGATGCGGGATCCGAGATCGTCTCCGGGGCGACGCCGGTCCGTCGCGGCGGACGGCCGGCGGCGCGGACCTCGATTCCCGGACGCGCGCGTCTCGTTCAGTGGGACGCGTGCGGGGGTGCCGGACCGGGCGGGCGGACGGGCCGGTCCGGCACCCCCGCCACCGGGCTCACTTGCCCAGCTTCACGTCCTTGCCGCGTACGGACAGCTCGATGCCCTCGGTCGTCGGCTCGACCTTCTCCAGCTCCAGCCCGTCGGGGAGTCCCGCTATCTTCCGGGCGAAGTCGATACGGCCGCGGATCGCGCCCTCCAGCCCCGGGATGTCCGCGCCCGGAACCTTGTCGGCGTGCAGCCGCACGGTGTCGCCGCCGCTGACGTCGACGGAGCTGAGGACGCTGCGCGAGAAGCTCTGGCCAAGCACCGTCACTCGGCCGGTGACCTTGACCCGGCCCCGGCCGCTGTCGTCCGTACCGCCCCAGCCGATGTCGACGCCGTCCTGCGCGGCCTTCGTCAGATCCTCGTAGGAGACGAGAGCGGTGCCGTCGGCGCGGTCGGCGACGGCGGAGGAGAAGTCCTCGTTCAGCCGCACGTCGTGCAGATGCGCGTCGATGCGGCTGACCTTCAGCTCGCCGCCCGCGGCCTCCGCCTTCATGCCGCTCATCGTGGCGTCGATCTCGCCCAGTTCCTTTCCGGCGATCTGGGTGAGGAAGGGGAAGCCCTTGATGTCCACGGACGTACGTCCCGCGGACGCGACGCCCTGCGCGCTCTTGATCTCCTCGGCGGCCCGGTCCTCGGCCAGCTTGACCGCGAGACGGTCGGCGGCCACGAACAGCACCGCGAGGACGAAGAGGACGATGAGCCCCCTGCGAAGTACGCGCATCTGCGGTTTCTCCCCTGCTCGTGGCGGCCGGAACCGGAGGGCGGCCGGGCCTCCGGGACTTCTGCGAGCCTACCCGGGACGACCTCAGACGAAGGCTCTGCCGAACAGATAGACGATCGGCGCGGCCAGCGTCAGCGGCAGTGCCACGCCCGCCGTCATATGGACGAAGCGCGACGGATAGTCGTAGCTGGAGACCCGCAGCCCGAGCAGGGCGCATCCGCCCGACACCAGTCCGAGGACGCCGCCCGCGACGGCGGGCGCGGTCGCCGCGCCGTCCCCGCCGAGCACGGTGAGCTGTCCGGCCGCCGCTCC
>NZ_LJGW01000313.1 GCF_001751255.1 Streptomyces nanshensis | reverse complement strand
CCCCGCCCGCCCGGTGTGAACCGGACGGACGGGGCGCGGTGTTGAGACCGTACGCGGGACCGCCGCGAGCAAGGGGCGAGGATCCCCGGCCGTGTCAGACCGTCGCGTCCGCCCCCTTCTTCTGCTCGTCGCCGGGCTCGTCCCGCTCGGGGTGCCCGTCCTCCGGACCGTCGCTCCCGCCGTCCCCGGCGCCGCCGCCCGGCGTTCCGGGACCCGCGGCCCTCGGTCCGCGTCCGGCCAGGCGCCGCAGCCACGGCCAGGCCAGCAGCAGGGCGATCACCACGTAGACCGTCACCGAGAACGGGGTGTTCACCAGCCCCGTCACGCTGCCGTCGCTGATCTGGAGCGCCCTGCGGAGCTGCTGCTCCGCGTTGGGCCCGAGGATCACGCCGATGATCGCGGGCAGCACCGGCAGCCCGAAGCGCCGCATCATCAGCCCGATGACGCCGATGACGAGCAGGATCACCATGTCGACGGCCTCGCCGCCCACCGCGTACGCGCCGACGGCGGCGAAGAAGAGGATGCCCGCGTACAGATACGGCCGGGGGATGCGCAGCAGCTTCGCCCAGACCGGCGCCAACGGCAGGTTGAGCACCAGCAGCAGCACCATGCCCACGAAGAGCGAGGCGATCAGGCCCCACACCAGATCCGGTTCCCGCTCGAAGAGCAGCGGTCCGGGCTGGATGCCGTACTGCTGGAACGCGGCGAGCATCACGGCCGCCACCGCGGTCGTCGGCAGTCCGAGCGTGAGCAGCGAGACCAGCGTCCCCGCGGCCGAGGCGGACGAGGCCGACTCCGGCCCCGCGACGCCCTCGATCGCGCCCTTGCCGAACTCCTTCTTGTGCCGGGAGAGCCGCTTCTCCGTGACGTACGACAGGAACGTCGGGATCTCCGCGCCGCCCGCCGGTATCGCGCCGAAGGGGAATCCGATGGCGGGTCCGCGCAGCCAGGGCTTCCAGGTACGGCGCAGATCCGAGCGTTCCAGCCAGGGGCGGCCGACCGGTATGGACTCCCCGGACGTGCGGTGCGCGTGCGCCGCGACCCACAGCGCCTCGCCGATGGCGAAGAGCCCGACGGCGACGATGACGACGTCGATGCCGTCGGAGAGCTGGAGGCTGCCGAAGGTCAGCCGCTGCTGGCCCGTCATCTGGTCGAGCCCGACGAGACCGATGGTCAGCCCGATGAGCAGCGCCGCGAAGCCCCGTACACGGGAGCGCCCGAGCACGGAGGTGACGGCGATGAAGGCCAGCACCATGATCGCGAAGTAGTCGGGGGCGCCGATGTCCACGGCGAGCGAGGCGACCGTGGGCGCCAGCACCACCAGCAGGATCGTGCCGATCATGCCGCCCGCGAAGTGGCCGATGGCGGCGGCCGCGAGGGCCTGTGCGCCGCGTCCGGACTTCGCCATCGGGTTGCCCTCGATGGCGGTGACGACGGCGGCGCTCTCACCCGGGGTGTTGAGCAGGATCGAGGTGGTCGAGCCGCCGAACATCCCGCCGTAGTAGATGCCGGCGAACATGATGAACGCGCCGACCGGGTCGAGCCCGTACGTCACGGGCAGCAGCAGCGCGACGGCCATGGCCGGGCCGATGCCGGGCAGTACGCCGATGGCGGTGCCCAGCAGCACGCCGACCGCGGCCCACAGCAGATTGAGCGGCGTCAGCGCGGTGCCGAAGCCGTCGAGCAGGGACGAGAGGGAATCCATCGCTCAGAGCACCCCCATCAGCGGGCCGCCGGGCAGGGGCACGCCCAGCAGTGTGTTGAAGGCCGCGTAGGTGGCCATGGACAGGACGGCCGCGATCAGCGGGTCGCGGGTGAGGTTGCGGCTTCCCAGCGCGTACGCGGAACCCCAGAAGAGCAGGGCGCCGGTGATCGGGAAGCCGAGCGGGTCGATGAGGGCGGCGCTCGCGAGGAAGATCCCGGCGAGCAGCGCGACCGTGCGCCAGTCCGCGGGCTCGCTGCCGGCGTCCTCGCCGGAGTCGCCCTCGCCCCGTCCGCCGCGCAGCACGTCCAGGGCCAGGACGACGGCGACGACGAGCAGCGAGACGCCGACGACGACCGGGACGGTACGGGGGCCGACCGGGCCGCGCTGGTTGGCGGCGGTCTCCATGGTGAGCGTGTCGCTCAGTACGAGGACGCCGACGAGCAACAGCAGGACGCTGACGCCGAGTTCGGAGCGTCCGCGCAGCCAGGTGCGCCAACCGCCGGGCGCGGGGGCGGAGTTCGCCGCGTCGCCGTCGGCCGTGGCTCCCGGCGCGGACTCGTCAGCGGTGGTGCCGCCGGCCGTGGGCTCGCTCGTCCCGGCTCCGGTGTTCACTTCTCCACCTCCTTGAGCACGGACCGCACGCGCCTGTCCTGTGCGTCCAGGAAGCGCCCGTACTTCTCGCCCGTCAGATACGCGTCGTCCCAGCCGTTGCGCTTGAGGGACTTCTTCCATTGCGGGCTGCCGTGCAGTTCGTCGAAGAAGCGGACGAGCTTGGCGCGCTCCGCCTCGGAGAGTCCGGGCGGCGCCATGACGCCGCGCCAGTTGGTGAACTCCACGTCCATTCCCGCTTCCTTGAGCGTCGGGGCGTCGAAGCCCTCGATGCGCTTCCTGCCGGTGACCGCGAGCAGCCGCAGCTCCCCGGACTTGATCTGGTCGCGGTACTCGCTGATGCCGGAGATGCCGAAGGCGACCTTGCCGCCGAGCACCGAGGCGAGCAGTTCGCCGCCGCCGTCGAAGGGCACGTAGTTGACGGACTTGGGCGCGATGCCCGCGTCCCGCGCCATCAGCATCGGCGCCAGATGGTCGGGACCGCCGGCCGAGGAACCGCCGCCGACGGGCAGCGAACCCGGCTTCTTCTTCCAGTCCTTCAGGAGCTGCTCGAAGGTCTTGTACTTCGAGTTCTTCGAGACGACGACGATGTCCGGCTCCTCCACGGTCCGGGCGATCGGCGTCGCGTCCGCGAGGGTGGAGGGCGAGTCGTTGGTACGGACGGCGCCCACGACGCCGAGGCCCATCGACATGGCGAGCTTGCCGTTGCCGCGCTCGTTGACGAGCCGGGTCAGGCCGACGGTGCCGCCCGCGCCCGGGAGGTTGTACACCTCGATGTTGTGGTTGAGCCCGGCGTCCTCGGCGTCCTTCGCGGCGGTGCGCGCGGTGATGTCGTAACCGCCGCCGGGGGTGTTCGGCACCATGAACTGGAGCCCGGGGATGTTCGTCGCTGTCTCGGCACCGCTGCCCGTCGTGATCAGCGGGGGGCCGATCAGTACGAGCAGCGCCGCCCCGACTAGGGACAGAAGGGTGCGCTGGCGCACGCGGGGCACCGCCTTTCGTGAGTGAGGTCCGGCTGGGGGCCGCGCCATATGCTGCACGGACCCGGCGGCGGTTTCGCCCCCTGTGCGCGAAAGAACTTAATGGTCGTTGTGGTCTTTGTGTTCACGCCGCCGTGCGCGGGGCCGGACGCGGTGCCGAGTCCCGTACGGGGAAGGGCCGTTGAGTCCCGCTCAGGTCCGTGAGGGGCCGTCGCCGGAGTCCCTCCGTACGTACGCGGCAGCGCTCACGACGACGCCCCGCACCGGCGAAGACGCCCCGCGCGCACGACGGCGCCCCGCCACGGTGGTTCCGTGGCGGG
>NZ_LJGW01000338.1:13515-30313 GCF_001751255.1 Streptomyces nanshensis | reverse complement strand
CGGGCCCCGCGGGGCCCGGCCGGCTCGGCAGCCCGGATCGGGTCGCTCGGACCCGGACCGGGGTGTCAGTTGAAGGAGTCGCCGCAGGCGCAGGAGCCCGTCGCGTTCGGATTGTCGATCGTGAAGCCCTGCTTCTCGATCGTGTCCACGAAGTCGATGGAGGCACCGCCCAGATAGGGCGCGCTCATCCGGTCGGTGACGACCTTCACGCCGTCGAAGTCCTTGACCACGTCGCCGTCGAGTGAGCGCTCGTCGAAGAAGAGCTGGTACCGAAGGCCGGAACAGCCACCGGGCTGGACGGCGACCCGAAGCGCCAGGTCGTCACGGCCCTCCTGCTCGAGCAGGTTCTTGACCTTCGCCGCGGCGGCGTCGGACAGGATGATGCCCTCGCTCACAGCGGTGTCGTCCGATACGGACATCTGCTTCTCTCCCGGGTTGTTCGGACTGCTCTGCCGCCGTGTGCAACCGGCGGCGTCCCGGATTCATTCCAGGGGGACACGTTCTTTTCTACGTCGTTCTCCTCACTCATGCTCGCACACGCCGGGAGCGGGTGGGAATGCGTCACATCGACGCGAACGCCATCGTCACAGTGACGTGAAGCGGTTATGATTAATAACGTCAATTCGACGAAAAGCCGCTTGCGGCCCTGGAGGAAAGGGAGGGTGGCTGCTGTGACCGCCCCACTGGATGTAGAGCCGACTCCGCTTGCGCTGCTGCTCCTCGGCCGCGAGTCCGACCCCCGGAGCGAGCGCGGTGTGGACTGCCCGGGCGACCTTCCCTCGCCCTCGGACCCGGACCTGGTCCAGCGGGCGCGCGCGGCGAAGGAGGCGCTCGGCGACCGCGTCTTCGTACTGGGCCACCACTACCAGCGCGACGAGGTCATCGAGTTCGCCGACGTCACCGGCGACTCCTTCAAGCTCGCGCGGGACGCGGCCGCACGGCCCGAGGCGGAGTACATCGTCTTCTGCGGTGTGCACTTCATGGCCGAGTCCGCCGACATCCTCACCTCCGCGGGCCAGCAGGTCGTCCTGCCCGACCTGGCCGCGGGCTGCTCCATGGCCGACATGGCCACCGCCGAGCAGGTCGCCGAGTGCTGGGACGTGCTCACCGAGGCCGGGGTCGCCGACGTGACCGTGCCCGTCTCGTACATGAACTCCTCGGCCGACATCAAGGCGTTCACCGGCCGGCACGGCGGCACCGTCTGCACCTCGTCCAACGCGCGCAAGGCCCTGGAGTGGGCCTTCGGCGAGGGCGCCGCCGGCGGCGGTACGGCGGACGGCAAGGTGCTCTTCCTCCCCGACCAGCATCTCGGACGCAACACCGCCGTACGGGAGTTGGGGATGTCGCCGGAGGACTGCGTCGTCTACAACCCGCACAAGCCGGGCGGCGGGCTGACCGCGCAGCAGTTGCGGGACGCGCGGATGATCCTCTGGCGCGGGCACTGCTCCGTGCACGGCCGCTTCTCCCTGGACTCCGTACGGGACGTGCGCGAGCGCATCCCGGACGTCAACGTCCTCGTCCACCCGGAGTGCAAGCACGAGGTCGTGGCCGCCGCCGACCAGGTGGGCTCGACGGAGTACATCATCAAGGCGCTGGAGGCGGCCCCCGAGGGATCGAAGTGGGCCGTGGGCACCGAACTCAACCTCGTACGGCGGCTGGCGCGGCGCCATGCTCCCGGCAAGGAGGTCGTCTTCCTCGACCGGACGGTCTGCTTCTGCTCGACGATGAACCGGATCGATCTGCCCCATCTGGTGTGGGCGCTGGAGTCGCTCGTGGCGGGCGAGGTCGTCAACAGGATCGAAGTGGACGCGGAGACCGAGAAGTTCGCCAAGCTCGCCTTGGAGCGGATGCTCGCGCTGCCGTAACCTGCGGCGGATGCTGCTGCGACCGGTGCGGGACACCGAGGAGGACGCCGAGGCCGTGCGGCAGCTCGCCGAGGCGTCCTTCGCCGTCTTCGCCGAACCGCCCGCCGCACACCACGCGGCGCACCACACCGGACACCGCTCCGGGCCGGGCGGCCCGTCCCCCGAGGGGCCACGGGCCATCGCGCCCGGCCAGGTCCTGCCCGCCGTACGGCCGGGGCCTCCCCCGGGCCCCGGCGACGGCAGCGATTCCGAGGACGTACGGCAGCGGGAGCGCAGCCGCGAGCGGGTCCGGCATCTGGCCCGTACGGATACGGGCGGGGGCTGGATCGCCGCCGACGCGGGCGGCCGGCCCGTGGGCGCCGCGCAGTCGCTGATCCGGGAGGGCACCTGGGCGCTGGCGCTGCTGGCCGTACTGCCCGAGGCCCAGGGCAAGGGCGTGGGCACGGCGCTGATGCAGCGCACGATGCAGTACGGCAGGGCCTGTCTGCGCGGCATGGTCTGCTGCACCGCGAACCCGGTGGCGGCCCGTACGTACCGCAAGGCGGGCTTCGATCTGCATCCGGCGATGTGTCTGCGCGGCGCCGTCGACCGCGCACGGCTCGCGCCGCCGGACGGCGCGGTCGTCGTGGGCTCGGCCGCCCAGCGGGACCTGATGGACTCCGTCGACCGGCGGCTGCGCAGCGGTGCGCACGGACCGGACCACGAGTTCCTGGTGCGCCACCACCGGCTCTTCGTCTCGGACGACTTCACCGGCAGCGGCTACTGCTATCTGCGCGAGAGCGGCGAGGTGGAACTGCTCGCGGCGACCTCGCGCCGGCTGGCCACCAGACTGCTGACCGCCGCCCTCATGAGCTTGCCGGAGGGGGGCCGCGCGACCGTCCGCACGGTGACGGCCGACCAGCAGTGGGCCCTGGACGTCGGGCTGGCGGCGGGCCTGGAGGTGAGCACCGCCGGCTATCTGTGTGTGCGGGGGATGCGGCCGCCGACGCCGTACATCCCGTCCGGGGGTTTCCTCTAGGGTCTGTCTGACAAAGGGCGTCGTGCGCAGTCTGGCGTGGGCGGCGGTGTCTGGTGCGTGCGGTCGCAAGGCGGAGGAGGAGAGCGCAGCGGGCTGCGCCGACGATCGACAACGCAACGAACGTGCGTGCCAGGCGCCGCCGCCCAGACGAGATTTGTCAGACAGACCCTAGCGCGTGCCGTCGGCGCGGCATGTCCCCAAAAAGGGCCTCGTCGCCGGGAGTTCAGTGTTCCCCGGGCCGTACGAGGCCGTTCTCGTAGGCGGCGACGACGAGTTGCGCCCGGTCGCGCGCGCCCAGCTTCGACATCGTGCGGTTGACGTGCGTCTTGACGGTGAGCGGGCTGACGGCGAGGCGTTCGGCGATCTCGTCGTTGCTGAGACCGCCCCCGATCAGCGTCAGCACCTCGCGTTCGCGGCCGGTGAGCACGTCGACGGGACGGTCCCCTCCACCGCCGTCCTGGACGCCGCCCGGCTCGCCGGAGCCGTCGGGACCGGCGGGATCCGGCCCGGTGTACGGGCCCTCGCGCGCCAGGAACGAGGCGATCAGTCCCTTGGTCGCGGCGGGCGAGAGCAGGGCCTCGCCCTGTACGGCCTTGCGGATCGCGGAGAGCAGCTCCTCCGGCTCCGCGCCCTTGCCGAGGAAGCCGGAGGCTCCGGCGCGCAGCGCCTGTGCCACGTAGTCGTCCGCCTCGAAGGTGGTGAGGATGACGATCCGCACCCCGGCCAGCGACGGGTCCGCGCTGATGGCGCGGGTCGCGGCGAGACCGTCGGTGCCCGGCATCCGGATGTCCATGAGGACGACGTCGGCGTCCGAGGTGCGTACGGCCTCGACGGCTTCGTCGCCGTCGGAGGCCTCCGCGACGACCTCCATGTCCGGCTCGGAGTCGACGAGCACCCGGAAGGCGCTGCGCAGCAGCGTCTGGTCGTCGGCCAGGACCACGCGGATCGTCATGCGGAGGTGCCCTTTCCGGCACGGGGTGCGGGCGGACGGCCGTGACAGGGACCGTTCTGCTCCGGCCCGTGAACCTGCCCGGATCCCTGCCCGGGTCCGTCTCGGTATCCGTCGTCCGGGCCCTCTCCGTGCCCGTCGTCGTGCCCGTCGTCGTGCCCATGGTCGTGCTGCGCTCCGGGGCCGTCCGCGGCGGCGGGCCCGTCGCTGTCGCCGTCGCCGTCGCGGTGCTGGAGGGGCAGCCGTACGTGGACGCGGAAGCCGCCGTCCGGCAGCGGGCCCGTCTCGCACACGCCGTGCAGCGCGGCGGCGCGCTCCCGCATCCCGATCAGACCGTGGCCGCCTCCGGCGGCGGGGACGGCGGAGGCACCGGGTCCCGGTTCCGGGGCGCCCGCCGCGCGGCCGGTGCCGCCGTCGTCCGTCACCGTCACCTCCAGGGCCTCGGCACGCGTCGCGATCCGTACCTCGGCGTGCGCGCCCGGGCCGGCGTGCTTCTGCACGTTCGTCAGCGCCTCCTGCACGACCCGGTACGCGGTCAGATCCACGGCGGAGGGCACGGAGGGCAGCGGCGGCTCCCCCTCCCCCGGCGCCGGCTCGGACCGTACCGACACCGACAGCCCCGCCCTGGCGAAGCCCTCCGTCAGCTCGTCGAGGACGTCCAGCCCCGGCGCCGGTTCCGTGGGCGCCGTGCTCTCCCCGGACTGGCGCAACAGGCCGACCGTGGCCTGGAGTTCGCTCAGCGCGTGCCGGCTCGCCTCCCGTACGTGGGCCAGGGCCTCCTTCGCCTGGTCGGGCCGCTGATCCATCACATGGGAGGCGACACCGGCCTGGACGTTGACGAGCGCGATGTGGTGGGCGACGACGTCGTGCAGTTCGCGGGCGATGCGCATCCGCTCCTCCGCGACCCGGCGTCGGGCCTCCTCCTCGCGTGTGCGCTCGGCCCGTTCCGCCCGCTCCCGTATGGCGTCGACGAAGGCACGGCGGCTGCGCACGGCGTCACCGGCGGCGGCCGCCAGCCCCGTCCACGCGAAGGTGGCGAGGTTGTCCTGCGTGTACCAGGGGTGGCTGCCCAGCAGCATTCCGGCGGCGGTCAGCACCCCGACGGTCACGGCGCCGACGCGGACGCTCGTGACGCGGTCCGTGCGGTTGGAGACCGTGTACAGCGCGACGATCGCGGCGATGGCGATGGGCGCGCGGTGGCCCTCGTACGGCGGTGTGCCCACGCGGGGGTCGACGACCAGCCCGACGACGGTGACCAGCCCCGTGACGCACAGCACCGGCATCGGCGCCCGCCGCCGCAGCACCAGCGCGCCGCAGGCCAGCGCCGCCAGCACGGCCGTACGGGGATCGACGGCGCCGGTCCCGAAGTGCGGACGGATCTCCCGCCCGGACGTCTCGGTCGCGGCGCCCAGCAGGATCGCGACGAAGGCGCCGAGTGCGACGAGGGCGTCGACGGCGTAGGGATGCGCATGCATCCGCTGCCGTACGTCGCCGAGGGCGCTGGCGCCCGCCGATGCGGATCTCGCCGTCGTACCGGGCGCGTCGGCCGCTGCGGTCGCGCCGCCGGGCTCGCCGTCCGGGAGGTCGTCGGGCACGCCGGAGGCGCCGCGTATGTCGGGTGCGTCGGGTACGTGGGACACGTCGGTGAGGGGTGAGCCGAAGCCGGCGGGACGTCGAGGGCCCCACCGGCCGTACGGGCAAGCTCAGTTGGGGATGAGTCCGTCGTCGGTGAGCATCTCGCGCACCTCTTCGAGGGACGCGTCCGGCGCCGGAAGGATCAGTTCCGACGGCTCCAGGGAGTCGTCGGGAAGCGAGGCGCCCATCGTCCGCACGGCGTTGAGGAGCGCCGTCAGGGTGCTGCGGAAGCCCGCCTCGTCCCCCGACTCCATCTCGGCAAGCAGCTCGTCGTCCAGCTTGTTCAGCTCGGGGAAGTGGCTGTCGTCCAGCTTCACCTGGCCTTCCCCCATGATCCGTACGATCATGTCGCTCTCCTCCTGGCGCGGGGCCGTCGGCTGCTTGTGAAGGTCACTGCTCAGGGGCCCGGGGGCCGGGGGGTGCGGCGCCGTTCGCCGACGGCGCACGCCCAGGCCGTCCGCGGACGTTACTTCTCGAACCTCGGGGTGTCCTGGGACTGCTGCCGGCCCTGCGTCTGGCCCTCGTCCGTGCCGGCGCCGGTGCCGCCCTCGATGGCCTGCCGGCCGCCGCTCTCGGAGCCGCCGGCCAGCTCGGCCTTCATCCGCTGCAGCTCCAGCTCGACGTCCGAGCCGCCGGAGAGCCGGTCCAGCTCGGCGGTGATGTCGTCCTTGGAGGTGCCCGACACATCGTCGAGCGCGCCGGAGGCGAGCAGCTCGTCGATGGCCCCGGAGCGGGCCTGGAGCTCCGCGGTCTTGTCCTCCGCACGCTGGACCGCCATGCCGACGTCGCCCATCTCCTCGGAGATGCCGGAGAACGCCTCGCCGATGCGGGTCTGCGCCTGGGCGGCGGTGTAGGTGGCCTTGATCGTCTCCTTCTTCGTACGGAAGGCGTCGACCTTGGCCTGCAACCGCTGGGAGGCGAGCGTCAGCTTCTCCTCCTCGCCCTGGAGCGTCTGGTGCTGCGACTCCAGGTCCGTGACCTGCTGCTGGAGCGCGGCACGGCGGGAGAGCGCCTCACGGGCCAGGTCCTCGCGGCCGAGCGCGAGGGCCTTCTTGCCCTGCTCCTCCAGCTTGGAGGACTGGCCCTGGAGCTGGCTCATCTGCAGTTCGAGGCGCTTACGGGACGTCGCCACGTCGGCGACCCCGCGGCGCACCTTCTGCAACAGCTCCAGTTGCTTCTGGTACGAGTAATCGAGCGTCTCGCGCGGGTCCTCGGCCCGGTCCAGGGCCTTGTTGGCCTTCGCGCGGAAGATCATCCCCATACGCTTCATGACACCGCTCATGGGCCTCGCGCGCCCCCTTCGTAACGGACTGAGCCTCGGCAGCAGACACCTTCAAGACCCAAGACTACGGGCCCTGGTTCCATTACCGCACTGTTCGGCCGCGGATGCGCTCCTCCTGAAGAACGATCGCGGGCCGTGGTCTCCGGCGCAGGGAGTAGTTGCGGCTCCCGTTCCGCCCGGTGCGGGCGGATACGCGAGGTGGCGCGAGCGCCCGCCGGCGGAACGGACGGGCGGACGGTGCGCGAGGTGCGGCGTTGCCAGATCGTGCCCGGCGGGGGCCTGGGGGCCTCACCGGCGGCACCGTAGGCTGGGAGGCGTGTTCCGAAGCCGTTCGAAGGACGGGCAGGCCGCCTCCACCGCCAAGGTGACCGCCGCCGAGCCCCAGCAGACCCGTGACCCCGAGGCCCCGAAGGGCCGGCCGACGCCCAAACGCAGCGAGGCGCAGTCACAGCGCCGCTCGCTCGCCAAGCCGCCGGCCGACCGCAAGGAGGCCGCCAAGCGCCAGCGCGAGGCGCGCCGCAGCGCCATGACGCGGCAGCGCGAGGCGCTGGCGAGCGGGGACGAGCGCTATCTGCCGGCGCGCGACAAGGGCCCCGTGCGGCGCTTCGCCCGCGACTACGTGGACTCCCGCTGGTCCGTGGCGGAGTTCTTCCTGCCCGTCGCGGTGATCATCCTGGTGCTGAGCATGATGCCGTCGCTCCAGCTCAAGAACATCTCGCTGCTGCTGTGGCTGCTGGTGATCGTGATGATCGTGCTCGACTCGATCGGGCTCGGCTTCCGTCTCCGGCGGGATCTGCGGGAGCGCTTCCCGAACGAGTCCAAGCGCGGCGCCGTCGCCTACGCCCTGATGCGTACGCTCCAGCTCCGCAGGATGCGTCTGCCCAAGCCCCAGGTCGCACGCGGCGAGAAGCCCTGAACGGGCCGCGGCGCGGGCGCGGTTGCCGCCGCCGTACCGGGTGCGTGCCGTGGATCTGAGCGATCCGGGGCGGCTCGGGCAGCGGCTCCTCGCCCGCCAGCTCGACGAGCAGATGTCCGCCGCGTTCGAGGCGGAGCGGCGGCTGCGCATACTCGACGTCGGCCTCGGCCGCGGCGTGCAGGCGCTGCGGCTGGCACGCGCCGGTCACGGCGTGACGGGCCTTCAGTCCGACCCCGATCTGCGGGAGCTCTTCGAGAAGGACCTCGCGGAGGAACCGGAGGAGATACGCGGGCGGGTGCGGCTGGTCGCCGGAGGCGGCGAGGACACGGGCGTGCACTTCCTGCCCGGCACCTTCGACGTCGTGATGTGCCACGGCGGCCTGTTGCAGAGCCGCGATCCGGGGACCACGCTGGCCGGTCTCGCGCGGGTGCTGGCCGCGGGCGGCCTGCTGTCGCTGGTGATACGCAACGACGCGGCGCTCGCCATGCACCCCGGCCGCGCCGGCGACTGGGACGCGGCGCTCGCCGCCCTCGACTTCCCGGACCGTACGGGCAGCGCGCTGCGTCTGGAGACGCTGACCAGAAGCCTGGCCGGCATCGGCACACCGCTGCGGCAGTGGTACGGGGTCGGGGTGTTCGGACGGGACGACTGCCCCGCCGACGAGGAGAAGGCGGAGCGGATGCTCGCCGTGGAGGAGCGCGCGGGGCGTGCCGATCCGTACCGCTCGGTGGCGGCGATGCTGCATCTGTGCGGGGTACGGGGCGGCGACGGCGGCTGACGCGGGGCGGACGGCCGAGACGCCCGGGAGGCGGTCCGCGCCTCGCGCAGCGGAAGGGGAGCCCAAGCGCGGACGGCGCCCCCGCCCGCCGGAGCGGAACGAGGGCGCCGTCGACGACATGCCGCGCGGTACGCGGCGACGAGGGGCGGGCCGGAGACGCGTCCGGCTAGACGTTCTCCCCCTCGTAGCCGTCCTGGGCGTGCAGGCTCATCGGGCCGTAGATCTTGCTGCCGTCGTCCAGCAGCGTCACCTGGTCGGTGCCGCCCTCCAGCAGCTCCTTCCAGACCTCGCCGATCCAGGACTCGGCGTCGCCCTGAGTGGGGAACTCCTCGGGCGCCACGGCAGGTTCGGTCTCCGATCCGTCGGCCTTCTCGAACCGCCACGTCCACGCCATGAATGCCTCCCGAGATCGACTGCTGCTGTCCGCAGAGTAGTCGCGAGTAGCCCGCGGAGCAGTCCTGAGTGGGCAGCCACCGGCCGCGCACGAGACCATCGGGGGGTGGAACTCACACTGCTCGGCACCGGAGCGCCCGCGGGGCTGCCCCGTCCCGACTGTCCGTGCGCGGTGTGCGCCGCCTGCGTCACGGGCCGTACGAACGCACGCGCCGCCACCTCCGTCCTGGTCGACGGCACCGTGCTGCTCGATCTGACGCCCGGTCCGGCCTTCGCCGCCGCCCGTGCGGGGCGTTCCCTTCAGGGCGTACGGCAGGTGCTGCTCTCCCATCCGCACGACGGTCCCGCGATGGAGCTGCCGGCGGGGCTGCCCGCGCCGCTGCGGGTCGCCGAGCGGCAGGACCTCGCGCTGATCAGCGGTCACCGGGTACGGGCCGTCGCCCTGGACTCGCCGGGCACCGGCTACCAGGTGACCGGCCCCGGCGGTGACCGGCTGCTGTATCTGCCGCCCGGTGCGGCGCCCGCCGGGCTGGAGGAGGGCGGGCGCGGCGACGCAGCATCCGTCCCGTACGACATGGTGCTCCTCGACGTGCTGGGCCGCCCCGAGGCGCTGGCCCGGCTGCGCGAGGCACGGGCCGTCGGCCCGGCGACCGACGTCGTCGCCGTCCACATCGACCACGGTGTGCCGCCCGGCCCGGAGTTGCGGCGCCGTCTCGCGGCGGCCGGTGCGCACACGGAACCGGACGGCACGACGCTGGTCGTCGGCGACTATCCGGACGTCCCCGAGATCCCGCGCCGCACGCTCGTGGTGGGCGGCGCACGGTCGGGGAAGTCGGCGGAGGCGGAGCAGCGGCTGGCGACGTTCCCCGGCGTCGTGTACGTGGCGACGGGCGGCAAGCGCGAGGGCGATCCTGAGTGGGCGGCCCGCATCGGCGCGCACCGTGAGCGGCGTCCGCCGTCGTGGCGTACCGAGGAGACGTGCGATCTGGTGCCGCTGCTGGACAAGCCCGGACCGCCGCTGCTGATCGACTGTCTCGCGCTGTGGCTGACGGACGCGATGGACTCCGTCGGGGCGTGGGACGACAGCCGCTGGGCGACGGTCGGCGCGCGGATGCTCGGCGAACGGGTCGACGCGCTGGTCGAGGCGGTACGCGAGACCCGGCGCACGGTGGTGGCGGTGAGCAACGAGGTCGGCTCGGGCATCGTCCCCGACACCGCGTCCGGACGCCGCTTCCGGGACGAACTGGGGCGGCTGAACGCCCGGTTCGCGGCGGAGTGCGAGCACGTGCTGCTGGTCACCGCGGGCATCGCGCAGCCGCTGCGGGGCTGACGGCGCCGGGCGCGAGGACGCCGAGGGGTCCCGTCCAACTCCCCCGTGGCGGACGCCCGTACGGCCGCTCCCGCGCACCGTCCGTCCAACTGCCCTGCGCCACCGGCCGAACGGGACATCCGCGCCCCACCGCACCGCCGTGCACGCCGGGCCCGTACCGTACGCTCGCCGACATGACCGACCACGCCACCCCCACCCTGGACCTGGACGACTTCTCCGACCTCATCGAGCGCCCGCACGGCGGGCTGCGCCGGGACGCCGAGGAGCGCCGGGCGCGGACCGGCCTGCCGCCCGAGTCGCTCGGCAGGCTCGACGAGCTGGGCGAGTGGCTGACGGCGGCTCAGGGACGGCTGCCCGTAAACCCGGTGCGGCAGCCGCGGCTGATCGTCTTCGCGGGCGATCACGGCGTCGCCGCCCTGGACGTCTCCGCGCGCCGCGCGGGCACCGCGCACACCCTCGTACGGGAGACGCTGGAGGGCACCTCGCCCGCCGCGATCCTCGCCGGACGCCTCGAAGTCCCCGTCCGCGTCGTGGACATGGCTCTGGACTGCGACCCGGCGGAACTTCCCGCCGACGTGACGCGGCACCGCGTGCGCCGCTCCTCGGGCCGTCTGGACATCGAGGACTCGCTGACCGAAGAGGAGGCGGAGCGGGCCTTCCGCGCCGGGATGGCCGTCGCCGACGAGGAGGCGGACGCGGGCACGGACCTCGTCGTCCTCGGCGATCTGTCCGTCGGCGGTACGACGGCGGCCGGGACGCTGATCGCCGCGCTGTGCGGCACGGACGCCTCGGTCGTCACGGGCCGGGGCGGCGGGGAGATCGACGACCTCGCGTGGATGCGCAAGTGCGCGGCCGTACGGGACGGGCTGCGGCGCGCACGGCCCGTGCTGGGCGACCAGTTGGAGCTGCTGGCCGCCGTCGCGGGGGCCGATCTGACGGCGATGACGGGGTTCCTGCTGCAGTCCGCGGTGCGGCGTACGCCCGTCGTGCTGGACGGTGTGGTCTCGGCGGCCTGTGCGCTCGTCGCACAGCGCGTGGCGTTCCGGGCTCCCGACTGGTGGGTGGCGGGACATGCGGGCGCCGAGCCCGCGCAGGAGAAGGCGCTGGACCGCATGGCGCTCGATCCGCTGCTGGAGCAGCGGATCCGGATCGGCGGCGGTACGGGGGCGCTGCTGGCGCTGCCGCTGGTGCAGGCCGCGGCCGAACTGGCGGCGCGGCTGCCGGTGTCGGAGGACGACGCGGACGCGAAGGACGGCGCGGAGGACGGGGACGGTGACGGCGGAGCCGCCGACTCCGCCGCGCTGGACGTGACCTGACGTCCTGAAGCGGCACGGCGAAGTGGCAGGGCACGGTGGGACGTTCGGCCGTGGCGCAGCGGGGGACCGCGTCTGCGGTCGGCGCCGCCGATTCACCGGCGCCCGCACGGTGGACAACGGACGGTGAAGCGCTAGCCTGCGCCTCGATGGACACCACTCCCCCTCCCCCGGAACGGTCCGAACCGGCCGACGGGCCCGATGAGTCCGGCCGCGCGGCGCGGTCCGGCGACTCCGCCGAGCCCGTACGGGAGGAGACCGGCGCCCGTACGGAGGCCGACGCCGACGCCCCTGCCGCTGAAGGCCCCGCCCCTGACACCTCCGCCTCCGCCGAGGACGGCGTCCGCTTCGCCCTCGGCACCTTCACCGTCCTTCCGGTGAACGTGCCGCGCTGGGACCGGAGTTCGGCCCGCCGCGGCATGGAGTGGGCGCCGCTCGCGGGGCTGCTCGTCGGGCTGGCCGCGGCCGCGGTCGGACTGCTGGCGCTGCTGCTCGGCGTCTCCGCCCTGCCCGCCGCCGTCATCTCGGTCGCCGTGCCCGCGGTGGTCACACGGGGACTGCATCTGGACGGTCTCGCGGACGTCGCCGACGGCCTGGGCAGCGCGAAGCCCGCCGAGGACGCGCTGCGGATCATGAAGCACTCGGACATCGGACCGTTCGGCGTGCTCACCCTTCTCTTCGTCCTGCTGGCGCAGATCGCCGTCGTCAACGAGCTGTACGCCGAAGGGGGTTGGGCCCAGGGCGGGCTCGCCGTCGTCGTCGCGTCCGTCACGGCACGTACCGCGCTCACGCTCGCCGCGCGCGACGGTGTGCCCGCCGCGCGTGCCGAGGGGCTGGGCGCCCTCGTCGCGGGCACCGTTCCGATGCGTACGGCGGTGATCGTCGGCGCGGGCGTCGCCGTGGCGAGCGGCGCGGCGGGCGCCGTGGCCATGTGGTGGAACCCGCTGTTCGGCGCCGTCTCCCATCTCTTCGCGGTGGTACTCGCGTTGGGCGCCGCCGAGCTGCTGCTGCGCCACTGCCGCCGGCGCCTCGGCGGCGTCACGGGCGATGTGTTCGGGGCGCTGGCCGAGTGCGCGGCCACGACGGCGCTCCTGGTGCTCGCCTTCGGATGACCGTGGCCGCCCGCCCAAGACGGAGGCGTACGAGGCCGAACTCCCCGGCGCCCGCGCCGCGTCGGGCGGCGTCCGCGAACGCACCTGCGGGGGCGGGCAGTTGAGGGCACAGAGGTGTGTACGGGGTCGTGTTCCGGGCCTGCCGCGCCGCCATCCTCCGCTACGGCGCCCGGGGTTGACGTCCGGGGTGAGCGTATGGTCTCCCGCATACGACTTCATGCGCGGCATACGATGCCCGATGTGCCGGAAGCCGCTCATCTGTATCCGGCGATCCGCTGTTCCGGCGTCCGATCAGGAAGAAGGTCCCTCTCACCGTGTCTGCTCTGACTCTCAGCACCTCCTCCCCCGCGGCCCAGCGCGCGGACGTCGTCGTGGTCGGCGTCGCCAAGAGCGCCAAGGGCCCCGTGGTCGCCCTCGGCGGCGAGACCGTGGACAAGGCGTACGGCGGGAAGCTCGCCGCGACCCTTGAGGCGCTCGGCGCGGGCGGAAGCGAGGGCGAGACCACGAAGCTTCCGGCGCCGTCCGCCGGACTCAAGGCACCGGTGGTGCTGGCCGTCGGCCTGGGCGAGGCGCCCGGTAAGCACGAGTCCTACGACCCGGAGACGCTGCGCCGCGCTGCGGGCACGGCGGCCCGCGCGCTCGCCGGGACCAAGAAGGCCGCGTTCGCGCTGCCCGTCGAGGACGCCGCGGCGGTGGGCGCGGTGACCGAGGGCGCACTGCTGGGCGCGTACTCCTTCACCACGTACCGCAGTTCGGCCGCGGACGGCGGCGCGAAGGGTGCCAACTCCAAGGGCGCGAAGGGCGCGAAGAAGGACGAGGACAAGGACGACGCCCGCGCACCGCTCGCGGAGGTCGCCGTCCTCGGCGCGAAGCCGCGCGACAAGGCGCACAAGGCCGCCGCCGAGCGCGCCGAGGTCCTCGCGGCCGAGGTCGCCCGCGCCCGCGATCTGATCAACACCCCGTCCAACGACCTCACTCCGGCCGCTTTCGCCGCGCAGGCGAAGGAGGCGGCCAAGGAGCACAGCCTGGACATCGAGGTGCTGGACGAGACCGCGCTGACCAAGGGCGGCTACGGCGGCATCCTCGGCGTCGGCAAGGGCTCGGAGAACCCGCCGCGGCTGGTGCGGATCGCGCACACCCACCCCAAGGCGAAGAAGTCCGTGGCGCTGGTGGGCAAGGGCATCACGTACGACTCGGGCGGCATCTCGCTGAAGCCGGTCGGCCACAACGAGACGATGAAGTGCGACATGAGCGGCGCCGCCGCGGTGTTCGCCGCCGTCGTCACGGCCGCCCGCCTGGGCCTGCGCGTCAACGTGACGGGCTGGCTGGCGCTCGCCGAGAACATGCCGTCCGGCTCGGCCACTCGTCCGGGTGACGTGCTGCGCATGTACAGCGGCAAGACCGTCGAGGTCCTCAACACCGACGCCGAGGGGCGGCTCGTGCTCGCGGACGCCCTGACGCGCGCCTGCGAGGAGTCGCCGGACGCCGTCGTGGACGTCGCCACCCTCACCGGCGCGATGGTGCTGGCGCTGGGCAACCGTACGTTCGGCGTGCTCAGCAACGACGACGACTTCCGCAGCACCCTGCACGAACTGGCCGAGGACGCGGGCGAGGCGTCCTGGCCGATGCCGATGCCGACGCATCTGCGCAAGGGCATGGACTCACCCGTCGCGGACATCTCCAACATCGGGGAGCGTCCCGGCGGCGGTCTCGTGGCGGGCCTGTTCCTCAAGGAGTTCGTCGACGAGGACGTCCTCTGGGCCCATCTGGACATCGCGGGACCGGCGTTCAACGAATCGGGCGCCTTCGGCTACACCCCCAAGGGCGGCACCGGCTCCGGAGTGCGCACGCTGGTGCGTCTCGCCGAGCGCGCCGCGGCGGGCGAACTCCCCTGAGACACGTGCCGCTCCGCCGCGCTCCGCGACTCCGCCGGCCTCCGGCGGGCGGCTCCGCGGAGCGGGGTGAGCAGCGTCACACTCTCCGTTTCCCTTCGAGGGGTGGGTCAGGAAGTCCCCTTGCGGTACGGCCGGGTTCGCCCTCGGCGATCGCTGCCGTACCGCCGGGTACACAGCCCCGCGTCCCGCTGTCCGCCGACAAGTGCGAAGATGGGTCCCCGGCAGGACAGGGCCCCAGCACGGCTTCACCGAGCCGAGTCCAGGGCCGAGCAGTACAGCGGCCGCAATACAGCCGCCCGGTCTGAAGGAGACCGGCTCCGGCGTACCCATGCATGGAGGACGTGACGTGGCGAACGACGCCAGCACCGTTTTCGACCTAGTGATCCTCGGAGGCGGCAGCGGCGGCTATGCCGCTGCCCTGCGCGGGGCGCAGCTTGGTCTGGACGTCGCCCTGATCGAGAAGGACAAGCTGGGCGGCACCTGTCTGCACCGGGGCTGCATCCCCACGAAGGCTCTGCTGCACGCCGGCGAACTGGCCGACCAGGCCCGCGAGGGCGAGAAGTTCGGCGTGAAGAGCACCTTCGAGGGCATCGACATGGCCGGGGTGCACAAGTACAAGGACGGCGTGGTCTCCGGGCTGTACAAGGGGCTTCAGGGCCTCGTCGCCTCCCGCAAGATCACATACGTCGAGGGTGAGGGGCGTCTGTCCTCCCCCACCTCCGTCGACGTCAACGGCCAGCGCTACGAGGGCCGGCACATCCTTCTGGCCACCGGCTCGGTCCCCAAGTCGCTGCCCGGCCTGGAGATCGACGGGAACCGCATCATCTCCTCGGACCACGGACTCGTCCTGGACCGGGTCCCGAAGTCCGCCATCATCCTGGGCGGCGGCGTCATCGGCGTCGAATTCGCCTCCGCCTGGAAGTCGTTCGGCACGGACGTCACCATCGTCGAGGGCCTTCCGCACCTCGTCCCCGCCGAGGACGAGAACAGCTCCAAGCTGCTGGAGCGCGCCTTCCGCAAGCGCGGCATCTCCTTCTCGCTCGGCTCCTTCTTCGAGAAGGCCGAGTACACGAACGACGGCATCAAGGTCACCCTCGCCAACGGCAAGGAGTTCGAGGCCGAGGTGCTGCTCGTCGCGATCGGCCGCGGCCCGGTCTCGCAGGGCCTGGGCTACGAGGAGGCCGGGGTCGCCATGGACCGCGGCTTCGTCCTCGCCGACGAGTACTGCCGTACGAACGTGCCGACGATCTCCGCGGTGGGCGACCTCATCCCCACGCTCCAGCTCGCGCACGTCGGCTTCGCCGAGGGCATCCTCGTCGCGGAGCGCCTGGCCGGGCTGAACCCGGTGCCGGTGGACTACGACGGCGTTCCGCGCGTGACGTACTGCCACCCCGAGGTCGCCTCCGTCGGCATCACCGAGGAGAAGGCCAAGGAGCTCTACGGGGCCGACAAGGTCGTCACGCTCAAGTACAACCTCGCCGGCAACGGCAGGAGCAAGATCCTCAACACCACGGGCGAGATCAAGCTGGTCCAGGTCCGCGATGGTGCCGTGGTCGGCGTCCACATGGTCGGTGACCGGATGGGCGAGCAGGTGGGCGAGGCTCAGCTGATCTACAACTGGGAGGCGCTGCCGGCCGAGGTCGCGCAGCTCATCCACGCACACCCGACGCAGAGCGAGGCTCTCGGCGAGGCGCACCTGGCCCTCGCGGGCAAGCCGCTGCACTCCCACGACTGATTTGGGGTCTCCCCGCGACGGCGCCGCAGCCTGGGTCACCACCCGCGGCGCCCCAGGGGAAGAGTCCGGGCGCTACCCGCATCCGCACCATTCCGTTAGGAGCAACCGAAACCATGGCGGTTTCCGTAACCCTGCCGGCGCTCGGCGAGAGCGTCACCGAGGGCACCGTCACCCGGTGGCTGAAAGCCGAGGGTGAGCAAGTGGAGGCCGACGAGCCGCTGCTCGAGGTCTCCACCGACAAGGTCGACACCGAGATCCCGGCCCCCGCCGCCGGCACGCTCTCCTCCATCAAGGTCGCCGAGGACGAGACCGTCGAGGTCGGCGCCGAGCTGGCCGTCATCGACGACGGCGGCTCCCCCGCGCAGTCGGGCGGCGGCGAGACCGCAGCCCCGGCACCGGCCGCCCAGCCGGAGCCCGAGCCCGCTCCCGCGCAGCAGGCGCAGCCCGAGCCGCAGCCCGCGGCGGCGGCACCGGCCGGTGGCGGCGGCGGTTCGGCGGAGGGCACGGACGTCGTCCTGCCCGCGCTGGGCGAGTCCGTCACCGAGGGCACCGTCACGCGCTGGCTCAAGCAGGTCGG
>NZ_LJGW01000338.1:0-13002 GCF_001751255.1 Streptomyces nanshensis | reverse complement strand
CGCGGCGCAGGCCGCCCGGTCCGCCGCCGCTGCGGCACCGGCCGCCGCGGCGCCCGCCGCGACGGGTCCCAAGTCGCCGAAGCTGGAGCCCTCTCCGCTGCGCGGCCAGACCGTCAAGATGCCGCGCATCCGCAAGGTGATCGCGGAGAACATGATGAAGGCGCTGCACAACCAGGCGCAGCTCTCCACGGTCGTCGAGGTCGACGTGACGCGCGTGATGCGGCTGCGCACCCGCGCCAAGGACGCCTTCGCGGCGCGCGAGGGCGTCAAGCTCTCCCCGATGCCGTTCTTCGTGCAGGCCGCGGCGGAGGCCCTCAAGGCCCACCCGTCGGTCAACGCCCGCCTCAACGACGACGGCACGATCACCTACCACGACGTCGAGAACATCGGCATCGCGGTGGACTCCGAGAAGGGCCTGATGGTCCCGGTCATCAAGGAGGCCGGGAACCTCAACCTCGCCGGGATCGCCCGTAAGACGGCGGAGCTGGCGAAGAAGGTCCGCGAAGGCGGTCTGGGCCCGGACGACATGTCCGGCGGCACGTTCACGATCAGCAACACCGGTTCGCGCGGTGCGCTGTTCGACACGGTGATCGTGAACTACCCGCAGGTCGCGGAGCTCGGCATCGGTGCGACGGTCCGCCGTCCGATCGTCGTCGACCACCCCGAGCTGGGCGAGACGATCGCCATCCGCGACATGGTCTATCTGACCCTCTCCTACGACCACCAGTTGGTCGACGGGGCGGACGCGGCGCGGTATCTCGGCGACGTCAAGGCCCGCCTGGAAGCAGGCGAGTTCGAAGGCGAACTGGGTCTGTGACCCACCGCTGAACGGCCGCACGAGGTCGTAGAGGTCGTACACGGCCCCGCACGGACAGCTCCGGCTGCCCGCTGCGGGGCCGTCGTCGTCCGTACGCGTATCCGTACGGACGGACGTACGGACGGGAACGCGGCGGGCGCCGACTGCCCTGCGTCCGGGGCGTGTTGGAGAACCCTGGGACTTCGCGCCTCCACGGGGGACGGGCCGCGCGCCGCGGCCCCCCGTGTCCGTGTCCGTCCCCGTGTCCGAAACGCCCCCGGCGCCCCGGCGTCCGCGTCTACGATCGGGGCCCGGCTCGGACACCGGAGAACTCCCCATGCTGCGCATCCACTTCACCGGTACGGACCTCGCGCGTACACACGTCGCCGAGGGTCCCGACCCGCTGTGGGAGACGGTCTTCAGCCTGCACATGCTGCGGGCCCGCTACGGGAGGCTGCCGTTCGCGGACTGGCGCCGCCGGGTGCGCGCCGAGCTGCGCCGCCACGGGTGCACGGACGACGTACGGCAACTGCTGCCGCTGGTGCCCGACGCCAGCTACTTCCCCGACTTCCTCACACCGCCCGAGGGTCTGCTCGGTCTGGAGGAGGGCATCGAGGCGGTCGTCGCCACGCCGCGCGAGCGCATCTCCTACGAACTGGGCATCCTGCACGAGCGTGTGGGGGCGCCGAGCTGGGCGCAGGAGCTGACGGACGCGGCACCGCACGCCCGCCGCCGGCTCGGGCAGATGATCGCCCGCTATCACGAACGGGCGCTGAAGCCCTACTGGCCCGCGATACGCCGCCGTGCCGCCGCCGACCGCGCGGTGCGCGTACGGGCCCTGCACACCGGTGGAGTGGGCGGCGAGCAGGGCCTGTTGACAAGTTTCCGGCCCGCGATGCGCTGGCGTCCGCCGGTGCTGGAGATCCCCTCGCACCCGGTCGACCGCGATCTGTACCTCCAGGGGCGGGGGCTGCTGCTGGTGCCCTCCCAGTTCCTGTGGAACCGGCCGGTGCCGCTGGCCGATCCCGAACTCCCGCCCACGATCCTCTATCCCCTCGACCACGATCCCGGGTGGATGTCCACGCCGTACGGGGCCGGGGAGGCCCCCGCGTCCGGCGACGCGCTGGAGAAGCTGCTGGGCAGCACGCGGGCGGCGGTGCTGCGGGCGGCGGCCACGGTGCCCAACACCACCGAACTCGCCCGCCAGGCCGGCGTCTCCCCCTCGGCGGCGAGCCAGCACGCGGCGGTGCTGCGCGACTCGGGACTGCTCGTCAGCCACCGGCACGCCAACAGCGTCTTCCACCAACTCACGCCGACCGGCGGTGCGTTACTGCGGCAGCGGGCGGACGAACCGGATCCGGGACGGGACTGAGCACGGCGGACGGTACGGGGTCGGGGCGCCCCCGGGAGGTCGACATCGCGTCGCGCGCGGGGTGTCGAGCCGGTGCACCGGCCCCGTACGCGGGCGTGCAGCAAGGCCCCCGCCTGCGGTTGCGACCAGGCGGGGGCACTGATCCGGACGGCGGCTGGCCGGAGTTGCCTGCCGTTCCCGGCGCGGCCGTCCGCACAGACGCAGACGGGGATCGCACTCCCCGCCCTCCTTGCTGTCCCCCGGTGCCAGGGCGGAGGTACGCCCTGTAGGCGGGACTGTGACGGACAAACACCGCGGCGGCCACGGTGTTGAAGCAGGAGCTTCAACAGCCAGGTCACGACGGTGATTTCGATCCGGACACCTGTGCCACGGGCCCGGCGCGGATCTGCTCGGACGTGGCGCGCGCAGCACCGGCTCCGCCGCTTGTCCCTCGCCGGGTCCCTCACCGGATCCCTGGCCGGATCGCTCGCCGGCCCTCGTCGCTCTGCTCGCGTACCGGAAGCCCGGACCCGGCCGCCCCGGCGCTCGCCGCCACCCTGCCCGACGGGGATCCGGAACGCGCCCGTACCCTACGGGGCCGTATCGTCGGAGTACCGCCCCGCCGGGATCCCCTGAGCCCCGGAGCCCCGGCTCCCGGGCCCGCCGCAGCCGGACCGCAGCCCGCAGCAGCCGGAAGAAGGAAGCCGCCCGTGACCTCGACACCGTCCCCCTCCCGGCCGCTCGCCCACTCGCTGCGCGAGCAGATCCGCGAGCACATCGTGGACGGCATCGTCAGCGGGCGGTGGAAGCCCGGCGAACGGATCGTCGAGCGGCGGATCGCGGTGGAGCTGGAGGTCAGCCAGACCCCGGTGCGCGAGGCGCTGCGCGAACTGGAGACGCTGCGGCTCATCGAGTCGGCGACCAACAAGGGCGTACGGGTACGGCAGTTGTCGGCGGCCGACCTGGAGGAGATCTACCCCGTACGCGCCGGGCTGGAGCAGATCGCGGCGGAGCTGGCGGCACCGCGCCTGGCGGGCGACGCGTCCGCGCTGGAACCGCATGTGGCCGCGCTGTACGAGGCGGACCGCGCGGGCGACGGCGAGGCACAGGTGCGGCACACGGTCGCCTTCCACCGCGAGCTGGTACGGGCGGCGGGCAACAGCGTGCTGCTGCACACCTGGGAGTCGCTGGGCATCGGCGTGTGGACGGCGCTGTCGATCCGGTGGCTGGGGACCGTCCAGCAGTCGTACGCGGAGGAGCACGAGGCGGTCATGGAGGCCTTCCGCCGCCGCGATCCCCGTATCGCCGACCTGGTCAAGGCCCACGTCCTGGGCTGCGCCCCGGCTCCCCGCGAGAGCGGCCCGGCGGCCTGAGCGGGGCCTGAGCGGCGACCGCCCGCGCTTCCCCGCGCCCCGCCCGGCGTGATCTCCTGGCCGGGAAACGGCAGTTCGGCGACGGCCAGGAGGGCGGCACGAGTGGCGGCAGTGGAGGAGGAGGCGGCCGACGTCGCGGCGTTCCGGCGCTCGGTGGGGCTGGACACCCTCATCGACGTCCACACCCACTTCATGCCGCGGCGGGTGCTGGAGAAGGTGTGGGCGTACTTCGACTCGGGCGGCCCGCTCGTCGGCCGGCCCTGGCCGATCGAGTACCGCTACGAGGAGGAGCAACGCCTCGCGCTGCTGCGGGAGTTCGGCGTCTCGGCCTTCACCTCGATGCTCTATCCGCACAAGCCCGGCATGGCACGCTGGCTCAACGACTGGGCCGCCGATTTCGCCGCACGGACGCCGGACTGTCTGCACACGGCGACGTTCTTCGCCGAGCCGTGCGCCGCGGACGACGTGGCGCACGCGATCGACCAGGGCGCCCGGGTCTTCAAGAGCCACCTCCAGGTCGGGGCGTACGACCCCAACGACCCCACGCTGAAGGACGTCTGGGGGACCCTGGCCGAGGCCCAGATCCCCGTCGTCACCCACTGCGGCTCGGGCCCGGCGCCCGGCGCCCACACCGGGCCCGGGCCGATCGCCTCCCTGCTCGCCCGCCATCCGCGGCTGCCGCTGATCGTCGCGCACCTGGGGATGCCGGAGTACGAGGAGTTCCTCGGCCTGGCCGAGCGCTACGAGAAGGTCATGCTGGACACGACGATGGCCTTCACGCCGTTCGCCGAGGCGGCGATGCCCTTCCCGCGGGAGGCGCTGCCGCGGCTGGCGGCGCTGGGCGACCGCGTCCTGCTCGGCACGGACTTCCCCAACATCCCGTACACGTACGCGGAGGCGCTGCGCTGCCTGGAGGCCACCGGCCTCGGCCGTGACTGGCTCCGCGCGGTCTGCCACGACAACGCGGCCCGGCTGTTCGCCCTCTGAACTCCGGCTGCGCGCCTGGGACTTGCCCCGTCGGTCGCCGGCGATCAGACCTTTTCGGCGACCACTCGGGGGTGTTCCGCTGTCAGCAGTCCGAGGTCCTGCACGTCCGAGGTCAGGATCGTCACACGGCCCCGCTGCGCGAGGGCGGTCGCGCACACCATGGCGTCGATGGCGTACTTGTGCCCGTGCAGACCCGCGTCCCGCAACAGCGCCGCCGCGGACCGCGCGACGTCCTGCGTGACCGGCTCGACGCGCAGCCGGGAGAGCGTCCACTTCAGCGCGGCGTCATCGATCCTCGGGTGGATCGCCTCGACGAGGACGGCGGCGGATGTGACGACCGGAAGGTCCGCGTCGCGAGCCGCCGTGAGCCACTCGTGCACCTCGCAGTCCCGCTGAACAGCCTTGGCCAGCCCCTCGCTGTCGAGGAGGAGGACTCCGCTCACGCGGCGGTCCCGGGCTCGGACGCGGGGGCGGTGAGCTTGGCACGCTTGGCCGCCACGGCCTCCGGGTCGGCCGGGCCGTGGGTGTCGTCGAACTCGGCGACGAGCTCGTCCAGGTTCTCCCGCTCGATCTGCCGCTGTGCCGCACGCTCCAGATATCCGGAGACGCCCCGGCGGCCGACGCGCTCACGGATCGCCCGCAGCGTGCCGGCGCTGAGGGTGACGGAGATGCCGCTGCTCGGGCCGGCGCCCGGGGTGAGGTCCGCGTCGTCGTCCATGGGCGCAAGTATGGCACTTCCTATGCCATACGACGACGGGCCCATAGCCCGCCCGATCCCGCCCCTCCCCGCGCCCCCTCACCGCCCGACACTGCGTGCCGACTTCCGAGGCACGGAATGCCAATTTCACGGGAAGCTTTGATCGATCATCGATCGCGGGCGTACAGTCCAACTGCTGGGCTCACCCTGTCCTGCCCGTCAGGGAGTCCCGCACCGCGGAGGGCCCCGCGCCCGGCGGAGCCCCCGCGCCCGCAGCAGTCCGCGCCTCCCCTCACCCCCGTCCGTCCCGTCCGGAAGGTGGCCACCATGCCCCACCCCGTACGCAACCGTCCGAGCGAGCTCGACCAGCTCCAGGACCGCGACCCGCAGGAGACCGCAGAGTGGCGGGAGTCGCTGGACGCCGTCATCGAGAACGCCGGGCCCGAGCGGGCCGCGTACCTGATGCGGCGTGTGCTGGAGCACGCCTCGCGCAGCGATCTGCGTCCGCTGGAGACGGACTACGTCAACACGATCCCGACCGCGGCCGAGCCGGACTTCCCCGGCGACCCGGCGATGGAGTCCCGCGTCACCGCCTGGAACCGCTGGAACGCCGCCGCCATGGTCACCCGCGGCAGCCGCTTCGGACTCGGCGGCCACATCGCGACGTTCGCGAGCGCCGCGTGGCTGTACGAGACGGGCTTCCAGCACTTCTTCCGCGGCAAGGACGACGCGGCTTCCGGCGGTTCGGGCGACCAGCTCTACATCCAGGGCCACGCCTCCCCCGGCGTCTACGCCCGCGCCTTCCTCGACGGCCGCCTCACCGAGGCCGACCTCGACCGCTTCCGCCAGGAGACGGCGGCCCCGGACGGCGCCGGGGGCGGCCACGGGCTGCCCTCCTACCCGCATCCGCGCCGGCTGCCCTGGCTGTGGGAGTTCCCCACGGTCTCGATGGGCATCGGCCCGATCAACGCCGTCTACCAGGCGCGGTTCAACCGCTATCTCACGCACCGCGGCATCAAGGACACCTCGTCCTCCCACGTCTGGGCGTTCCTCGGCGACGGTGAGATGGACGAGCCGGAGTCCACCGCCGCGCTCGCCCTGGCGGGGCGCGAGCAGCTCGACAACCTCACGTTCGTCGTGAACTGCAATCTGCAGCGCCTCGACGGGCCCGTACGCGCCAACTTCAAGATCGTGCAGGAGCTGGAGGCCCAGTTCCGCGCCGCCGGCTGGAACGTGGTCAAGTCCCTGTGGGGCGCCGCATGGGACGAGCTGTTCCAGCTCGACGTCACCGGCGCGCTCGTACGGCGGCTGCGCGAGGTGCCCGACGCGCAGTTCCAGACGTACGCGACCCGCGACGCCGCCTACATCAGGGAGCACTTCTTCGGCGCCGACCCGGCGCTCGCCGAGATGGCGAAGCTGCTGTCGGACGCGAAGATCACGGCCTGTTTCCACACCTCGCGCGCGGGCCACGAGCCGCACAAGGTCTACGCGGCGTACAAGGCGGCCGTCGAGCACAAGGGCGCGCCGACCGTGATCCTCGCCCAGACCGTCAAGGGCTGGACGCTGGGCCCGGGCTTCGAGTCACGCAACGCCAACCACCAGATGAAGAAGCTGACCGGCAAGGAGTTCCGCGCGATGCGCGACCTCCTCGAACTCCCCATCCCGGACAGCGAGTTGGACGACGAGCTGGTGCCGTACGCGCACCCGGGCCCGGACTCCCCGGAGGTGCGCTACCTCCAGGAGCGGCGGGCCGCACTCGGCGGTCCCGCGCCCGCGCGCAAGGTGCACCCCGTCGCCCTGCCCGAGCCGTCCGCGAAACCCTTCGAGTCGCTGAAGAAGGGGTCGGGCAGCCAGGAGATCGCCACGACCATGGCGTTCGTACGGCTGGTGAAGGACCTGATGCGGGAGAAGGAGACCGGCAGGCGGTGGGTGCCCGTGGTGCCCGACGAGGCGCGCACTTTCGGGATGGAGTCGCTCTTCCCGTCCGCCGGCATCTACTCGCCGCTCGGGCAGGGTTACGACCCGGTCGACCGCGACCAGCTCCTCTACTACAAGGAGTCGGCGGACGGCCAGATCCTCAACGAGGGCATCACGGAGGCCGGTTCGCTCGCGGACTTCACCGCGGCGGCGACGTCGTACGCGACGCACGGCGAGCCGATGATCCCCTTCTACATCTTCTACTCGATGTTCGGCTTCCAGCGCACCGGCGACCAGTTCTGGGCGCTGGCCGACCAGTTGGGCCGCGGCTTCGTCATCGGCGCCACCGCGGGCCGTACGACGATGACCGGCGAGGGGCTTCAGCACGCCGACGGGCACTCGCCGCTGCTGGCCTCGACGAACCCGGCGGTGATCACGTACGACCCGGCGTTCGCCTTCGAGGTCGGCGCCGTCGTCAGGGACGGGCTGCGCCGGATGTACGGGCCCGATCCGTCCCGCAACGAGGACGTCCTCTACTACCTCACGGTCTACAACGAGCCGAAGGTGCAGCCGCCGCAGCCCGCGGGCGAGGACGTCGAGGAGGGCATCCTCAAGGGCCTCTACCGCTTCGCCGAGGGCGAGGCGGCGGAGCCGGGCGCTCCCCGCACCCAACTGCTGGCCAGCGGCACGGCGATCCACTGGGCGCTGGACGCGCAGCGGATGCTGAGCGAGGAGTGGGGCGTGACCGCGGACGTGTGGTCGGCGACCTCCTGGAGCGAACTGCGCCGGGACGCGCTGGAGTGCGACGCCGCGCGCCTGCGGGGCGAGGAGCGCACGCCGTACGTCACGCGCGTGCTGGAGGACGCACCGGGCCCGGTGCTCGCGGTCAGCGACTGGATGCGCGCCGTGCCGGACCAGATCAGCCAGTGGGTGCCGCAGGACTGGACGTCGCTGGGCACGGACGGCTTCGGGCTCTCCGGGACGCGGGAGGCGGTACGCCGCCACTTCGGCGTCGACGCCGAGTCGGTGGTCGTGGCGGCCCTAGCGCAGCTCGCGCGCCGGGGCGAGGTCAAGCACGAGACGGTGCAGCGGGCGGCGGAGGCGTACGGCCTGGCCTGACCCCGGAGTTGACCGTGTGCGCGGCGCTCACCCGTGGCCGACGGGCGGGCGCCGCGCACACGTCATGGACGGCCCGTACCCGGCACCGCGTCCCCCGCCGTCCGCCCCCGGCACCGCGGCGGTTCACGAGCCGGGCGGCGCGGCGCAGAATGCTCGCATGCGCGCGGCCCGGCTGATCAAGATGGTGCTTCTGCTCCAGACCCGGCGTGCCATGACGGGCGCCGAACTCGCCGCCGAGCTGGAGGTCTCCGAACGTACGGTCTCCCGCGACGTACTGGCCCTCTCCGAGGCGGGCGTCCCCGTCTACGCAGACCGCGGCCGCAGCGGCGGCTACCGGCTCGTCGGCGGCTACCGCACCCGGCTGACGGGCATAGCGCGCAGCGAGGCCGAGGCGCTGTTCCTGTCCGGAGTGCCGCGCGCGCTGCGGGAGATGGGCCTCGCGGACGCGGCGTCGGCGGCACGGCTGAAGGTCTCGGCCGCGCTGCTCCCCGAGCTGAGCGACGCCCACCGCTCGGCCGCCCAGCGCTTCCATCTGGACGCTCCCGGCTGGTGGCAGCCGCCGCAGGAGCCGCCGCCGCATCTGCCCGCGCTGGCCGACGGGGTGTGGGACGACCGCGTGGTGCGGATGCGCTACCGGCGCCGGGAGACCGAGGTTGGGGGTACCTCCCGGGCCGCAAGGCCCAGGGGGAGGGAGGTGGAGCCGTACGGCCTCGTGCTGAAGGCGGGGGTGTGGTATCTGGCGGCACGTGTACGGGAGAGCGGCGACCTCCGGGTGTACCGGGCCGACCGGGTCAGCGGCGTCGAGGAGACAGGCCAACGCTTCGTACGGGACGAGGAGTTCGACCTGCCGGCCTTCTGGGAGGAGCGCTCCGCGGCGTTCGCGCGGTCGATCCTGCGGGACAGGGTCGTGCTCCGGCTGACGCCCGCAGGCACGCGGAGGCTGCGGTATGTGACCGACGCGCGGGCGGCGGAGGAGGCGCTGACGACGGCGGAGGCGCTTACGACGGCGGAGGATCCGGGCACGGCAGAAGAGACAGAAGAGACAGGGGAAGAGACGGGCACGGCGGAGGAGACGGGCGACGGCGAGAGGCACGGCGGGACCGGCGGCCGGGTCACCGTCGTCCTCGCCGTGGAGTCCCTCGACGTCGCCCACACCCAGCTCCTCGCCCTCGGCCCGGAGTGCGAGGTGCTCGAACCGCCCGCGCTGCGCGCCCGGTTCGCGGAGGCGGCGCGGCGCATGGCCGCGCACTACGGGCCCGCGGCGGACGCCGGCGCGCCCCCGGATCAGCGGTAGCCGGTCACATCCGCGGGCCTGCCCGCCTCCTGCACCTCGGCGATGTAGCGCCAGGCGTCGGGCGCCGAGCCGTCGGCGTCGGTGAAGCCGTACTCGCGTGCGAGCCCGCCGCTGGAGAGCGAACTCTGGTTGAACCGGGCCACGTTGGGGTCGGCGGCGAGCGCCGCCACGGCCCGCCCGACCAGGACGGGCGACTCGGAGATCGCGAAGTGCGGGTCCCGTGCGGCGCCGTCGCGCCAGTTCTCCTCCGTGACCTCGAAGTGCGTGTCGAGCATCGCCTCGGAGCGCAGCCAGCCGGGCGTGAGGCACACGGCGGTCGCCCCGTGCTCCGGCAGCTCCTCGGCCAGAGCGCGGGCCATCCGCAGCGGCGCGTACTTGGCCAGGTCGTAGTAGAAGGGCCTGCGGTAGTGCTGACCGTTGAACTCCTCGGTGCCGTCGGTCACTTCGACGACCAGCCCGCCCGGCCGCCGGACGAGCAGCGGGACCGCGTACCGGCTGGTGACGATGTGGCTCTCGACGCCCAGCCGCAGGATCCGCAGACCCTTCTCCAGGTCGTGCTCCCACATCTTCCTGTCCCACTCCACGAGGTGGTCGCCGCCCCAGATGTCGTTGACGAGGACGTCGAGACGGCCCTGTTCGCGGTCGATGCGCTCGACGACGCCGCGCACCTGCTCCGGTTCCAGATGGTCGGCGGGTACGGCGACGCCGGTGCCGCCCGCCCCGGCGATCAGCTCGGCGGTGCCCTCGATCGTCTCGCTCGCCCGGCCGACCTCGCTGACGTGCTCCCGTGTGGTCCGTCCCGTCACATAGACGGTCGCGCCCGCGGCCCCCAGCGCCACGGCCATCGCCCGGCCCGATCCCCGCGTCGCGCCCGCGACCAGCGCGACCCTGCCCGCCAGCGCTCGTGTCGTACTCACCGTTCGTCCTCCCTCTCACGTCCGGTCCGTACGGTGCACGGACCACCCGCCGCACGCTCGCACCGAATGACGACATCCGCTGTCCTGCTTTGCGCGGCGGGTGCACGTCGCGTACGAGGGCGGACGCAGACCAGACACCGACCGGACGCGGACCGGACACGGACCGGACGCGCGGCCCGTACGGACCCGCCGCCACATCCGACGCATCGGATGGTCACACCAAACGCACATTGAGACGTTGACGCGCCCCGGTAACGACAAGGCGGCATCCGAGAGAGTCCACGTGCGTCCGGCGGGTAAGAGGCGGATGCTGTGTTCGTGATGGACGAGACCGAGTTCTGGGCGCTGATCGATTCCACCCGCGAGGACGCCGAGGGCGACCCCGAGGAGCAGGCAGACCTGCTCATCGAGCGGCTGACGCGTCTCGATCCGGACGCCGTGACGTTCTTCGCCCGCCACTTCGAGTCCCGCTACAACCGCGCGAACCAGTGGGACTTGTGGGCCGCCGCCTGGATCCTGCTGGACGGCGTCAGCGACGACGCCTTCGACGCGTTCCGCTGCTGGCTCATCGGCCAGGGCCGCGAGGTCTTCGAGAGCGCGGCGCACGACGCGGACTCCCTCGCCGACGTCCTCGAAGGCTTCGACGAGGAACTCGACGGCGACGCGGAGGATCTCGGCTACGCCGCGGACGAGGCGTACGAGCAGTTGACGGGCATCGTGATGCCCGACCTCGGCCTGCCCGAGCCGCCCGAGGACCCGACCGGCGTCTCCCTCAACCTGGAGGACGACACCGCGCTCGCCGAACGCCTCCCCAAACTCTGGGACCGCTTCCGCGGCTGACACGCGTGCGATGCCCCGCACCGCGCCCCGCGCGTACCCCGCACCGGTCGGATCCGCCGCCCCGTCACCCCTTCTCAACAGCCGCCCCGTGCGGGGCGTTTCAACGGGAGGGACGTTGACGGCAGGATGACCCCATGCGTATCGCGGTCACCGGTTCCACCGGGCTCATCGGCACGGCTCTCTCCCGCTCGCTGCGTGCGGACGGGCACGACATCGTGCGTCTCGTACGGCGCGCCGCCCAGGACGCCAGGCGTTACGAGAGCGCGGGCCGCGGACCGGCGGGCGGGCCGCCGCCCTCCGAGGTGATGTGGGACCCGAAAGGCCAGTACGTGGACACCGCGGGGCTCGCCGGGTGCGACGCCGTCGTCCATCTCGCGGGGGCGGGCGTCGGGGACCGGCGCTGGACTCCCGCGTACAAGAAGGAGATCCGCGACAGCCGTGTGCTGGGCACCGCCGCGATCGCCGACGCCCTCGCCTCGCTCGACGAGCCGCCCCGCACGCTGATCGTCGGCTCCGCCATCGGCTACTACGGCGACACCGGCACCCGCGCCGTCGACGAGAGCGCGCCGCCCGGCGACGACTTCCTCGCCGGCGTCTGCCAGGAGTGGGAGGAGGCGGCCGCCGCCGCGCAGGAGGCCGGGATCCGTACGGTCTTCGCCCGCACCGGTCTGGTCGTCGCGCGCGACGGCGGGGCATGGGGGCCGCTGTTCCGCATCTTCCGTGCGGGTGTCGGCGGCCGCATGGGCAGCGGCGACCAGTACTGGAGCCATATCGCGCTGCACGACCACATCGCCGCGCTGCGTCATCTGCTGGACCGGGACGATCTGTCCGGTCCGTTCAACCTCACCGCGCCCGAGCCCGTCACCAACCGCGAGGTCACCGCCGCCATGGGCCGGGTGCTGCACCGCCCCACGCTCTTCCCCGTACCGGCGCCGGTGCTGCGCGCGGCGCTCGGCGAGTTCTCCAAGGACGTGCTGGGCAGCCAGCGCGTGGTGCCGAAGCGGCTGCTGGAGTCCGGGTTCGGTTTTGCGTTTCCCGGCATCGAGGACGCGGTACGCGCCGCACTGCGCTGACGGCACGGCCGAGGGCGGCGAGGGCTGCCCGCATGCCGGGCCGGCGGCCTGATCGAAGCGGTGTGCGACCGCTGTGCGCCCGTGCTCTGCCCGTGTGCCACTGACCGCGACGGGGCGCCTGCGTAGAGTCCGGATCCTCACGGTTCACCAGCGCCGGAGAGGGCAGTACGGAGACAGCACGGCCCCGCACCGCGCGCCGACCACGGGAGGCATCGTGCGCTCCAGCGAAGCAGCACGCTCCGGTCGTACACGGACCCCGGACGCCGACGTCGTCATCGTCGGCGCGGGCCTGGCGGGTCTGGCCGCCGCGCACCATCTCACGGACGCGGGGCTGACGGTCACGGTGCTGGAGACCTCCTCCCGCGTCGGCGGCCGCATGGCCACGGAGAACGTCGACGGCTATCTGCTCGACCACGGCGGACGGCTGCTGTGCGGCGACTGGCCCGAGTTCCGCCGGCTGCCGGCCCTGGCCGCGCTGGAGCTGCGTCCCTTCGCTCCGGGTGCGCTGCTGCGCGTCGACGGCCGTACGCACCGGATAGGCGACCTGCGGCGGACCGCCGGACGCCTTCCCCTGCGCGGCTCGCGGGCGCTGCCCCCGGACGCACCGCGCACCTCCGCCGCGGACGGGGCCGCCCGCA
>NZ_LJGW01000310.1 GCF_001751255.1 Streptomyces nanshensis | reverse complement strand
CGGGCACAGGCCGCCGCGCGCGCTGCGCACGCTGACGGGCCACCGGGAGAGCGTCGGCGCCGTCGCGTTCAGCCCGGACGGCCGGACGCTGGCCAGCGGCGGCGACGACCGCACCGTGCGGCTGTGGAACGTGGCCGGGTCCGTCCGCGCACATCCGGCCGTGCGGATGCTGAAGGGGCACGAACAGCCCGTCCGTACGGTCGCGTTCAGCCCGGACGGCGAGCGGGTGGCCAGCGGGGGCGACGACGAGACCGTACGGCTGTGGGACGTGGCGGACCCCGCGCACGCCCGCGCCTGGGGTCAGCCGCTGACCGGGCACACCGGCAGCGTCTCCTCGGTGGCCTTCGCCCCGGACGGCTCCACCCTCGCCAGCGCCGGCTTCGACCTCACGGCACGGCTGTGGACGCTGGACGCGGACGAGGCGGCGGCGGGCGTCTGCGCGCGCTCACGCGGTGTGCTGACGCCCGCGGAGTGGCGGGTCCGTCTGCCGCAGGTCCCGTACGAGGCGCCGTGCGGGGGCGGTTGAGGCGCGGGCGCAGCGAGTGAGCCCCGTACGGTCCTCCGGGGCTCGCGGGGCGACGGCCGAGGGGCGCCGTCGCCGTCCGGCGCCCGCGTGCGGTGGTGCCGCCGGGTGGCACCACCGGGTTCCGGCGACCGCGAACGGTCAGGAGCGGGCGGCCGGTTCGCTGACACCGTCGATGGAGTACGCCCGGGTCCAGTCGACTTCGTAGGCGGCGGTCTGCATGCCCTCCCCGAAGAAGTTGTCGAGCTGAATCGTCTGGTGCATCGAGGGCGCGCACTGGATGCAGTCGCGGACGTCGTTCTCGCCGCCGGAGAAGCTGAACCACTCCTTGCCGTCGACGAATCCCTTGACGTGGTCGGGCGTCCACTCGACGGCCACGTTGTGCCACTCGGTGAGGTTCACGCCGCAGCTCTCCGCGGGCTCCTGCTGCACCTCCGCGTTCGGGTCGTGCGGGTAGTGGATGAACGCCTTGGCGCACTTCTCGCCCGGTGCGGTGTTCTCCAGGAAGTCGTACTCCCCGTCCTGCGGCCAGCGGTTGGAGTCCGGCCAGAGGATCAGCAGCGGGTGGTAGGTGCGCTCGCTGTCCGCGCCGGTGGCCTCCGAGCGCACCCGTGCCTCCCAACGCCCGTAGCGCTGGCCGAACTTGGATGCCATCCAGCCCGAGTCGCCGTTCTCCGCGCCGAGTTGCCGCAGCTTGCCGCCGACGACCTGGCTGTTGTCGGTGCAGCGGCGGCCGTTGCCGTCGTGGCCCTCGCCGCACTCGCCGGGCCCGCCGGGCAGCTCCCACTTGGCGGTGTCCGGCGGCTCCGGCTTGTCGGCGGAGCCGTAGTCGAACTCGTCGGTGCCCTCCGGCACGGGCTTGCCCCAGCCGAAGCGCTCCGCGGCGGTGTCGCCGTCGTCCGCGGCGCCCGCAGTGGAACCCGCGGCGGGGGCCGCCGCCGCGCCCTTGTCCTTGCCGGTGTCCCCGGCGGCGTCCGTCGCCGAGGCGTCGAACGGAAGGGCGGCCAGGGCGAGCAGCCCGGCCGCGGCGGCACCGTAGGCGGCGCCGCGGAGGCGTGAGCGGTTCATGTGGTGTGTCCTCTCGATGAGTTGAGCGTCTCCCCGCGCGCACGGACCGCGGCGTGAACCCTCCCCTGTGTGGTTCACGCCGCGCGCCCGCCGTCCGGCAGCGCCGTTCGGCGGGACGGTACGGCGGGCGACCCGTGGCGTGGTCACCGCATGCAACACCGCGACAGGCGTGTTCAGCAGGTGCGGACCGGCACGATGAACAAGAAACGACCGAGGGACGGGGGAGGGGGACGGCGGCCGGGACCGGGCCGTGACCGCCGCCTCGGGGCAATCTCGGCCTCCCGCGCGGGCGATGAGTTCCCGGCGGGCGCCCGGTCCGTACGTCCATGACGACACACACGCTCGAAACCCCCGGTGCCCGCCTCGTCTACGACGTCCACGGACCGCTGCCGCCCGCCGGCGGCGCCCCGCCGCTGCTCATGATCGGCCAGCCCATGGACGCCTCCGGATTCCGCGCTTTGGCCGCGTACTTCACCGACCGCACCGTGGTCACGTACGACCCGCGCGGCATCGGCCGCAGTACGCGCACCGACGGCCGTACGGACCATGCGCCCGGCACCCAGGCCGCCGATGTGCACGCCCTGATCGACGCGCTGGACGCCGGTCCCGTCGAGATGTTCGCGAGCAGCGGCGGCGCGGTGACGGCGCTGGCGCTCGTCGCGGCCCACCCCGGCGACGTGACGGCCCTCGTCGCACACGAGCCCCCGCTCGTCCCGGTGCTGCCCGACGCCGCGGCGGCGGAGCGTGCGCGGGCCTCCGTACGGGACGTGTACGAGGAGCGGGGCTGGGGCGCCGGGATGGCGGCGTTCATCGCGATGACGTCCTGGCCCGGCGAGTACACCGACGACTTCTTCGCCCGGCCTGCGCCGGATCCGGCCGCGTTCGGGCTGCCCGCCGACGACGACGGCAGCCGCGAGGACCCGCTGCTCTCCGACCGCTCCTGGGCGGTCAGCGACCACCGGCCCGACGCCGCCGCGCTCGCCGCGGCCCGTACGCGCATCGTGATCGCCGTCGGCGAGGAGACCGGAGACACCTTCACCGGCCGCACCGCGCAGGCGACGGCGGCGCTGCTCGGCCACCGCCCGGCGGTCTTCCCGAGCCACCACGGGGGCTTCGTCGACGGGGAGTTCGGCTACGCCGGGCAGCCGGAGGCGTTCGCCCGCAGGCTCCGTGAGGTGCTCGCAGAGGCAGAGGCAGAGGCAGAGGCAGAGGCAGAGGCAGAGGCGGAGGCGGGCGCGGGCGAGAGCCGGTAGCCGGTAGCCTGGCCATACGCCGCCCGCCGCCCGCCGGCGGAAATCCGGACGACCCCGGCGCACCGCGCGGATACGGTGACGCGGTGCCCGAACTGCATCGGCTGCACGCCGGCCATGCCCCGGCGGTCCTCGCCTTCGAGCTGGCGAACCGCACCTACTTCGCCGCCTCCGTCTCCGACCGCGGGGACGCCTACTTCGACCGGTTCGCCGACCGGTACGGCGCGTTGCTCGCCGAGCAGGAGGCCGGCGTCTGCGCCTTTTACGTACTCGTCGCCGAGGACGGTTCGGTCCTGGGCCGGTTCAACCTCTACGACCTGGAGAACGGCAGCGCCGAACTCGGCTACCGGGTCGCGCAGCATGTCGCGGGCCGCGGTACGGCCACGGCGTACGTCCGCGAGCTGTGCCGGCTGGCGGCGGCGCGGCACGGGCTGCACACCCTGCGCGCGGCCGTCTCGCACGACAACGCCGCGTCCCACAAGGTGCTGGTCAAGGCCGGGTTCGTCGCGGACGGCCCGGCCGACCCGTCCTCCGTCGGCGGTCAGCAGGGCACCTGGTACCGGCGCGATCTGGCACCCGGCACGTAGCGGACGTGCGTCCCGTATCGCGTGGCTAGTAGTCCAGCCCCGCGTACCACTCGCCCCGCCCCTGCCGGGTCAGGTCGAGCAGGTGCCAGACCGGGCTGAGCAGGTCGATGCCGCGCTCGGCGACGTCGTCGGCCATGCGCGGGTGCGCGGAGTAGACGTGGCGTACGGGACCGGCATCGTCGCGGCTGAACACCGAGACCGTCGAGTCCTGTTCGCCGTCGGCGTCCTCGCTGCCCAGGTCGTACTTGAAGGTGCCGGCCCCGGCGCTGAGCAGCCGCAGATTCCGCCAGCCGCGGTCACGGGCGTGCGCGCGCAGCTCGGGCAGTCCGGCCGCGGCGACGATCACGAGGTCGGCGTTGCGCGCGATGTGCCGTGCCACCCCGTTGAAGCCGTCGATCCACATCGTGCACATCGGGCACGGCTCGGTCTGCCGCTTGCCGTACATGAGGTGGTAGACGATCAGGTCCCGTCCCGGGGTGTCGCACAGCTCGCCGAGGCTGACCGTCCGTACGGGTGCGTCACCGGCGTCCAGATCGGCGGGGCCCTCCTCGAAGACGTAGTCCTCGACGACGGGCCCTGGCGGCAGTTCGCGGCGCAGGGCGGCGACCCGCTCCCGCTGCCGCATCAGTTCGATCTCGGCCTGCCGCAACTCCTCGCGGGCGCCGGTGTATTCGGCCGGCTCGGCGGTGAGACGGGTCTGACGCATGGCTGCTCCCGTGATGGTGGTATGAGACGTGGTCGACGGGTGAGGGGGGCCGGGCGAGCGACGGGCGAGGGGCGACGGACGTCGGGTGACGGACGTCGGACGGGCGGACGGCGGCGGCCCGTTCGGCTCCCGGGCCGGCCCCGTACCCGTCCTCTGGTCCCGGTTCCCGGTCCCGGCCGGGACACCGTATGCGGAGGTGGCGGCCGCGGAGGCCCGGCTCGCGGGCACGCCCGTAGGCCGGCCGCTGGCCGCGGGTACGCGCCGTACTTCCGCCGTCGCGGCGGGCTCAGCCGTCGCCGTCCTCCGCGAGCCTCGCGGCCTCCTTGCCCGTGAGCGCGCGGGGGAAGGCGCGTACCTCGGAGACCGTCCCGTCGAGCCCGCGGATGAACCCGTCGCCCAACTGGGCCCTGCCGACGGCGAATTCGCCCTCGGTGCTGTTGTCGCCGTCCCGGTGCACGGACCCCTCCAGCTCACCGTCGACGTACAGCCGGATCCGCTCGTCCCCGGCGTCGTACACCCCGGTCAGCGAGGTCCAGCGCCCGGCACGCGGTGCGTCGTCGGACTCCGCCTCGTCGGCGCGCGAGGTCTTGGAGTCCGTACGGTGCATCCGCATCTCCCAGCGCTTCTCCACCGCGTCGTACTGGAGCTGGAAGGAGCTGATCTCGGTGCCGTCCTGGCTGGCGACGGTCTGGTACTCGTCGGTGCTGTTCAGCTTGACGCGTGCCGAGACCGAGAAGCTGCGGTCGGTGTCGAGGACCGGTCCGCGCGAGGTCACCGACTGCTGCCCGGCGAAGACGAGTCCGCCGCCGGCCAGCGGCTTCGGCAGCGGGTCGCCCTTCGGCGTCCCGTTCCGGCCGTTGCCCGAACTGTCCTTCGCCACCGGGCCGTCGGCGTCCTTGCCGTCGAAGAGCCACTCCAGCGCGGCGCCCTTCACGGCGGGCGCGGGCGGGGGAGAGGAGGGCTTGCGGTCACGGCCCTCGTCGGGCGGCGGCTTCTTGCCGTCGTCGCCCTTCGACCCGGAGGGCGACGGGGACGGGGTGCCGCGGTCGGACTCCGAGGGCCCGGGATCGCGGGGCTGGGACGTGGACGGCGCCTTCTCCGAGGGCACTTCGCCCGCGAGTTCGGACAGGTTCGGCACGAGTCCCTGCGCGTAGGCGAACGCCATCGCCGCCGAGCACACGCCGACGACGGCCGCGGCCTGGGTGATCCGGCGGCCGCGCATACGGTCCCGGCTGCTGGCCCGGGCGGGCGGCGCCGCCGGTGCGGGCGGGGTGAG
>NZ_LJGW01000026.1 GCF_001751255.1 Streptomyces nanshensis | reverse complement strand
CGGTGCCCCGGCCTGGTTCCAGCCCTGTACGGGGCGCTGCGGCCCGCGTACCGGCGGCCCCGACGCCGTCCCCGGGTCCACGGGGCTCTGCGGTCCCTGCCAGTGCGCGGAGGTGCCCGACTGCCCGCCGCCGTACGGGACTTGGTGCCCCTCGTCCCGCCCGTGCCGGCGCCCGGCGGGAGCGGACGGGCCCCCCGGGCCCTCCTGCTGCGCCGCGTCCGGTTCCCGGTGCGGACGGAACCAGGGCGAGACCTCCTCCTGACCGCCCGGCTGCCAGCCCTGCGCCTGCGGCGACTGCTGCGGTGCCTGCTGTGCGTGCCGGTCGTACGCACCCGCACCCGCATCCGCGCCGTGGTCCTGCGAGCCGTACCCCTGGGACCCGTACTCCTGCGCACCGCCGTATCCCGGCGCCGCGTAGCCCTGGGAGCCGTACCCCTGGGATGCGTAGCCCTGGGACCCGTAACCCTGCGCGCCATAGCCCTGCGGCGCGGCCTGCCGGCGCCCTCCGCCGTACTCCTGCTCCTGCCGCCGCTGCCCCGGCCGCTGTCCGGGCAGCGGATCGCTCAGCGGGTCGTCGAGCGCGTCGACCGCCCGCTGGAAGTCCGCACCCTGTCCGGTGCCCCAACTCCCGCGTGCGGCACCGGGACTGTACGGATCGCCCTCGTCCCGCTCGCCGTACGGATCGCCGTACGCGTCCTGGTACGGATCCCCGTACGGACCGTAGGCGTTCTCCCCCTCGGGGGGCATCCCCGTCACCTGCCCCCCGCGGCCGTGCCCCCGGCGGCGGCGACGGCGCGCACCCCGGAGAGCCCGGCGGCGCGCTCGACGGCGCCCGTGTCGCCGCAGTCGGCGAGCCAGTTGGCGAGCATCAGATGACCCCACTCCGTCAGCACGGACTCCGGGTGGAACTGCACGCCCTCGACGGGCAGTTCGCGGTGGCGCAGCCCCATGACGAGACCGCCGCCGGTACGCGCCGTCACCTCCAGCTCGTCCGGCATCTCGGCGCCGTCCACACCGAGCGAGTGGTAGCGCGTGGCCGTGAACGGCGAGGGCAGGCCCGCGAAGACGCCCGCGCCCTCGTGCGAGACCTCGGAGGTCTTGCCGTGCAGCAGCTCGGGCGCACGGCCCACGACGCCGCCGTAGGCGACGGCCATCGACTGCATGCCGAGGCAGACGCCGAAGACCGGCACCCCGCCCGCCGCGCAGTGCCGCACCATCTCCACGCAGACACCGGCCTGTTCGGGCGTGCCGGGCCCGGGAGAGAGGAGCACTCCGTCGAACCCCTCGTCCGCGTGCCGCAGTTCGGTCTCGTCGTTCCGTACGACCTCGCACTCGGCGCCCAACTGGTACAGGTACTGCACCAGGTTGAAGACGAAGCTGTCGTAGTTGTCGACGACGAGGATGCGGGCGGCGCCCATCAGCTCCCACCGCCGTCGACGGTCACGTCGTTGAACGGCAGCAGCGGCTCCGCCCAGGGGAAGACGTACTGAAAGAGGAGAAACACGACGCCGAGCGCGAGCACCAGCGCGCACAGCGCCCGCACGAATGTGTTGCCGGGCAGATGCCGCCAGATCCAGCCGTACATCCCTGCGTGCCGTCCCTTCCGTGCCATCCGTGCGCGCCTCGCGGGCGCGCCCTCCAGAGTACGGGGCAGCGGGAGGCGGAAGTGGCCCAGTCGGCCAAGTACGCCCGCTGTGCGGACCCCGTCACCCGGTCGGGTTCGCGTAGTGCAGATCGACGGTGCCCGAATAACCGGGCAGGCTCACGGACTTGCGTTCGTCGACCTTCCAGCCGAGGTCGTACGCGTCCACGTACTGAAGGTAGTTCTGGATCGCGGACGAGCTGTCCAGTGCCTTCTGCAGCGCCTTGCGGTCGCCGACCGCCGTCACCTTGTACGGGGGCGAGTAGACGCGGCCCTGGAGGATCAGGGTGTTGCCGACGCAGCGCACGGCGCTGGTGGAGATCAGCCGCTGGTCCATGATCTTGATGCCCTCGGCGCCGCCCTTCCAGAGCGCGTTGACGACGGCCTGGAGGTCCTGCTGGTGGATGACGAGGTCGTTGGCCTGCGGCTCGGGGACTCCGGGGACTTGGGCGGTGGCGTTGGGCGGTGCGTCGTCGAGGGTGACGGTGAGGCCCGCACCCGAGACCTTCTTGGTGCCGGCGTCCTTCTCCAGGCCCGACAGCTTCCGGTTCTCCGCGCTGCTGCTGCCGCTGTCGCGCTTGGCGAGACGGTCGACCTGGGCGCGCACCGCGGCGGCGGAGGAGTCGAGTTCGGCGTTCTTCCGGCTGCGTTCCTGGATGAGATCGGACAGCCGGAGCATGGAGGAGTCCGTCCGCAGATCGGTACCATGTGCGGTGTTGAAACTGATCCAGAAGATGAGGCCTGCCAGGGCGAAGACCCCCAGGGTGGCCAGCCGTGCGGGACGGATTCGGAATCCGGTCACTACCCTCGTCTCCCTCCACCGCGGGGAAGCACTACGCTAACGGACCACCACAGCGTCACATCCCCCTCGGTGTCCGATCCGGGGGGCCCTCGCGGTCAGGGAAGCCGTCGACAGGAGAGACTCTCGTGCCGAAGTCACGGATCCGCAAAAAGGAAGACTTCACCCCGCCCCCGGAGAAGAAGGCGACCGAGATCAACCTCGGGGCCACCGGCGGCAGGTGGGTCGCGCCGCTGATGCTCGCGATGTTCCTCATCGGTCTCGCGTGGATCGTGCTGTTCTACGTGACCCAGAGCAAGCTCCCGCTGGAGTCGCTGGGAAGCTGGAACATCGTGGTCGGATTCGGCTTCATCGCGGCGGGCTTCGTCGTCTCCACGCAGTGGAAGTAGGCGTCTTCGCCGGGGCCGCGGACCGGCGCGGAGACGCGCTCGCGAGCTGCCGCGGCAAAGTTATCCACAGCCTGATCCACAGGGCTGGATAACTTTCACAAGATCTGTGGATAACCCTGCGTGAGTTGACGCCCGTCGTACCGGTACGTTCTCCAGCCCGGTTGCGGTCACCCCTGCTGTCCAGCGAAAACGTACCTGTGAACGAGTCGGGACCGTGCTTGCGCACACCATGCACAAGATCCGGGACCCGCTGTGGACAACAGCGCGAAATCCCCGGTCAGAGCGGGTAGAACGAGCGGGCGCGGGGCGCGGGAGACGGCCCGGCGCCGGGCCGGGCGGGGTGCGGTCTCAGGACGTGAGCTGGAGCGTCCGTACGACACACATCGCGACCACGATCACGAACATCGCCGCGCACGCGCCGTACTGGACGAGCCTGCGGTGCTCCCGCGGCGCGTGCACCATCGCGTACGCGATCAGGGCGCCGGTGACCAGACCGCCGATGTGCGCCTGCCACGAGATGCCCTGCCAGGTGAAGGTGAAGACGAGGTTGATCCCGAGCAGGATCAGGATCGGCCGCATGTCGTAGTTGAGGCGGCGCATCAGCACGGCCGTCGCACCGAACAGCCCGAAGATCGCGCCCGAGGCACCGAGCGACGCCTGCCCCGGCGCGGAGACGAGGAACGTCAGGGCGCTGCCGCCCAGTCCCGAGAGCAGATAGAGCGCGGTGTAGCGCAGCCGTCCGAGAGCGGCCTCCAGCGGCGGGCCGAGGAACCACAGGCCCAGCATGTTCATCGCGACGTGCCAGACCTCCTGGTGGAGGAACATCGAGGTCAGCAGCCTGTACCACTGTCCCGCGGCGACGCCCTCGACCGGGCCGTAGGGCTGGGCGACCGCCTGTCCGAACAGCAGCAGGGAGTTCACGAGCCGGTCGCCCGCGACCAGGACGGCGATGAAGACCGCGACGTTGAGGCCGAGAAGGATCTTGGTGATCAGCCGCCGGTCGGCGGCGATGACTCCGCCCGCCAGCGTGCGCGGCATGCTCGCCGACGGCGCGTGGCCGGTGCCGGACCCCGTCCGTACGCACTCGGGGCACTGGAATCCGACGGCCGCCGGAACCATGCACTCGGGACATATCGGGCGATCGCAGCGGGCGCAGCTGATACCGGTCTCCCGGTCCGGATGCCGGTAGCAGTACGTCACGCGCGGTTCCGTGCGGTGCTGTTCCTCCACGCCCGTCCCTCCCCCTCTTTCTTCCGTCTCTCGTGCGGGCTCCGGGAAACGTTCCGCCCCGCCTGTCTCCTTGTTTCTACGGACGGGCGGGGCGGAACGGTTCCCGCTGCTGCCCCCGGGCGGCCGGCTCGGCGGCGCCCGGTGTGCGGCGGCTGCGTCAGCGGCGCTCGATCGTGACCGACTCCAGGACGACGTCCTGTACGGGCCGGTCCGTGCGCGGGTTGGTCTGGATGCCCGCGACGGCGTCCACGACCTTCTGCGACGCCGCGTCCGTGACCTCGCCGAAGATCGTGTGCTTGCCGGTCAGCCACGCGGTGGCGCCGACGGTGATGAAGAACTGCGAACCGTTCGTGCCCGGCCCGGCGTTGGCCATGGCGAGCAGATACGGCTTGGTGAAGGCGAGGTCGGGGTGGATCTCGTCCCCGAACTCGTATCCGGGGCCGCCCGTGCCGTTGCCGAGCGGGTCACCGCCCTGGATCATGAAACCGCTGATGACGCGGTGGAAGACGGTGCCGTCGTAGAGCTTGGCGGTCGTCTTCTCGCCCGTCTCCGGGTGGGTCCACTCACGCGAGCCCTCGGCGAGCTCGACGAAGTTCTTGACCGTCTTCGGCGCGTGGTTCGGGAAGAGCTGAACCTCGATGTCGCCGTGATTGGTCTTCAGGGTGGCGTAGAGCTGCTCGGCCACGATCTACCTTCCATCTGTCTGCGTTGACCCGTCCGATCCTCCCACGGACCGTCCGCCCGGGAGCACGCGCCGCTGACCCGGATGCCCGCGCGCAGGGGCTTGAGTGGGCGCTGCCAGGCATGATCTTCGAAACGGGTGGAAAACGACACTGTGTCCGGGGGAGGACCATCAGCCCGTGACACGCCACCGAGGAGGAGGTACCCGTGACCCGCATGGACAGCGTGCGCGCCGCGACCGGGAGCACCAAGGACAGCGTGCGGCACGCAGCGGAGACCATGGCACCCTACGCAGAGAGTGCCAGGGACGCCGCAGTGCAGTACGCGCACGAGGCGGGAGCGCGGCTGGGGCCGAAGGTCTCGCATGCCGCGCGGCAGGCCCGTACCTCGGCTCGTGACGGATACGACCAGCTCGTCGTGCCCGGTATCGCCAAGGCGCGCAAGAAGCTGCCGCCCGAGTTCGACAAGGCGGCGACCAAGGCCGCGAAGCGCACCCGCAAGGCCGCGCGCAAGGCCACCGACTACGCCGCACCGCGCATCGAGAGCGCGGTCGAGGACGCCCGCATCGCCTCGGGGCCGGTACGGGAGGAAGCCGCCTCGCGCGGCGCCGCCGCCTTCGCCGCCCTGCGCGGTCAAGTGACGGCCAAGGAGATCGAGAAGATCCTGCGCAAGCGGGACAAGCGAGCGCGCAGGGGCCGGCTGGCGAAGCGGCTCGGGGTGCTGGGTCTGCTGGCGGGCGGTGCGTACGCCGCCTGGCGCTGGTGGGACAAGCAGGCCAACCCGGACTGGCTCGTCGAGCCGCCGGAGGCCACGGAGGTCGGCGAGCGCGCTTCGCTGTCGTCGGTCGGCGGCTCCGCCGCGGCCGAACGGCGCGCGGGCGACGGGCAGCTCGACCCCGAGGTCGAGGCGAAGAGCAAGGAAGCCGAGGAGGCCGACGCGAAGGCGAAGGCGAAGAGGCGCGCCGANTCTGACAAAGGGCGTCGTGCGCAGTCTGGCGTGGGCGGCGGTGTCTGGTGCGTGCGGTCGCAAGGCGGAGGAGGAGAGCGCAGCGGGCTGCGCCGACGATCGACAACGCAACGAACGTGCGTGCCAGGCGCCGCCGCCCAGACGAGATTTGTCAGACAGACCCTAGGCGCGTCAGACGCGGAGTCACGGCCGGGCGGCTGCCCGGCTGAGCGCGGCTGTGGGCCGGCGGGCGGACGGATCGCCC
>NZ_LJGW01000323.1 GCF_001751255.1 Streptomyces nanshensis | reverse complement strand
CCGCCTCGCAGCCGCACCGCCCGGCGCTGCCCGCCGCGCTGCTCGCCGGAGCCCGGCCGCCGCAGCCGAGCGCGCTGTCCGCGTGCACGACGTTCGGCTGGCGGGCGATGCTGAAGATCAAGCACGTGCCGGAGCAGCTCTTCGACGTCACGGCGTTCCCGGTCATGATGACGCTGATGTTCACGTATCTCTTCGGCGGTGCGCTGGCGGGCTCGACGGGCGAGTATCTCCAGTTCCTGCTGCCGGGGATCATGGTGATGAGCGTCGTGATGACGACCATGTACACCGGCGTCTCGGTCAACACCGATATCGAGAAAGGGGTGTTCGACCGCTTCCGTACGCTGCCGATCTGGCGGCCCGCGCCGATGGTCGGCTATCTCCTCGGCGACGCCTTCCGCTACACCACGGCCTCACTCGTCATCCTCGCCGTGGGCCTGGTGCTCGGCTTCCGGCCGGGCGGCGGCGCGGCGGGGGCGCTGGCGGGGATCGCGCTGCTCGTGGTGTTCTCGTTCGCCTTCTCGTGGCTGTGGACGATGTTCGGGCTGCTGCTGCGCACGGAGAAGTCGGTGATGGGCGTCAGCATGATGGTGCTCTTCCCGCTGACCTTCCTCAGCAACATCCTCGTCGAACCGCGCACGATGCCCGGCTGGCTCCAGGCGTTCGTCGAGGTCAACCCCGTGACTCATCTCGTCGCGGCCGTACGGGGGTTGATGGAGGGCCGGTGGATCGCCGCCGAGATCCTGTGGACCCTGACGGCGGCGGGCGTGCTGGCCGCGGTCTTCGGGACGCTGACGATGCGGCTCTACAACCGCAAGTGAGCCGGGCCGGGCCGCGGGCGGACCCGGCCCCGCGCCACGCGTCACACCTCACGCCTCACGCCTCACACCTCACGCCTCCAGCAGCCGCAGCGCGCTCGCGCCGTCGTCCGCGAAGGCCACCAGCTCCGACAGCGGCAGCGGCAGGAAGCCCTCCGCCTCCATCCGCGAGAGCTGCTGCCGCAGGCCGTCGTAGTAGCCCGCCGTGTTCAGCAGGACGACGGGCTTGGCGTGCATCCCGTGCTTCTTCAGCTCCAGGATCTCGGTGGCCTCGTCCAGCGTGCCCGTACCGCCGACCATGACGACGAACGCGTCGGCACGCTCCAGAAGTTGAGCCTTGCGTTCGGCGAGCGTCGCCGTGACGACCATCTCGTCCGCGTCCGCACGGGCCTTGCCGCGCAGGAACTCCACGGATATCCCCACCAGCCGTCCGCCCGCGCCCTGCACCCCGTCGGCGACGACCTTCATCAGGCCGACGTCCGATCCTCCCCACACCAGCGAATGTCCGCGCCGGCCGATAAGCTCGGCGAACTCGCGCGCCGACTCCGTGTAGACGGGGGCGAGTTCGGCCGCGGAGCAGAAGACGCAGACGTTCAGGGGGGAACTGTCCTTGGAGACCATGGACAGCAGCCTAGGGCGCGGCCTGCGCGGCCACATGGTGGTCTGCGGTGACAACGCTCTCGCACAGCGCGTCACCAAGGAACTGGCCTCGGTCTACCGGCAGCATGTGACGGTCGTCCTGCCCTCGCTGCGCGGCGGCAGCCACGGCCCGCAGATCGCCGGGCTGGCGGGCCGCCGCGGCATGTCGGTGGAGACCGTCGAGGCACGGGTGCCGGACGACCACGCGCTCATCCAGGCCGGCATCGAACGGGCCAGCGCGCTCGCGCTCACCTCCGGCGACGACCAGCTCAACATCTACATCGCCCTGCGGGCCCGCCGGATCAACCCTCAAGTGCGGCTGGTCATCCGGATGTTCAACCGCAACCTGGGCCGGTATCTGGCCGATCTGCTGGACCGGGCGGCGCTGCTGTCCGGCGCGCGCCCGTCCGGGGACGGGGACGGGGACGCCGCCGGGTCGCCCGGCGAGGTGCCGGACGCCACGACCACGGTGCTCTCCGACTCCGACACCGCCGCGCCCTCGATCGTCGCGGCGGCCGTCGTCGGCAGCGACAAGGTCATGCACGCGGACGGGCTGCTGCTGCGCGCCAAGGAGCGCACGCTGCGCACCGTCGACCGGCGCAACCCGCTGTGCACGCTCGCGCTGATGCCCGCGACGGAGGACACCCGCAACAGCGAGGGCGCGTCCGACGACAGCGACGACGAGCCGGACGAGGAGCAGCACCGCGACGTACGGCGCCGGCGCGGCGCGAGCGGCGGACGCGAGGGCGACGGCGGACCCGTACTCCTGCCGGACCAGGAGGACTTGGCCGGTCTGCCGCCGGAGCGCGAGGCGGTGGTGCTGGAGGCGATCACCCGCTCCAGCCGCACCTCGGCCGTACGGGCGCCGCGGCTGCCGCGGATGCTGGCGGTGAAGCACCTCTTCTCCCGCAGGCTGCGCTATTCGATGCTGGCGATGACGGGACTGGTGCTCGCGCTGGCCGCCGTGAACTGGTTCGTCAGCCGTGAGACGCCGCTGCACGCCGCGTACGTCACGCTCCTGGACCTCTTCGCCATCAACGACCCCAACATCGAGGAGCCGCCTGCCGAGCAGGTCCTCCAACTCCTCGCCGGACTCGCGGGGATGATGCTGCTGCCGCTGCTGCTGGCCGTCGTCCTGGAGAGCTACGGCTCGTTCCGCAAGGCGGCCGCGCTGCCGGTGCCGCCGCGCGGCCTCTCCGGGCACGTGGTGCTGGTGGGCCTCGGCAAGGTCGGCAAGCACGTCCTGGAACGGCTGCTGGAGCTGAACATCCCGGTGGTGTGCATCGAGCAGAACGAGGAGGCGCGCGGCATGGCCGTCGCCCGCCGCCACCGGGTGCCGACGCTGATCGCCGACGTCACGGACGACGGCGTGCTGGAACTGGCGAAGATCAAGCGCAGCCGCGCGCTGCTCGCGCTCACCAGCACGGACGGCATCAATCTGGAGGCCTCGCTCAACGCCCGGCAGATCAAGCCCGAACTGCGCGTCGTGATGCGGCTGTTCGACGACGCGTTCGCCGCGACGGTCTACCGCACGCTGCGCGACAGCTATCCCGCCGCGCAGACCCGCAGCCGCAGCGTCTCCGCCCTCGCGGCGCCCGCGTTCGCCGGGGCGATGATGGGCCGCCAGGTGCTCGGCTCGATCTCGGTGGGCCGCCGGGTGCTGGTCTTCGCGGCCGTCGAGGTACGGGGCAATCCGCTGTTGCAGGACCGTACGGTCGAGCAGGCCTTCCAGACGGAGTCCTGGCGGGTGGTGGCCCTGGACACCGCCTCGGAGGAGGAGCGCCGGCAGGATCTGTCGTCCGTGTCGTCCACCGGCGCGGGCGAGTTGGAGTGGCGGCTGCACCCCGGCTATGTGCTCAAGGCCGGCGACCGCGTGGTGGTCGCGGCGACCCGCCGCGGTCTGAGCAGGCTGCTCGCGGCCGGACCGGCGCAGCGCGGCTCCCGGCCCGTACGCCGGGCGGAGGGCGCCTCCGGCGACGACGCGGCCCGGCTGCCGGACCCGCGCACGCCCTGACCGCGTAACTGCCCCCGGAGACAAGCCCGGACACAAGGGGGTCCCCCCGGACCTGTGCCAGGGGGACCCGTGCCCCGCCCCGTGCGAGGGGCGGAGCGGTGCGCAAAATCGTTTCTTACAGCTTGAAGTGGAAGATCCCCCAGGTGAGTTGACGCTTGTTTCCGCCGTTGACCCAGTGTCCGAGTCCCTTCTTCATGTTGGTGAGGTACTCCGAACTCACCTTGCCGGCGATCCCGTCCTTGCCCTGGGCCTCCTGCCGCTCGGTCTCCTGGAGCACCCGCCCGTAGTGGTTGACGAGCTGTTCGCGGTGCTCCTCGAAGCCGTCGCCGCCGGCCGGGGAGAAGCCCAGCCGCGTGAGTTCACGCCGGTAGAAGCCGGGCGAGCCCATCGTGTCGAGGTGGATGCGCTGAAGGATCGGCTCCAGCACGGCCGTCGACGTGCCGTCGGCGGCCATCGGGTCGGTGAAGACAAGCTGTCCGCCCGGCCGCAGCACCCGCGCGACCTCTTCGAGCACCCGTGTGCGGTTGCCGCTGTGCAGGAACGCGTCCTGCGACCAGACGACGTCCACACTGTCGTCGGAACAGGGGATGCTCTCGAACGAGCCGTCCACGACCTCGATCTTGTCTGTCAGCCCGCGCTGCGCGTTGAGTTCGCGGTTGCGCTGGTTCTCGACCTCGCTGAGGTTGAGGGCGATGACGTGGGATCCGTAGGTCTCCGCGACGTAGCGCGCGGAGCCGCCGAACCCGGCGCCGAGGTCGAGCACGACCGACGACTCGTCCAGGTCGAGCTTCTCCGCCATGCGCTGGACCGTGCGGCGGCTGGCGTCGGCGATGGGCTCCTCGGAGCTCTCGTAGAGCCCGATGTGGATGTCCTCGCCGCCCCACACGGAGGCGTAGAACTCGTCCGCGTCGGAGGAGTTGTAGTAGGTGCGCGCCGTGCTGACGGCAGCGGAGTATGCACCTCCGCCTTCCTCGTCCATGCGGTACTCCTTCTCCGCCACGTGCACAAAGAAGTCCGGCTGTTCCTCACGGTAGGTGTGCTGGAAGTCGCCGTAGGTCTCGATGTGCTGGAATCCCACGTCGCTCATGAGCCGCCGCGTGTAATCCTTCCGCAGCGGGAACATGTTGAGGTGGTACACGGAGTTGTCGGAGAAGTTGTACCGCATGCGGCACAACCCCTCGTCCAGATACTCCGGTTCGACCGCGACGTCCTCGCCGCAGTAGTAGTACGTGTGCTTGCTGGAGAATCCTCGGTCCAGCATGGCGTCGTAGTTGCGCTGATCGAGAATGAGCACTCCGTCGTGCTTCAACATCGCGTAGAACTCGGCCAGCGCCTTGCGGCGGTCGCGCTCGGAGAACAGGTGCGTGAACGAGTTGCCGAGGCACACGATGGCGTCGTACTCCCCGTGTACGTCCCTGTTGAGCCAGCGCCAGTCCGCCTGGACGACGCGGAGTATGTGACTTCCGTTCTCCATTCCGTTCTTGAATGCCTTCGACAGCATGTCCGCGCTGCCGTCCGCACTGACGGCGTCGAAACCGGCTTCGAGCAGTCGCACCGAGTGAAACCCGGTCCCCGTTGCGACGTCGAGCACACTCTTCACGCCCCGCTTGCGCAGCAGGTCTATGAAGAAATTGCCCTCACTCTGTGAGCGCTTTTCCCAGTCGATGAGAGAATCCCACTTGTCGACGAAGCTGGGTACGTACTCCTCCGTGTAGTGGCCGGTTTCCCGGACATCGACGGGGTTCTCTCCGAATTCCTGCGTCGGTCGCGCGGTAATGGGGTACCTCCGATTTGAGAGGGTGGCCTACGGCGCGGCCGACCCGGGACGCCAAGGCTTCAGTCACGGGCACCGCGCGCTCGGACTCCAGCGCATAGCTATCCACCCTCCACCGGTTCTATGCCACCGAACCGAACGGTCGGCTGCCTGTTCGACTCAGAACCGCGCTCCTACCTGCCGGTTTGCGATCTGAGGTTTCCGGAGGCCGAGTTGCCCCGAAACCGGGGCAGTTGGGTATGCTGCATGCCCAGCTAGACAATTCGGCACACCCTGCACCGAACCCCCAAGAACGAACACCGCGAGACCACATGACCAAGAGCTCCTCGTTCAGCACGCGTGACATCGGCATAGACCTGGGCACGGCCAACACGCTTGTGTACGCGCGTGGACGCGGCATCATCCTCAACGAACCGTCCGTCGTTGCGGTCGAGTCGCGTACGGGAAAAGTGCTCGCCGTCGGTACGGAAGCAAAAGAGGCAGTGGGCCGCACTCCGGGCTCCATCACCGCCACCCGTCCTCTCAAGGGCGGCGTCATCACGGATTTCGAAGCCACCGAGGGAATGCTGCGGCATTTCATCCGCGCGGCGAGAGTGCGGCGCGGCAGAGGGCCGCGGGTCGTCGTGTGCGTACCGAGCGGGGTAACGGGCGTGGAGCGACGGGCGGTTCTCCAGACGGCCGCCCGCGCCGGTGCCCGTTCCGTGCATCTCATCGAGGAGCCCATGGCGGCGGCGATCGGCGCCGGGCTGCCGGTGCACGAGGCGCGCGGCTCGATGGTCGTCGACATCGGCGGCGGCAGCACGGAGGTCGCGATCATCTCGCTGGGCGGCACGGTCGTCACCCACTCCGCGCGGGTCGCCGGCGACGCCCTGGACGCGGCGATCGCGGCGTACATCGAGCAGCACTTCACCATGGGCGTCGGTGAACGCACCGCGGAGGACGTCAAGATGTCGCTCGGCAGCGGCGTTCCCACCCCGGTGCGCGGCCGGGACAAGGAGACCGGCATGCCCAAGACCGTGGAGCTGACCGAGGCGTCGATCCGCGAGGCCACGGAGAAGCCGGTCGCGGCGATCGTCGACGCGGTGCGCGCCGCGTTCGACGCCTGTCCCCCGGAGCTGTACGGGGACATCATGGAGCGCGGCATCGTACTGACGGGCGGCGGCGCCCTGTTGCACGGTCTGGACGAGCGGCTGGGCAAGGAGACGGGCATGCCGGTCTATGTCGCCGAGGAGCCGCTGAGCTGTGTGGCGGTGGGCACGGGCCGCTGTCTGGAGGAGTTCGACAAGCTGGAGAAGGTCTTCAGCGGCACGGTCCAGGGGGTCTGACACCGCGCGGTCGCCCGGCACCGGCGTACGGGCACGACGGGGCGCGGGCTGCGGGCCGTCTGCCCGTACGCCCCGAACTCCGCGCCCGTCAGGCCCGGTTGGCGCCCTCCGGCACGGTCTCCCGGCGCGCGCGCCGCGTCGTCGCGATCGTCGCCGAACCGATCACCCGGGTGCCGTCGTAGAGCACGACGGCCTGGCCCGGTGCCACGCCGCGCACGGGTTCGGTGAAGCGCAGATGCAACTCGGCGCCGTCGGCGGCCGGTTCGGCCGTCACCTCCGTCTCGCCGCCGTGCGCGCGCAGTTGGGCCGTGTACGTACCGGGTCCGGCCGGTGCGGTGCCGCACCAGCGCGGTCGTACGGCCGTCAGCTCCGCCACGTCGAGCGAGGCCGCCGGGCCGACGGTGACGGTGTTGTCGACGGGCGAGATGTCCAGCACGTAGCGCGGCTTGCCGTCCGGCGCCGGGTGCCCGATGCGCAGGCCCTTGCGCTGGCCGACGGTGAAGCCGTACGCGCCCTCGTGGGTGCCGAGCTTGTGGCCGTCCTCGTCGAGGATGTCGCCCTCGGAGGTGCCCAGACGGCGGGCGAGGAAGCCCTGGGTGTCGCCGTCGGCGATGAAGCAGATGTCGTGGCTGTCGGGCTTCTTGGCGACGGCGAGACCGCGCCGCTCGGCCTCCGCCCGGATCTCGTCCTTGCTGGTGAGGGTGTCGCCGAGCGGGAACATGGCGTGCGCGAGCTGACGGGCGTCGAGCACACCCAGCACATAGCTCTGGTCCTTCGCGGCGTCGCTCGCGCGGTGCAGTTCGCGGCTGCCGTCGTCGCGGGTGACGACCGTGGCGTAGTGGCCGGTGCACACCGCGTCGAAGCCCAGGGCCAGCGCCTTGTCCAGCAGCGCCGCGAACTTGATCTTCTCGTTGCAGCGCAGACACGGGTTGGGGGTGCGCCCCGCCTCGTACTCGGCGACGAAGTCCTCGACGACGTCCTCACGGAAGCGCTCGGCCAGATCCCATACGTAGAAGGGGATGCCGATGACGTCGGCGGCGCGGCGCGCGTCGTGGGAGTCCTCGATCGTGCAGCAACCGCGGGCGCCCGTACGGAAGGACTTCGGGTTGGCGGACAGGGCCAGGTGCACACCGGTCACGTCGTGGCCCGCCTCGGCGGCGCGGGCGGCGGCCACGGCGGAGTCCACGCCGCCGGACATGGCGGCGAGCACCCGCAGCCGGGGGGCGCCCTCGCCCTCGTCGGGCGCCGGGCGGGGGCCCGGAGCGTCGGGCCGGGGGCTGCTGGAAGCGTCAGTCATAACCCGTCCAGGGTAGACGCAGCGGCCGCCGCTCCGTGGGCGAGGAGGGGCCTCGGGGCACGGGCCCCGCACGGAACCGGTGCGGAACCGACGCGGAACCGGGGCGGCGCCGGCGTGCGTTGGCACAGTCATGGAACCGATCTCTCGGCGCAGACTGCTCATCGGCGGCGGCACGGCCGTGACGCTGGCCACCGTCGCCGCTGTGAACTGGGACGACACCTCACGTCTGTGGTGGCGGGTGCCGGGAGTGGACAAACCGCGCAAGGACGGCGAGGTCGATCACCGCGGAGCGCACTGGATCGCCGCCTCGGAGGCGAATCTGCGCTCCGCGGACCGCCCCGCCGACTACGTGATCGACCGCGTCGTGATCCATGTGACGCAGAGCGACTTCCGTACGGCCGTGAAGGTCTTCCGCGATCCGCTGCACGCCTCCGCCGCGCACTATGTCGTACGGGCGAGCGACGGGCGGACGGTCCAGATGGTGCGGGAGCTGGACGTCGCCTACCACGCGGGAAACCGCAGCTACAACGAGCGCAGCATAGGCATCGAGCACGAGGGCTTCGTCGACCGGCCGCAGAACTTCACGGAGGCGATGTACCTCTCCTCGGCCCGGCTGACGGCGGACATATGCAAGCGCTACGGCATCCCCGTCGACCGCGGGCACATCGTCGGCCACAACGAGGTCCCCGGCGCCGACCACACCGATCCGGGGCCGCACTGGGACTGGAAGCGCTACATCCGCTACGTCCGCGAGGCGCGCGACGCCTCCTCCGGCTCGGGCTCCGGCTCCTCCGGGAAGGCGTCCCCCGGGAAGGCGTGAACGGCTCGGCTGGCCCGCCCCGTACGAACGGCCCGCGGGGCGGAGCCCCGTACAAGCCGCACGGCGGGGCGGGCCCGCCCGCGTCAACGGCGGGCCGGGAACTCCACGACCTGCTGGTAGGTCGGCCGGTTCTGCCAGGCGATGCGCGGCACGGTGATGCCGCCCATCGCGCGGTGCACGATCGAGTCGGCGCACACCTGGTCGCCGGCGTCGCACTCCTTGTCGCCGGGATAGGTCTTCTCGGCGGGCGTCGCGGCGGCCTCACCGAGCGTCCGCAGCAGCATCGTCCGGCACTCGGCGAGCGAACCGCCGCCGCAGTACGGCCTGTCCAGGGGCGAGCGGACGTCCTCGCCCTGCACCGTCCGCAGGTCCTTGTCGACGAACGACCACCAGCCGTGCTGGAGCGCCGAGCCCTTGTGCGGCTGGCTCGCGCCGACGCCGCCCGCGCCGTCGTCGCCGCCACCGCCGCTGTTCTGGCCGCCGGACGGCGACTCGTTGACGGGGGCGAGCGAACTGAGCGACGTGTAGAGCTCGTCACCGAGGCGGGGCTTGAACTCGCCCTCCACCAGCAGCGGCCACCAGGCGTCCAGCACCCTGATCGCCTCGGCGTGTGCGTAGACGCCGTCGTCCTTCGCGGCCTCGCGGCGCTGTGCGCCGGACTTCTCCCACTCCCGCAACTGCCCGACCGTGCGGGCCAGTTCGGGGTCGGTCACCTCGGAGGAGCCGATGACGTCGAGGAGTTCGGGCAGCACCTTCTCCGCGCGCAGGTCGGCCGACGCGGCCTCCTCCATCGCACCGACCAGCTTCGCCCGCGTGACCGAGCCCTCCTTCACCAGCTTCGCGACCCTGGTGTCGAGCAGATCGCCGCGGTGCACGGAGCCGTTGCCCCAGCCGGCGGAGAAGCCCTTGGCCTGCTTGTTGTTCCAGCTCACCGAGTAGTCCTGGTCGAGGGACTGCGGATGCTCGGCGGGCGGTGTGACGGCGGAGGTGTTGGCCTCGGGGTCCCAGTCCTTCCACTCGTACGCCGTCCCGGCCCGTATCGGCTGGTCGGGGTCGGTGTTCTTCGAACGGACGGGATTGTCACCGGAGTTGTAGTAGGCGGTGTGGTCGGCGTCCGCGTAGAACCAGTTGAAGGTGTAGCCCACGTCGCGGGCGGCCTTCTGGAAGCTGCGCGCGGAGGTCACCGCCGACGGGTCGTTGAACTTCTGGAAGCCGATCACCGAGTCCGCGTCGTGGTGGTAGGTCGAGCGCAGCGCCGTGAAGGCGACCGGCTTGCCGTCGACCTTCCCCGTGTGGCTGACCAGCCCGTACGCCGAGCGCAGGCTCACCACGTCGTACGAGCCCGCCTTCGTGCCGTCGGCGAGGGTGGGCTTCCACTCGTTGTGCTGGGAGAGGCGGTCGAACGGCGTGCACTCGCCGTGCAGCAGATAGCTCTTCGACTCCGTCGTGGGCTTCGCCCCGGACTTCTCGCAGAGTTCGACGGCGAAGGTGTCGGTGATGTCCTGGCTCGCGGAGGTCGCGCTCCAGGAGTAGTCGAGGCCGCGGCCGAGTTCGACGTAGAAGCTGAGGCCGGGGAAGGAGGCGCCGCGTGCGCGCAGCCCCGGGCCGTCCAGCTCCTGCACCATCATGATCTGCGGCGCGTAGTAGCCGGTCTGCGGACCGTAGACGGCGACGGGGTGGCCGGAGGCGGTGTGCTTGCCGGAGACCACGAGGGCGTTGGACATGCCGCGCTTGCCGCTGATCAGATCGGCGGGCAGCACGCCCTCCTTCTCCCTCTTCGAGTCGGTCTTGGCCGTGCCCTCGGTATCGGCGCCGGCCTTGGCGTTGCCGGTCTTGGCCTCCTGGCCCGTCCCCTCCTCGTTCTGCGCGTGGTCGTAGGCGGTGACCGAACCGTCCTCGGGGGTGGCCACGCCGCGCGGCGCCTCGGGCGACTGCGCGTACGGAAACTCCTTGTCCCGTACGGTCGTTGTGGCCTCGCTGTCGTTCTGCGCCCGCCACGCGCTGTACGCCTTCTCGCCCGCGGCCTGCCCGTACTGCTTCTGGAAGGCCAGCTTCGCGAGGGCGTTGCCGACCTCGCCACCGCCGCCGTTGCCGAAGATCGCGCCGATCACGGAGGCGATGGCGACGACGTCGGTGACGGTGAACTCCTCGATCTTCGAGCCGTGTCCGGTCAGGACGTACTCGCCCGGGTAGTTCAGCGCGTGGACGGTGTCGTCGATGTAGGCGTTGATGCCGCCGACGTAGCTCTTGATGTCCTCGTACGCGCGCGCTCCCCGTTCGCCGGAGCCGCGGATCCGCTCGACCTGCCGCTCCAAGTCGGCCTCCGTGTACGGCGCGACGGCCCAGAGGCTCTGCTCCAGTTCGCGGTTGCCCTCGGCGCCGCCCGCGAAGGAGGAGAGCTTGCCGCGTCCGACGTGCCGCAGGACGTCGATGAGCCACAACCGGTCCTGGCCCGCGGCGTATCCGGCGCCGAACTCCGTACCGGCGCGCGTCGTGCCCTTGATGTGCGGGGTGCCGGTGGCCTTGTCGCGGGTGATGGTGACGTCGTCGCGGGGCGAGGTGACCTTCTCGACCTGGTCCTCGGGCACGCCGAAGGAGGCGTCGTTGAAGTAGTCGGCGAGCTTCTCGTCGCTCAGCCCTGAGTACTCGTGCAACAGCTTGTCGTACGGCTCGAGTTGGTCGGCGGAGTGCTTCGGACGGGTGCCGATCGCCTTGTGCAGCAGGATCGCGGCGAGGGTGGCGTGGCCGTTCTCGCCGGCGGGGAGGATGTCGCGGCACTGGCCACGGCAGGGGTCCTCCGCGCGCGTCTGCCCGCCGGAGCCCGCGCCGGCGGCGAACGCCGGTGCGCTGCCCAGCAGCGGGGCGAGCAGCGCGGCCGTGGCGACGGCGGCCAGAGCCCTGCGCATCCTCGGCCCGCGCCGGCCCGCGAACCGTACGGGAGAGCCACCGCGGATCCAGGAGCGGAAGCGGGACGAGAGACGTTCCCGGGTAGAGGCAAGTTCCGGGGAACGCGCCCGGAGGCGGGTCCGGGAGCGGGCCCACGAGCGGGCCGAAGCACGGGACGACGCACGGGAGTTGATCACCGGTATCTCCTGTGGGGTGAGACGCGGCAGCGTGCGCCGAACGTTAACCCTCGTTACTACCCCTGGGTAGAGGCGTGGACGGCGCTGCTCACACACGGCGCAAAACAGCCGCTCCCCGCGCCGGAAAAGGCGCGGAGAGCGGCCCGTACGTCCCGCCGGAGGGCGGCAGTTCAGCCGGCGTCGTAGCTGAGCACCCCGGCCCGGCGGAAGTTGGCGTCGCCGTAGGCGCCGAGTTCGATGACGCCGACGCTCCACACCTGGCGCGTACCGGGCACCAGCACCGTCTCGGAGGGCCAGAAGCGCTGCTTCTTGTCGACCTCCTCGACCTTGCCCGACCGTCCCGGCACCGGCTTGTGCCGGGCGATCTCGTGGAGCGTGCCGTCCTTCGTCATGTGCCAGTAACGGCCCAGCACCAGACCGCCGTCGCCGTCGGAGGCGGTCTCCAGCGACGCCTTCTCGGTGGCCTTCGCGGGGGCCTTCGCCCACTTCTCGCCGTCCCAGCGGAGCAGGATGTTCTCCTCTTCCGGCTCGGGGCCGCCCTCACCGTGGTTGAAGGTGTGCGTGCCCACGGCCCACACCTCCTTGCCGGAGACCGTCACGACCGAGTCCAGGCTCGCGGTCTCCTCCGGCGGCGACGGGTCCGGGAAGCGGTACTCGGGCGTCTCGGTGGTCTTCCACTCCGTGCCGTCCCAGTGCATGGCGGCGGGCTGGCTCATGGGGCCGCCGTCGCTGTCGTCGGTGTCGCGGTAGCCGACGGCCCATACGTCCCCGGAGCCGGTGCCGGACACGGACGTCGCGTTCTGGGGAAGCTGCGACGTGCTCCACTTCTTCCCGTCCCAGTGGTGGGCCTTCTTCTCCCCGCCGAGCAGCCAGACGTCGTCGGCGGCGAGGACGGCGGCCGACCGCTGTCCGCCCCAGGCGTTGTCCGAGGCGGGCGCCTTCACCGACTGCCAGGTCTTCCCGTCCCAGCGGAACGCGACGGGCTTGTTCTCACCGGCCGTGCTGCGCCCGAACAGCCAGACGTTGTCCGGGCTCGACCCCTCGATCTGGGTGAGGGCGGCCTTCTCCGCACCCTCGGGGAGCGTGCTCTGCGCCCACTTCCCGTCCGTACGGTGCAGCAGCACCGGCTTCGGATCGCCGGTTCCGTCGTCGTTCTGCGACGTGCCGACGGCCCAGCCCTCGTCCTCCGACAGCGCCGTCACATCGGTCAACTCCGCGCTCAGCGACGTGCTGTAGTACGCGACCCGCATCGACGACGCGGCCGCCGGTGCGGATGACGATGCGGACGCCGGCGCCTGCTGCGACGAGCCGGTCTCGCTGCCGAAGGCGGTCTGGTAGCCGACTCCCACCAGCGCGGCCACGGCGAGCGCCGCCGCGGCTCTGAGGTGCAACCTCTTCATGCTTCCCCTCTGAAATGGCGTGGTCCTGACGCGCGCGGCCCCGTCGAGGCGGAGACTTACCCGCCTCGTCCTGCTGCCGTTCCCGTCGCGCGCACTCCCCCGTACGGTCAACTGACCGGACGAGCGCACACCGCCCGCCAGTTGCACTTCCGGCGGGCCGAACCGTCAGACGCGGAAGATCGAGCCGACGTACTCCGTCAGCAGCCGCTCCTTGAGCGCCGCGGGCAGCACGTCGAGCAGGGCGAGGACACCGGCCATGCGCACCGGGGCGCCGGAACCGGGGCCGGGAGCCGCGCCGTCGGGGCCGTCGGCACCGGAACCGGGGCCCTCGTCCGTACCGGTGTCGTCCGTGGTGCCGCCGCCCTCTGCGCCGAGTCCCGCGTACGCGAGCACCGCCGCGACCTCGTCGGGGCCGAGCGTGTCGGGGTCCAACTCCTGGGCGAGGCGGGCCAGTTGCGGGTCGACCGTGACCGGCGGGAGCGCGCGGGCGGCGGCCAGCGCCTCGCGGAGGTCGCCGAGCAGTGCGTCGACCTGGTCGGCGGTGGCCGGGGTCAGGGTGAGATGGAGATTGGGCGGCATGCCGTCGAAGCCGAGCTGCGGCTGGAGATACCAGCCGCGTATCCGCATCTCGTCGGCCAGATGCAGGACGAGGCTCAAGTCCCCTTCGCCGGACGGCCGTTCACCGTCCGTATCGGAGTGGGCATCCCCGTCCCCGTCTCCGTCTCCGTCCCCGCCCCCGCCCAGCGTGAGCGCGATCAGCCCCGCCGACGGCGACCCCAGCACCCGTACGCCCTCGATCGCCCCGAGCCCCGCCAGCAGCCGGTCCGACGCGTCCGCGATCCGCCGCGCGAGCGCCGCGTACCCGTCGTCCCCGACGTGCCGCAGCACCGCCCACGCCTGGGCGAGCAGCCCCGCCGGCTTGGTGCCCTGCGCGGTCGGGTTGACGACGGGATAGCCCGGCCACCCGGCGTGCGCGAAGTACTGGTGGCGGCGCAGCTCCGCGTCCCGGTAGAGCACCACGGACGCGCCCTTGTCCGCGTACCCGTACTTGTGCAGGTCGACCGAGAGCGAGGTGACACCCCTCAACGTCATCTCGAACGGCGGCACTTGGCGTCCGGCGCGGCGCAGATACGGCAGCAGCCAGCCGCCGATGCAGGCGTCGACATGGCACAGCACGCCCTTCTCGGCCGCGGCGAACGCGATCCGCTCGACCGGGTCGAGCACGCCGTGCGCGTAGGAGGGGGCGGAGGCGACCACCAGCACCGTCCGCTCGTCGCTCGCCTCGTCCATCGCGGCGGCGTCGGCCCGGAAGGTCTCCGGGTCGACGGGCACGACCACCGGCTCGACCCCGAGATAGGCGGCCGCCTTGTGGAACGCGGCGTGCGCGGTGGACGGCAGGACCATGCGGGGCTCCCGCACCCCGCGTACGGCGCGGGCGTGGTCGCGTGCCGTCTTCACCGCGAGCAGGATGCTCTCGGTGCCGCCGCTGGTGAACGTGCCCTGCGCGCCGGGGGCGCCGAGCAGCGCGACGACGCTGCGCACCACGTCGTTCTCCAGCCGGGCCACGCTCGGAAAGACCGTCATGTCCAGGCCGTTGACGGTCGCGTACGTGGAATAGGCCGCGGCCGCGAGGTCGTCGAGGCCCTCCAGTCCCGCGTCGTAGACGTAGGCGAAGGTGCGTCCGCCGCGGGTGGGTGCGTCCGCCCCGCGCAGCGCGCGCAGTCCGGCGAGCACATCGTCCGCGGGACGTCCCGGGGGCAGGCCGGGCGGTCCGGGCGGTCCCGCGGCGGAACCCGTCTCCTCGCCGGAGGGTCGCGGTGTCGAGTCAGCGGTCACGGTCTCTCTCGTCCTCCGGCGGCTCGGCAGGGTCTTCGGCAGGGACTTCGGCAGGGACTTCGGCAGGGACTTCGGCAGGGGCAGGGGAAGCGGAAGCGGGAGCGTCGGGCACCGGGTCCTCCCGGTACCGGTGCAGCAGCCAGATGCTGACGAGCGCGAACGCGGCGGGCACCAGGCTCATTCCGAGAGCGATGCCGGTCACCGCCGAGGCGGGCTGGTCCACGGCGTGCGCGGCGTCGGAGGAGCGGAAGCCCGTGACGGCCAGCACGGCGGCGAAGGCTCCCGCGCCGAGCGCGAAGGCCAGCGTCTCCGACGCGGTCCACAGCCCGGTGAACGTCGCGGCACGCTGCCGCCCCGTACGCGCGGCGTCGGCGACGAGGGTGTCGGCGAGCATCCGCAGCGGCAGCAACTGCAGCCCGCCGTAGGCGACTCCGACCAGGGCCACCGTCGCGTACGCGGGCCACGCGCCGCCCCACGGGGTGAGGGCCAGCACCACCGTCGCCGCGAAGAACAGCCAACTGGCCCAGAACTGCGCGTACTTGACGCCACGCGCCCGCGCGAGCCGGTTCCACACCGGCATCACGAGCGCCAACGGGCCGATGAGACAGATGAAGAGCGGCGTCACGGCGTCCGCCGAGCCGAGGACGTACGTGGCGAAGTACTGCACTCCCGCCAGCATCACGCCGACCGCCAGCGCCTGCGCCGTCCACATGCCCGCGAGATAGAGGAACGGCCTGTTGCCGCGTGCCGCCGTGAGCTGTGCCCGCAGCGAGGGCTCGGCCGTGGTGTGGGCGACGGCGGGCGCCTTCCCGGTGCCCCACCACGACGCGAACATCCCGCAGGCGAGCAGGAGCGCCACGGCAACGCCCATCGTCCGGTAGCCACTCGGGGTGTCGCCGTTCGCGTGGGCGATCGCCGGGGCCACCGCCCCGGACACCAGGATCGCCGCCCCCAGGAAGCCCACCCGCCAGGCCAGCAGCCGTCCGCGCTCGCCCGTGTCGTGCGTCATCTCCGCCGGCATCACCACGTACGGGACCTGGAAGACGGCGTAGGCGGTCGCGGCCAGCATGAACAGCGCCGCCACATAGGCGGCCGCCGCCGTCCCGCGCAGCGGCGGCGCCGCGAAGATCAGCGCGAACAGCGGCGGCAGCGTGCACGCCCCGATCAGCAGGAACGGGCGGCGCGGACCGCCCCGCAGCCGGCTGCGGTCGCACACGACACCGACGACGGGGTTGATCAGTACGTCCCACACCTTGGGGATGAAGAGGGCGACGCCGGCGGTCGCCGCCGGGACGGCCATGACGTTGGTGAGGTAGTAGAGCAGCAGCAGACCGGGCACCGTCGCGAACGTCCCGGTGCACAGCGAGCCGAGTCCGTATCCGGTGCGTACCGACGCGGGCAGCGGCCCGGCGGCCACCGTCCCGTCCTGCCCGACGCCACTGCTCACGCCACTCCTCCGGTGTCCGCCCGACCGGGCGGGGCCGCGGTCGGTGCCTCAGTCAACGGCACGGGAGGTCCGGCGTCCAGAGGTGGGCCGGGCTGTGGACGGACGGAGCGGAGCAGGCGGAGCAGGCGGAGCCGGCGTCGGGCCGGCGCCGGGTCAGCCGCGCGTCAGGTCAGGCCCGCGCCGCGCGCCCGCTCCACCGCGGGCCCGATCGCCGTCGCGAGCGCCTCGACGTCCGCCTCGGTCGAGGTGTGCCCGAGCGAGAAGCGCAGCGTGCCCCGCGCGAGATCGGGGTCCGCGCCCGTTGCGAGAAGCACATGGCTGGGCTGGGCCACGCCCGCCGTACACGCGGAGCCCGTCGAGCACTCGATGCCCTGTGCGTCCAGCAGAAGCAGCAGCGAATCGCCCTCGCAGCCGGGGAAGGAGAAGTGCGCGTTGCCGGGCAGCCGTCCGGCCGGGTCGGGGTCGCCGTTGAGCACGGCCGTGGGCACCTGCTCACGGACGCGCCGGATCAGCCCGTCCCGCAGTGCGCCGATGTCCCGCTCGAACAACGGCCGCCGCTCGGCGGCCAGTTCGGCGGCGGTGGCGAAGGCGGCGACGGCGGGCACGTCGAGCGTCCCCGACCGCACCTCGCGCTCCTGGCCGCCGCCGTGCAGCAGCGGTACGGGCGTCTGTTCGCGCCGCAGCAGCAGGGCGCCCACCCCGTACGGGCCGCCGATCTTGTGGCCGGTCAGCGTCAGCGCGGCGAGCCCGGACGCGGCGAAGTCCACCTCGGCCTGGCCGACGGCCTGCACCGCGTCCGAGTGCAACGGGACGCCGAACTCGGCGGCGGCGCCCGCCAGTTCGGCCACGGGCATGGTGGTGCCGATCTCGTTGTTGGCCCACATCACCGTCGCCAGGGCGACGCTGCCGGGGTCGCGTGCGATCGCCTCGCGAAGCGCCTCCGCGTGCACCCGCCCGTACGCGTCGACGGGCAGCCACTCCACCTCCGCGCCCTCGTGCTCCGCCAGCCACTCCACCGTGTCCAGGACGGCGTGGTGTTCGACGGGGCTGGCGAGGATGCGCCGGCGGCCCGGATCGGCGTCTCTGCGCGACCAGTACAGGCCCTTGACGGCGAGATTGTCCGCCTCGGTGCCGCCCGCGGTGAAGACGACCTCGCTGGGGCGCGCACCGAGCGACGCGGCGATCGCCTCCCGCGACTCCTCGACGGTGCGCCGGGCACGGCGCCCGGATCCGTGCAGCGAGGAGGCGTTGCCGGTGACGGCGAGATGGGCAGTCATCGTCTGCACCGCCTCGGGCACCATGGGGGTGGTGGCGGCGTGATCGAGGTAGGCGGAGCGGGCCATGATTCCTCGATTCTACGTAGGGGGCATTCGGCCCGCGTACGACGGGATACCGGACGGCGGTCTCGCGCCGGGCGACGGGCGCGGACACCCTCTTCCCGGCCCCGCCAGGGCTGTTACTGTTCCTGGCGGCCGCTACCGGCGCGGCGCAATCGGGCACAGCCCGTGACAACACCCGTACGTGCGGCCGTATTCCACGCGCGGCACACGCGGCGGGCGGCACGGTCTCCCCGTGGGTACGCGAGGCACAGCAGAACAGGGGCAGGGGGGGTGTGGCGCGATGCCACAAGTACGGGTCCTGGGCAAGGGCGCGCGTATCACCGGAGGGATCTTCTGCCTCCTCTACGCGCTGCACACATGGATCTGGGTGCTCCGCGACGTACTGGAACTGGGCTTCGAGAGTACCTGGAAGGTGTGGACGGGAGCCCTCGGTCCCACCGCCGCCGGTCTGACGGACATCCCCGCGACCACCGCCGACGACCTCGGTCTCGGCCTGCTCCAGGTCGCCGCCGCCTTCGCCGCGTTCACGGGCGCGTGGACGGCGGGCGGGCTGATGGCCGTGACGACGGCGCTGACCCTGGCCTGGCGACTGCCGGTGATCTGGCACGCGGGCCTGCACTCGGAGTCCTCGCCCTACTACACGCTTCAGGGCTTCTTCAACGACCCGTCCCTGGACGCGGCTTGGGTGAGCTGCCTGTGGACGGTGCTGTTCTGCGTACCGCTCGCGATCGTGCTCATGGCGGGGCTGCGGCGGTGGACGGGACCGTCCGTGCCGCCCGGTCAGTCGGGCGGCACCGGCCTTCCCGGCTCTCCGTACGCAGGCTCTCCGTACGCATCGCCGGCCCCGCCGGCTCCGGCGGAACCGCCCCTGCCGCCGCTGCCCGGTGAGTCGCCGCAGCGGCCGGTCCCGGCGCACGCGGTCGTGGGAGCGGTCTTCTTCGGGCTCGTCGTGCTCTTCGACATCGGCTGGAGCATCCAGGCGGCCTTCTCGGAGGGCGGCGGTTTCTGGGTCCGGCTCGTCACCGGCGAGGGCACCGTCAGCACACTGCTGGACGTCTCCCCCGGCTGGGACTGGTGCGTCCTGATCGTCCTCGGCACCGTCGCCGCCGGGCTGGCCATGGCCCGTACGGTCTCCGCGCGGGGCTTCACGCTGGGGCTCGCCGTGGCGCTCGCTCCGCAGGCGATCACCGTGCTGTGGGGCTGGCTCGCGTCGGGCGTCTTCTTCGAACTCGGCGATGCGGCACCGGTGTCGGGCGCCTTCAGCCGTATCCAGTTGCTGATCACGCTCGCCGGGACGCTGACGCTGATCGTGCTGGCGATGCGCCCCGGCGTACCGGTACCGCCCGGGGCCGCGCCCGCACCGGGGGCGACGGCGGGGGCTCCGGCGGGCTGGCCGCCGCAGCAGCAGCCGGGACAGCCCTACGGTCAGCCG
>NZ_LJGW01000309.1 GCF_001751255.1 Streptomyces nanshensis | reverse complement strand
AGCTCGCCCTCCCGCGTCCACACGCCCTTGCCCGGCAGCCATCCGGCGGGGGCGCGGAAGCGCCGCAACTCCCGCTGCATCGGCCGCCAGACGCCCAGCCACGCGCCGCCCGCCCGCGCGCCCGCCGTCTGCCCGTGCAGCGCGACCGCGCAGCTCTCCGGCAGCAGCATCTGTCCGGGCTGTACGGCGAACGGGGTGAGCAACGCCCCCTCGGGATGCAGGGATTCGGGGAAGCGCACCGGCCGGTGCGAGCCCAACACCCCCCAGCCCAGCCGGAATTCACCGGGCGCGTCGGACCGTACGATCAGCAGGCCGCTGTCCGCGTCGGCCAGCAGCAGGAGGTCGTCGCTGTCGTCGGTGATCTGCAGCAGCGGGCTGACCTCGCCCTGGCGGCCCAGGTCGACGGCGACCGTCTTGGTGCGGCCCGTGCCCTCGATGTCCGTACGGTCGACGGCGAGCAGCCTGCCCTCGCGGTCCAGCCAGGCGCCGCCCGCGCAGCGGCCCGGCACGTCGGCCACCCGCCGCGGCAGATTGTCGCCGCCCGCGACGAGCCACACCTGAGTGGAGTGCTCGCCCACGGTCAGGGCGTACGCGCGCCGCCCGCACGGGGCGGGAGGGAGCAGCGTGAGCCGCTCCGACTCGACGGTGCCCAGGGGAAGTTCGCCGGTGCCCGGACCCGTCGGGTAGAGCAGGGCGATCCGGTGGGCGCCGTCCTCGCGGCGGGCGATCAGGACGCGTCCGTCCGTGAGCGGCAGCAACTGGCTGTCGGTCTCCTCGGACCGGTCTCCGGGCAGCGGGACCGCATACGGCTCGGGGCCGTCGAGAGTCCAGCGCTCGGGGAACCAGCCGCCGTCCGCGGAGGAGTTGAGCCGGGCCGCGTAGGCCCCGTCGGCTGCGATCGTGAACGTGGCGTGCCTTGCCGTCCGGCTGTCCGCGACGAGGGCCTCGGGAGCACAGGCAGTCATGGGTCGGTCACCTCCAGTCAGGAAGCTAGGCGCCCTTCTCCGCCCGAACAATCCGAGTCCGGGTCCTTCACGCAGATGAGTGGCCGATGTGCGAATTGCCTGCGCGATGCCGGGCCGATGTGCTGCGCGACGCCGCACCGCGCGGTCCGTACGGCGGCGGAGAACGCCGCAAGGCCCGGGTCCGCGGCGGGCGCCCTGGGGGCGGGACGGCGGCCGGTCGGCGTGCGCGGCGCGGAGGGTAGCCTTTCCCCCGTGCCAGCACTCTCCGACGTCATCGCCGCGCTCGACGCCCTGTGGCCGCGCGAGCGGGCCGAGCAGTGGGACGCCGTCGGCACCGTCTGCGGCGACGCCGGCAACCCGGAGGCCACGGTCGAGCGGGTTCTCTTCGCCGTCGACCCCGTCCAGGAGATCGCCGACGAGGCGGTCGCGCTCGGCGCCCAACTCCTCGTCACACACCACCCGTTGTATCTGCGCGGCACGACGACCGTCGCCGCCGACACCTTCAAGGGCCGCGTCGTCCACACGCTGATCCGGCACGGCGTCGCCCTGCACGTCGCGCACACCAACGCCGACACCGCCGACCCGGGCGTCTCCGACGCCCTCGCCGGCGCCCTGGACCTGCGGGTGCTGCGTCCCCTCGTGCCCGATCCGGCCGACGCCGCGGGCCGCCGCGGTCTCGGCCGCGTCTGCGAACTCCCGCGTCCCATGCGGCTGTCGGAGCTGACCGAGTGGGCCGCGCGCCGCCTCCCCGTCACCGCGCAGGGCGTACGCGCCGCCGGCGACCCGGACCGGGAGATCCGTACCCTCGCCGTCTGCGGGGGCTCCGGCGACGGGCTCTTCGAGCAGGTACGCGCCTCGGGCGCCGACGCCTATCTCACCTCCGACCTGCGCCACCACCCGGTCTCCGAGGCGCGCGAACACTCGCCGCTGGCCCTGCTGGACGCCGCGCACTTCGCCACCGAGTGGCCCTGGTGCGAACAGGCCGCCGCACAGCTCGACGAGGTCTCCGACCGGCACGGCTGGGGCCTGCGCACGCATGTCTCGCGCAGGGTCACCGACCCCTGGACGGCACACGCGGCCTCCTGCGCACCCTCCGACGCCGCCCACTCCGACTCCGACCGCAGCGCCGACCACGACATCACCCCGGGAGCCCCCAACTGAACGCCGCGCCCGCCGATCAGATCCGACTGCTGGACGTCCAGGGACTGGACACGCGACTGACGCAGCTCGCACACAAGCGCAAGAACCTGCCGGAGCACGAGGAGATCACCTCGCTGGAGGCCGACCTCGCCCAGCTCCGCGATCTGCTCGTCGCCTCCCGTACGGAGGAGAGCGACACCGCGCGCGAGCAGACCAAGGCCGAGTCGGACGTGGACCAGGTGCGCCAGCGCGCCGCCCGCGACCAGAAGCGGCTGGACTCCGGACAGGTCACCAACCCCAAGGACCTGGAGAACCTGCAGAGCGAGATCGCCTCCCTCGCCAAGCGCCAAGGGGACCTGGAGGACGTCGTCCTGGAGGTCATGGAGCGGCACGAGTCCGCAGCCGAGCGCGCGGCGGAACTGGCCCAGCGCGTCGAGGCGGTGGAGGCCAAGTCCGGCGACGCGGTCGCCCGCCGCGACGAGGCGGTCCGCGAGATCGACGCCGAGGCGGCACGGGTGCGCGAGGAGCGCGAGTCGGCCGCCGGGTCGCTGCCGGCGGACCTGCTGAAGCTGTACGAGAAGATCCGCGAGCAGCAGGGCGGCGTGGGCGCGGCCCGGCTCTTCCGACGTCGCTGCGAGGGCTGTCAGTTGGAGCTGAACATCACCGAGCTGAACGAGGTGCGCGAGTCCCCCGAGGACGCCGTGGTGCGCTGCGAGAACTGCCGCCGCATCCTGGTCCGTACGCCCGAGTCCGGTCTGTGATGGCGGCCGGGCGCGGCGGGACCGGCAGCGGTTTCGTCATCGAGGCGGACGGCGGCTCGCGGGGTAACCCGGGGCCGGCCGGCTACGGCGCGGTCGTACGCGACGCGGCGAGCGGCGAAGTCCTGCGGGAGACGGCCGAGTTCATCGGCGTGGCGACCAACAACGTCGCGGAGTACCGGGGGTTGATCGCGGGCCTGCGCGCGGCGCACGAGCTGGATCCGCACGCCTCGGTCCATGTGCGCATGGACTCCAAGCTCGTCGTGGAGCAGATGTCGGGACGCTGGAAGATCAAGCATCCGGACATGCGGCCGCTGGCGGCGGAGGCGCAGCGCGTCTTCCCGCCGGGCTCGGTGACCGGCTACGAGTGGATCCCGCGCGCGGAGAACAAGCACGCCGACCGGCTCGCCAACGAGGCGATGGACGCGGGCCGGCGCGGCGAGCAGTGGTCGGCCGCCGCCTCCACCGCGGAGCTGGAGGCCGCGGACGAGAGGGCACGGGCGCAGGCGCGCTCGGAGACCTCGGGCGCGGCTCTCCCGCGTACGGCGGTCTCCGGACGCGTACGGGAGTCCGCGCCGGTGGAGCCGTCCGCCGCCGCGGACCCGGTCGTTCCGGCACCGGCTTCCCCGGCGGCACCGGCAGGGGACGACGCCGCCGAGACGTCCGCCCCGCAGAGCGGCTGGGGCCCGGACCTCGGCCCGCCGACCACCTTCGTCCTGCTGCGGCACGGCGAGACCCGGCTCACCCCCGAGAAGCGCTTCTCCGGCAGCGGCGGCACCGACCCCGAACTGTCCGCGGCCGGCTGGCAACAGGCGCACGCCGCCGCCGAGTTGATGGCCGCGCGCGGCACGCTCCAGGGCATCGTCACCTCGCCGATGCGCCGCTGCCGTCAGACGGCGTCGGCCGTGGCGGAGCGTACGGGCCTCGAGGTGCACGTCGACGAGGGCCTGCGCGAGGCGGACTTCGGCGCCTGGGAGGGCCTGACCTTCGCCGAGGTGCGCGAGCGGCACCCGGAGGATCTGGAGCGGTGGCTGGAGTCCACCGAGGTCCGTCCGACCGGCGGCGGCGAGAGCTTCGCGACGGTCGCCGAGCGCGTCGCCGTCGCCCGTGACCGGCTGCTGAAGCAGTGGGCGGGCAGGACGGTGCTGCTCGTCACGCACGTCACGCCCGTCAAGACGTTCGTACGGCTCGCGTTGGAGGCGCCGCCCGCGGCGCTGTTCCGCATGGAGCTGTCGGCGGCCTGTCTCTCGGTGATCGCCTACTACGCGGACGGCAACGCCTCGGTGCGGCTGCTGAACGACACGAGCCATCTGCGCTGAGCGGGACGCCCCCCCGGGTCCTCCGGCGGTCGGATCCCGCTCCTGCCGCTCCGTCCGCGCGTACGCCGTCAGCCGCCGAGGGCCGCGGCGCCCTCCGCGAGCCGCTGGACGCGGGGCCAGTCCTGTGCGGCGAGCGCGTCGCCCGGCACCATCCAAGTGCCGCCCACACAGCCGACGTTGGGCAGTGCGAGATAGCCGGGCGCCCGCGCCTCGTCGATGCCGCCGGTCGGGCAGAAACGGGCCTGCGGCAGCGGCGAGGCGAGGGACTTCAGATAAGGGATGCCGCCCGCGGCCTCGGCCGGGAAGAACTTCATCTCCGTCACCCCGCGCTCCAGCAGCGCGACCACCTCCGAGGCCGTGGAGACCCCGGGCAGCACCGGTACCCCGCAGCCGCGCATCGCGGCCAGCAGCCGGTCCGTCCAGCCGGGGCTGACGAGGAAGCGGGCGCCCGCGTCCACGGCCTCCTCCGCCTGGGCGGGGGTCAGCACGGTCCCCGCGCCGACGACCGCCTCGGGGACCTCTGCGGCGACCGCCCGGATCGCCTCGACGCCCGCCGGTGTGCGCAGCGTCAGTTCGACGACGGGCAGCCCGCCCGCCACCAGGGCGCGGGCCAGCGGCACGGCGTCGGCGGCGTCCTCCAGGACGACGACGGGGATGACGGGAGCCAGGCCCAGCAGCGACGACGGCTCGGGGGGCGGGGAGACGGAGGCAGCCATGCGGGCATCCTCTCCTCGCGGAACGCGCCGCGCAACGCGCGTTGCGCGCCGCGCAATTGAACGCCCCGACGCGGCGCGACGGACGCCTACAGCTCCGTGACCACCACGTCCAGGGCCCGCGGCTTCCCGGGCTTGCGCCGCTCCGTCTGCTCCCCGGCGTCCTCGACGACGTAACCCAGCCCGCGTACGGCCGCGACCAGCGCCTCCGGGGTGCCCGGCAGCGGTCCCGCCTCCAGCAGGGCCTGTACGATCCGGCCCTTGGTGGCCTTGTTGAAGTGGCTGACGACGGTGCGCTTCTCCACGCCGTCCACCACGGAGGACTGCAACACCCGTACGGTGACGGTGCGTTCGGCCAGTTCGCCGGTGGGCTTCCACATCTGCGCATACGCCGTCGAGCGCAGGTCGAGCACCGGGCCCGTCCCCGCGGCGGCGGGCAGCGCGGCGGCCAGCGGGCCCCGCCAGTGCGCGTTCAGCGCGCCGAGTCCGGGCAGCCGCAGGCCGCCCGGGCAGCGGTAGGAGGGGATGCGGTCCTTGATCCCGACGGCGCCCCACAGTCCCGAGAAGACCAGCAGCGAGCGGGCGGCACGCCGCTTCGCCGCGGGGCTGAGCCCGTCCAGGCCGAGGGCGTCGTAGAGGACGCCGGTGTAGATCTCCCCGGCGGGACGTGCGGGCGCCGAGCGCAGCCGCGCGTTCTTGGCCACCTCGCCGCGCAGCCCCTCGCTCAGGCCCAGCACCTCGCGTGCCTTCTCCTCGTCGGCCGAGCAGAGCGCGGTCAGCTCCTCCAGCACCGCTTCGCGAGCCGGCGCCAGCTCCGGCAGGGACAGCACGTCCGGGTCGAAGGGGCGCCCCCGGCCTCCGTCGGCCTTCCCCTCGGACGGCGGCAACAGCACGAGCACGGTGGATCTCCCGGGATACGGCGGCGGAAGGGACGCCGAGCAGCGTATGCGGTGAGTCCTCCCGCGGGCACACGGGGCGGGCGCACCCGCCCGTACGCGCGCCACGGACCGCCGCCCGCGCTCCCCTCCGAGGCCCGTCAGGAAGCCGTCTCCGCCACGAACTCCCGCAGCAGCACGGCCAGTCGGCGCGGCTGGTCGACGGGGATCAGCGTGTAGCTGTCCTCGATCTCGACGAGCCGGCCGTCCGGGAAGAGCTCCGCGAGCCGCCGCCCGTGCTCGCGCGGCATCAGCCTGTCCTCCGTCGCCCACACCACGAGCACCGGCCCGGTGAAGGTGCGCATGCGCTCCGCCCACTCCAGCAGCGTCGCCCTGTCCGGTACGGACAGCGCGTACGCGGCGAGGTCGCGGCGGATCTCCGGCCGGGTGCGGGCCGGTTCGAACCAGGCGTCCATCATGGCGTCCGGCACGGGCCGCTTGCTCATCCAGCCCCAGCCGCCGGGCGCCCGCCGCACCGCCCGCAGCCGCAGCGCCTGCATGGTCAGCCGGAGCCCGCCGGGCACGCGGAGGGCGAGAGCGATGAGCCGCCCGGCCAGTCCGGGCGGATAGTTGTCGAACGCCTCGCACGCGGTCAGCACGACCCGGCCGATGCGTTCCGTACGTCCCTCCGAGAGCAGGATCTGCGCCCCGCCCCAGTCGTTGAGCACGAGCGTGACGTCCCGCAGGTCCAGCCGCTCCAGGAACTCCCCGACGAGCAGGGCCATGCCGCGCAGCGACAGATCGGCCCCGGGCTTCATCGGCGTGCGGTGCGCGCCGAGCGGCAGCGTCGGCCGGACACAGCGGTGGTGCGGGCCCAGTTCGGCGACGACCTCCTGCCAGAGCGAGCCGTCGATCGTCAGCCCGTGCAGCAGGACCAGTACGGGCCCGTCGCCGCCCGAGTCCTCGTACGCGACCGTTCCGGCGGAGAGCTCCACCTCGGGCATGGGACCTCCTCATCCCTCGCGGACGGCGGGACCCGTACGCACCGCGGGCCCCTCGCCGTACCCCCGCGCATTCTCCTCTCCTGCCGCGGACCGGGCCGCCAGGACCGACGGGGTGCGCTGGTCCGGGCCGGCCTTCGCTGGCGGCCCGGGACCCGCGGGTGCAGCCTGGAGGAAAGGTCGCGGACACGCGGGGACCGGCCGCCGCACCGGCAGCACCGGGGCCGGCGGGCGGCGAGCGGTCACGCCGAAGGAGGACGTTCGATGGCCAGGGCAGCATCCTCCCGGGCGGAGATGCTCGGGGAGATCATCGCCGCGAGCCATCTGGTCACGCTCACCCAGCTTCCCACCGTGGTGAGCGAGGAGGCGCGGCACCACGGCTGGCCCGAGGTGCTGATGTACCTGGCCGACCTGCGGCAGACCATGCTGACGCTGATGCCCGGCGAGAACTCCGAAGACCTCCGGGAGTCCGGCGAGGTGCCCACCGAGTTCCCCATCGACGGCACGGTGCCGGGACGCGCCTTCCAGCTCGGCGAGATCCTGCCCACCTCCGCCGGCGGCGGCCAGTGGTGGGTGCCCGTCCTCGACGGCACGGAGCGGATCGGGATGATGCGGGTCACGACCGGCGAGGACGGCGCACAGACCAAACAGGAGCTGCGGGACCTGGCCGGGCTCGTCGCGCTGCTGCTGGTGACCAAGCGCGGCACCAGCGACTCCTACGCCCGGCTGGTGCGCCGCCGCCGGATGAACGTCGCCGCGGAGATGGAGTGGCGGCTGATGCCCCCGCGTACGTCCGCGACGGACCGTGCCCTGGTCAGTGCCCTCATGGAACCCGCGTACCAGGTCAGCGGCGACGCCTTCGACTACGCCTTCACCGGGGACGTCGTCCACCTCAGCGTCTTCGACGCCATGGGGCACGACACCGCCGCGGGCCTGACCGCGAACCTCGCGGTGGCCGCCTGCCGCAACCACAGGCGGCAGGGCCACACCCTCGTCGAGACGGCGAACGGCGTGGAGAAGGCCCTCGTGGAGCAGTTCGAGGACAACCGCTACGCGACGGGCGTCCTCGCCGACCTCGACGTCAACACCGGCGAGCTGAGCTGGATCAGCCGCGGCCACTTCCCGCCGGTCGTCATCCGCGGCGGGCGCTCCGCCGTCCAGCTCGGCTGCACGCCGGCGCCCCCGATGGGGACGGGGCTGGGCATCACACCGGGGCTGTGCCACGACCAACTGGAGCCCGGGGACCGGCTGTTGCTCTACACCGACGGCATCACCGAGGCCCGGATGCCCGGCGGCGAGGAGTTCGGCCTCGACCGCTTCACCGACTTCCTCATCCGGCACCACGCGGACGGACTGCCCGTACCGGAGACCCTGCGCCGCTTCATCGCCCACCACCTCGAATACCACGGGGGGCGGCTGAGCGACGACGCCACGGTGCTGGTCCTGGAGTGGCACGGTCCCGTTCCGTACGCGCCCGGCGAGGTCGAGGCGCTGGTGGGCCTGCCCGCACGGAGCGCACCGGCACGGATGGAACGGCCCACACGGTGGGGCACACCGGGCCGTCGCGGGCGCGGGGCGGCCGGCAAGACGACGGGGAAGACGGGCGGAGCGCCGGGCGGCGGCACGGGAACCACGGGAAGCAGCACGGGCGCCGCGAAGGACGACGACTCCGGCGGCACGGCCGATGACGGGACCGGCGACAGCGCCGGTGACAGGACCGATGACGGCACCGGTGACAAGACTTCTGACACTGACACGGCAGAGGACACGGCAGAGGACACGACGAGCGGTCCGGCGCGGAGCACGGCGAGCGGCGGGGCGAGCCGGGCGGGCGGCCCGGCGCTCCATCCGCCGCGCCGCCGCCCGCCGATCAGAGGTTGATGACGACCAGGGCGATGTCGTCGCGCGCGCCCTCGCTCACCCCGAGCCGCGCCAGCACTTCGTCGGCGACCTGCTCGGCGTCGCGTCCGCCGCTGAAGGCCAGGGCGCTGGTCAGCCGGGCGATGCCCTCGTCGATGTCCTCGTCGCGGCGCTCGATGAGCCCGTCGGTGTAGAGCACCAGACAGTCGCCCGGACGGTACGGAGTACGCGCCTCCGGCCGGGTGCCGGTCTCACCGCGGGTGGCCAGCGGCGGATCGGTCGCCTGGTCCAGCAGCTCGCAGTCGCCCTCGGGATGCAGCAGGACGGGCGGCAGATGTCCGGCGCTGCTGTACGCGATCACCTGCTCGTCCGTGTGCACCCGGACCTTGACGGCGGTGGCGGACTGCGCCCCCTCGACCGAGTTCGCGTACAGGCCCAGGATCTGCAGCGCGTGAGCGGGCCGGTCCGTGGCGCGCATCGCGGCGCTCAGCGCGCTGCGGAGCATCCCCATCACCCCGGCCGCCTCCAGGCCGTGCCCGACGACGTCGCCGACCGCCGCCGAGAAGCCGCTGCCCGGTGCGTCGGTCACGTCGTACCAGTCGCCGCACACGTTGAGCGTGCCGACGGCCGGCAGATAGCGCACCGCGACGCCGGGCCGTGGCAGGTCGGGGGAGTAGAGCATCGCCTCCTGGAGCGTGAGAGCGACCTGGCTCTCCCTGGCGTGCGCCCGGCGCAGCTCCTCGTTCACCTTCTGGAGCTCCTGCGCCCGTACGTACAGCTCGGCTTCCGTGTTCTGCTCGTGCAGCGTGTCCGGCCCGTCCGGTACGCCGAGGGGGCTGCGGGCCTTGACGAAGCCCGTGACGTCCTCGACCCGGTGGATGATCAGCCGCACCGTGCCGTCGTGGCCCATGACGGGAGTGTTGACCGGCGACCACCAGCGCTCCTGGAAGCAGCCGGGGCGGCCGACGTCGGGGATGTCGTACCTCTGGAGCGCCATCGTGTCCGTCCGTCCCAGTTCCAGGACGCGGAGCAGCGACGCGTGCAGATTCTGCACGCCGTCCGCCTGGGGATCGGCGGGGTTGGCGGGAAAGGCGTCGAAGAGGTATTGGCCGACGATGTCCTCGCGGGAGCGTCCCGTCGCCCGCTGGTAGGCGCGGTTGGCGTCGACGATGGTCAGCTCGGGGTCGAGCAGCAGATTCGGGCTGGGCAGCTCCGCGAAGAGCGCGGCGTAGTCGATCTCCGATCCGGTCACGGTTCCTGCCCATTCCCCTGTCGGCTGTTCCCCCGAATCTACTGACCGCGCCGTGGCCCCGCTCGTCGTACGCCGCCACCCGTACCCGTACGTGCCGTATCCGTGGGGGCCGAACCCGTGCGGCGGCGCCTCGCGGACGGCACGGGACCGCATGCCGGGAGCCGGCGTTGGGCAGCAATCATCCGATCGGGCAAGAAACCGGGCGATAACCGGAGGTCCGGCACGGCCCTTCCGCAAGCGTCCGCGTGGGTACGACGGCCTGTCCGTACGACGCCACAGGAGCCCCATGCTCAGGACCGGCATCGCGGCCGGCGCCGCGCTCGTGATGACCTGCGCCTTCGGCGTGACCCCGGAGTCCGGCGCCCGTCCCGCCGTCCGCGGCACCGGCTTCCAGGTGGCCTCGCGGCTCGGCGTGACCGCGGTCTCTCCCGTCCGCCCGTACACGGTGACCTTCGGATCGGCCGGGCTGAAGACGCGCTACACCCCGTATCTGACAGCGGCCGCCCGGCAGTTGAGGGAGGCGGGGGTGCGCATCAGGATCGGCGGGGGGGAGAGCGTCGCCGCCGACCGGTGCCCGCCGCGGGGCCATATCCACTACACACAGGCGTACCGGCCTGTGCGGCGCGGCGGCTACAGCCTCGGGCTGCCGTGCACGGCCCCGCCGGACGGTGTCGCTGCGGGCGGCGTCGTGACCATGGACAGCGAGTACTTCGACGGCACCTGGGACATCGCCCCGTACAAGCTGCGCAACACCTTCGTGCACGAACTCCTCCACACCCTCGGCCTCGACCACCCCAACCGCGACCTGGACGGCGACGGCACCGCCGGGCCGTACGAGTGCGTCACCGGGCCCGGTGGCGTACGGCCCGTGATGTGCTCGCCCAACGGCGGCCACCGCACACCGGAGTCGGCCGGCAGACTCACCCGCTTCGACCTGGACGGGGTGCGGGCGCTGCTGGCCAACGCGCAGCGCCAGGGCGCCGGTTGAGGCACGCACCGGGCCCGTGCGCCGGCCGGCGGCGCGCTCGCGCGCATGCGGGGAGACGCGGCCGCGCGGAGGGTTCAATGGCGCCATGACGACGTCGCGTGCGGACGAGGTCCGCGAACTGCTGCTGGGAGCCTGGCGCCTGGTGTCCTGGGAGGTCACCGAGGCCGACGGCACGGTGTCCCGTCCGCTGGGGGAGCATCCCCTCGGCCAGCTCCTCTACGACCGCGGCGGCCGGATGTCCGCGCAACTCGTCTGGGCACACCGGCCGTTGCCGGACGGCGAGGACTGGCGGCAGGCGAGCCAGGAGGAGATGACCGGTTCCTGGCCCGGCTACTTCGGCTACTTCGGCACCTTCACCGTCGACGGGGACACGGGCACGGTCACCCACCACGTCGAATCCGGCTCCTTCCCCGGCCTCACCGGCACGGACCAGGTACGCGACCACCACCTGGAGGGGCGGAGGCTCACCCTCGGGGCGGTCACGGCGTGGGGGCGGGTGCGGATCGTCTGGGAGCGGTACGAGTACGAGTGAGATGAGGGGCGCGGCCCGACTCCCTGTCCGGGGCGGTGAGTTCATCGCCGGGCGCGCCGGCGCGCCCGGCAGGCGA
>NZ_LJGW01000311.1 GCF_001751255.1 Streptomyces nanshensis | reverse complement strand
CTGCCGTGGCTCAGCCCGCCGGCCGCGCTGCCCAGCAGCGGCCAGGCGGCGAGGTAACTGCCGCCCGGCACCTTGCCGGTGAGGACCGTGCAGGCGGCGGCGAGCAGCGTCTCCGCGCCGGTTCGGCGGTCCTCGGCGTCCCGCCGTGAGGTGAGAGCGGAGGCGGCGGCGCCGCAGGCGAGTGCCCCGTACAGCAGGTCGGCCCGGTAGAAGTCGCCGCCGCGGCGGAACTCGGGGCTGAACCGTCCGGCCGTGGCCGTGAGCGCGGTGGCGGCGACCGCTCCGGCGGCCAGCCTCGCCACCGTTCCGGAGGCGCCGCGGCCCACTGCCCGTACGCGGCGGAGCGTGTCCGGACCGGAGGTGTTCTTCCGCGCGCTCAGCAGCCACAGCGCTCCGGCGGCCGCTGCGCACAGCCGGGTGGCCGCGGGTCCGTAGCGCACGAGCCGGCCGCGGCCGACGGTGAAGTAGGTCGCGTCCGTGCCGCGCAGATCCTCCAGCGAGCTCCGGCGTCCCAGGTCCTCGCTGAGCGCGAGCGCCAGCGAGCCGTGGTGCTGGAGGGTGCCGTGGTCGACGTGGTCCAAGTCGTCGGTGGGGCCGTGGTAGTGGATGAAGCCGCCGATGTTGGCGAAGTTCATGCCCGGCACTCCGGCGTCCTTGCTCACGGAGAAGTCGGTGGCGTTCGGCAGCCGCCGGTAGACCTCGTAGAACAGGGAGCTGGCGAAGGCGGGCACCCCGCTGTCGGCGAGCAGGTCGACGAGCGGGCGGTTGCCCGGTCCGGTCTCGAACATCAAGACGGGCCCGTAGGTGCCGCGCGCCTCGAAGTTCAGCGCCGCCTTGACCGACTCGGCCCAGCGGTGCTCGGCGAAGAAGGCGCGGGCGCCGAGCAGTCCGCACTCCTCGCCGTCCGTGAGGACCAGGAGCAGGTCGTGGGTGAGCGGCCGGCGCTCCCGCAGGGCGCGGACCGCCTCCAGCAGCGCCGCGACCGGTACGCCGGCGTCGCTGGCGCCGGGCCCCTGGGCGACGGAGTCGTAGTGGGTGAACAGGGCGACGGCGCCGCCGGGTTGCGTTCCCCGCAGCCGCGCGACGACGTTGTGCACGCGGCCCGCGCCCAGATAGCGCGGCCCGTACGGGGTGGGGGTGCTCAACCCGGCGCCGACGGCCTCCTGTTGGTCCACCTCCAGACCGAGTTCGGTCAGCGTGCGGACGAGATGGTCGCGTACGGCGGCCGACTGGGGCGAGCCGCTCGGCCGCGGCGCTCCCGCGATCTGCTCCAGGTGCCGCTGGGCGCGGGCGACGGAGAAGCCGTCGGGGGCGACGCCGCCGCGCCGTGGTGCGGTGGGCCGCAGGGCGCGGGTGGCCCAGAGGGCGACCCCGGCGGCGGTGAGGGCGGGGACGGCGTGTGCCGCTCGTCGTACGGCCCTGGCGGACGGGCGTTTCACCGCTTCTCCTCTCCGCCGGCGTCCGGCAGCAGTCCGGCGCGCATGCGGTGGAACTGGCCGAGGACGCCGACCGCGGGCCGGTGGGAGCGCGACGTCGCCAGCAGGCTGGGCGACTCGCTCCCCACGAAGTGGCCGCACACGCCCATGTGGGCGTCGTAGGTCTCGTCGAGCGCGGCGCGGAACTCCTCGAGCAGTTCGGGGTGTCGGGCGGCGAGGGACGACCAGGCGGGGCCGGAGTCGGTGAGCGCGCGTACCAGGGCCTCGTGGTCGCGCCAGCGCAGCCCGCTCATCTGCGGAGGGGCGATCGGCGGCATCAGGGTCGGCCTGATCTCCTCCTGGTACTGGTCCTCGGTGGCGTCACCGGCGAAGCGCAGCGCGGCGCGGCTGGCGCGCATCATGCGCGTCGCGACGGCCGCCGCCACCGCGGCCGTCTCCTGATCGCCGTCCTCCACGGCGGCCGTCAGCGAGGACACCGCCAGGGCGCAGCCCTGCGCGAAGGCCATGAAGACGTGGTGTCCGCGCACCCAGCGGCGCAGCCCGTCCAGGTGCGAACTGCGCGTGACCTCCCGGGGCGGGGGCACGGCCGGCGGTCGGGGCACCCGGCGGGGGTCCGCCGTCCAGTCCGCGATCACCTCGAACCCGTCCACCAGGTCCTGCCAGTTCGCCTCGTCGAGGCCCGTGCCCTGTTCCTCGACGACTTCGAGCACTCCCTCGAAGGCGGCGAGCAGCGCCCCGAGCAGCAGCGCGAGGGGCCGTCCCCGGTGGCGTTCGATGCCGAACGCCTCGTCGTTGTCCCGGTTGGGACGGGACTCACGCGGATCGTCCTCGATCAACACGCTGTCGCTCTGGCCCAGTTCGCGGCGTGCGGCGCGTACGGCGTCGAGGAGCGGACGCAGACCGGTACGCGCGGCCGGGTCGGACAGCCGGGCGACGACGGCGGCGCCTCCCGGGGGCCTTGCCGCCTCGACGGCGGGGACGGTGGCGGGCAGGTCCTCGGGGCATCCCAGGACGAAGGGCACGGTGGCCACATGGGGCAGATAGTCGGTCATGACGTCTCCAGGACGGTGTCCGCGGAGGCGGACGCGTCGTCGGGGCGGGGCAGGAACCCGGTGCGGACGAGGTAGTCCATGACGCCGAAGGCGTCGGCACGGCTCGCGGGAGGGCACTCGATGCCGCTTCCTTCGAGCAGGCGCAGGGTGTTGGCGCACTCCCGGGCGGGTTCGAGTTCGTCCATGTGCTGCGGGTCCAGGGCCCGGTGCGGTTCGGCCTCGGCGTCCCTGATGAGCGGGAGGATCGGGTAGAGGGGATGCCCGGGTCCCGTCTCCAGGGCGCGCCGCCGGCCCTCTTCGAACGGCACGATGTCGAAGCGGTATCCGTACTCGCGCAGCCAGTCGCAGAACGTCCGCAGCGTGACCGGCGCCGGGTTGAACAGGTGGTAGAAGCCGCCGGGCGCACGGGAGTCGAGGGAGATGTGCACGATGGAGGAGGCCACGTAGTCGACGGGGACCGTGTCGAAGATGCGCGGGTAGTCCGGGAGCACCGCCATCGGCAGATAGCCGCGGAAGGCCACCAGCAGATAGTCGGTGGGCTGTGTCGCCCCGGTCCGGGTGTGACCCAGGATCAGTCCGGGCCGGAAGATCGTGACGGGGATGCCGCGCTGCCGGGCGACGTCGACGACCTTCTCCGCGACCCACTTGCTGCCGGTGTATCCGGCCGGGACGTGCACGGCCGACCGCAGCGGTGTGCCGTCCTCGGGGAACGGCCGGGGGGTGTGGGTGGCCAGGAGCGTGTCGATCGTCGACACGTAGTGGACGGCCTTGAGGCGCGTGGTGCAGGCGAGTTCGAGCACCTGCTGGGTGCCGCCCACGTTGGGCGCCTTGAGCGCCGAGTACGGGTACACGAAGTTGACGAGCGCGCCGTTGTGGTAGATGACGTCCGCGGTGGCGGCGAGCTCCTCCCATACGGCCCGGTCCAGCCCGAACCGGTCCTGGGCGAGGTCGCCGACCACGCACCGCACGCGGTGGAGCAGGTGGGCGGCGTCGATCTCGTACTCCGCGAAGCCCTGCCGCAGCCGCTCCCTGGCGTGCTCCTCGTCGTCCGCGCGGCACAGGCAGACGATCTCCGCGTCGGTACGGCGCAGGAGTTCCTCCAGCAGATGCAGCCCCAGGTAGCCGGTGGCGCCGGTGAGCAGGATCCGGCCCGGGTGCTGCCAGTCGGCGTGCGGCAGTCCGTCCGGACGGACCGACGGGTCGAGGCTTCCGTCCTTCTCCAGCGTGGCGGCGTGCTGACGGCCCAGCACGGCGGCCAGTCCGCCCCGTCCGTAGGTCTCGATGATCTCCGCCACGCCGGCCACGGTCGGGACGCGGAAGAACTCGTGCAGCGGGATGTCCACGGCGTGACGGGTCTGCAGCAGCGTCGCCAGCCTGGCGAGCATGAGCGAGGTGCCGCCGGAGGTGAAGAAGTCGGCGTGCACGTCGATGTCCTCGGTTCCCAGGACGCGGCAGAAGTCCTCGGCGACCGCCTCCTCGACGGGGGTGCGCGCGGTGGTGCGCACCGGTACGTCGTGACGCGCGGACTCCCGGAATCGCGTGGTCAGCCGGCGGCGGTCGATCTTGCCGGTGTGCGTACGGGGAAGCTCCTCGACGACGAGCAGCGTGTCGGGGACGAGGTAGGCGGGGAGCCGTTCGCGCAGGGCTTCCCGTACCTGCGCGGCCGTCTGCCGGTCGGAGACTCCGTCGTCGGCGGCGCCCGCGGGACGCACGATCGCGGCGGCGAGTCCGGCGTCCTGGGTGCCGGCGTCGAGGGGGACGACCGCCGCGGCGGCCACCTGCGGGCAGCCGGCGAGGGCGGCCTCGATCTCGTGGGGCTCGACGCGGTGACCGCGGATCTTCACCTGGTCGTCGACGCGGCCGAGGAACTCGATCTGTCCGTCGGGCAGTCGGCGTCCCAGATCTCCGGTGCGGTAGAGCCTGGCGCCGGGATCGCCGTACGGGTCGGGCAGGAAGCGGGCCGCGGTCACGGCGGGCCGTCCGAGATAGCCGACGGCGACGCCGGCTCCCCCGATCATGATCTCGCCGGGGACCATGTCGGGCAGCGGACGAAGATGTACGTCGAGAACGTGCACGTGGACGTTGTCGATCGGGCTCCCGATCGGAACCGTGTCCCCGGACACGGGCCCCGTCACATGGGCGGTGGCGTCGATGGTGGCCTCGGTCGGCCCGTAGAGGTTGGCGACCTGCGCCGGCCACACCTCCCTGGCCCGCCGTACCAGTGCCGGTTCCAGCGGTTCGGCGCCGCTGAGCAGCAGCCGGACCTTGGTGGCCTCGCCCGCGGCGGGGTGCTCGACGAGCAGTCCCAGCAGTGAGGGAACGCCGCCGATGACGGTGACGCCCTCGTCACGGATGAGGCGCAGTAGCGCGGCGGGGTCGTCGAGTTCGTCCTCGGTCGCCAGGACGATGGAGGCTCCGGCGCTCAGCGTCCAGTAGACGGCCCAGACCGACGGATCGAAGCTCAGCGGGTGATTGTGCAGGACGCGGTCCTCCTCCCCCACGTCCCAAGTCCGCCTGCGCCAGCAGATGTTGTTGACCGCGCTCCGGTGCTGGACGAGGACGCCCTTGGGGTGTCCCGTGCTGCCGGAGGTGTAGATGACGTACGCCGCGTCGTGCGGCGACAGCGGTACGGCGGCGGGCGTGCGGTCCTGGTCCTCGATCTCCTCCAGGCGCAGCCGCGTCACGCCGGCCGGCAGCGGAACCGCGTCGGTCTCCCGTACGAGTGCGGAGCCGGCGCCGGAGTCCGTGACGAGGTAGTGCACACGGTCCGCCGGGTGGTGCGGATCGACGGGGACGAACGCGGCGCCGCACCGCAGGACCGCTAACTGCGCGGCCACGGCGTCGGGATCGCGTCCCAGACAGACGGCGACGCGGTCGCCGCGGGCGACGCCCCGCTCCTGCAACGCGGCGGCGATCGCGCCGGCCCGCCGCCACAGATCGCGGTAGCTCAGCCGCTGGGCGCCCCGCCGCACGGCGATGCGTCCGGCGCAGTCCGGGTCCTCGGCGCGTGCGGCGACGAGGTCGACCAGGGTGTCGTCGGGCAGCGGGTGCGGGTCGCCGCGTCCGCAGCTCACCATCGCGTCGGGCCCGGCCAGCAGGGGCAGTTCGGCGACGGCCGCCGTGGCGCGGGCGTCGCCCAGGAGCAGCGGCTCCAGCACCGCCATGAGGCTGCTGCCCACGCTCCATACGTCGTCCGCCGTGTACAGATTGGTGTCGTAGTCGAACTGGAGGCTCACCAGGCCGGGTTGGAACCACACGGTCAGGTCGATGTCGTGCTCGCCGCTGCTGACCTCGGTGGGCCGGGTGACGAGGGCGCAGCCGCTCTCGGAGGCCAGGGGCGTACGGGCGTCGGCGACGCGCAGCGTGGTCTGCACATACGGTGTCCGGCTCACGTCCCGTGCGGGCGGGCGGAGTTCCAGCAGACGCGCGAAGGGGACGGCGCTACGCGCGGAGTCGAGCGCCCGCCGTGCGAGGGCGAGCAGCTCGCCCATGTCGCCGCCGTCGGGCAGGTCGACCCGTACGGGACGGATGTCGTCCAGCGGTCCGACGAGCCCGGCGGGACGGCCGGCGCCCTCGACGTGCACGCCGCACTGGGCGGCGTCCGCCGCCTGATAGCGCATCAGCACGGCGAGCCAGGCCGCCACCGTACGGTCGCGGCACTCCTGCGCGTCGAGCCGGTCCGCCGAGGGGGCGTAGGGCATCTCCAGGATCTCGACGGACCGTTCGTGGCGCTTGACCTCGGGACGCGGGCGGGGACCCGGGATCTCACGGGCCGCCGGACGGGCCAGCAGATCGCCCAGTCCGGCCGCCTCCGCCTCGCGTGCGGCGGCCGACGAACTCTCCCGGTGTGCTTGCAGCGTCTGGGAGAGCGTCTGCTGCGGAGTCCGTGCGGTGCCCGCGAGACAGGCGGCGACGGTGTCGAGGGACGCGGCGTCGGCGACGAGCCGGTGGGCGACGAGGAACAGGGTCCACTCCGCCGCGCCCATGCGCAGCAACGTCACCCGCAGCAGCGGCCCGTAGCGCACGTCGAAGGGTTCGGCCGCGCTGCCGGCGGTCAACTCCGCGGCCTCCGCCTCCGGATCGGGCACCCCGGAGAGGTCGACGGAGCGCAGCGACAGGTCGGCGACGGGCAGCACCAGGCGAACCGGACGGGAGGCGACCTCCACGAACACGCTGCGCAGCGCCTCCTGTTCGGCGGAGAGCGACGTCAGTCGCCGCTGCACGGCGGTGACGTCCACGCTGCCGGTGAGCCGGTAGCGGGCGGCCACGGTGCCGGGGTAGCCGGGCGCCATGCGGTTCAGCAGCCACCAGCGGCGCTGTTCGGCGGAGAGCGGGTCGGCGAGGTCTGCCTGAGCCTGGGTCATCACCCGGGCCAGTTCGTCGGTGAAGTCGGTGGCGGGATCGACGGTGGTCACTGGTCACTCACCTCGGCCTGTCCGGGAGACGGCAGTCGGGACGGTGCGGTCGGGACGCGGGTGACGCGCTCGAAGTCCCAGTCGGACTCGCCTCCCGTACCGGAGGCGGCGGCCGCCGTGGGCTCCGCGGTGCCACGCAGGGCGGACACCGAGCGCGCGATGTGTGCGACGGTCGGTTCGAGGAAGATCTCGGACATCGGAACGGTGACTCCGAAGGCGTCCTTGACCTGCTGGATCATCTGGCTGGCCAGCAGGGAGTGGCCGCCGAGGAGGAAGAAGTCGTCCGTGGCTCCCACCTCGGTGACGCCGAGCAGTTTCTGCCACAGGGCCGCGATCTCGTGCTCCGTACGGTTGCGCGGCTCGATCCGCTCGGACGGCATGTCCAGCCGGGTACCGGTGCGCAGCAGGGCCCGGCGGTCGGTCTTGCCGTGCGGGGTGAGCGGGAGGGATTCCACGGCGTGGAAGCGGGCGGGTACGGCGGCTCCGGGGAGCCGGGTCGCCGCGTGCCGGTGGACCTCGGCGGCCCACTGCGCGTCCGCGGCGACGTCCGGGCCGGGTACGAGCCAGGCGCCGAGCGCCGTCTCGCTTCCCTGTCCGACCAGCGCGACCGCGGCGTCCCGTACGCCCGGCGCCGTACGCAGCGCCTCCTCGACCTCGCCCATCTCGATCCGGTTGCCGCGGATCTTGATCTGGTCGTCCACGCGGCCGAGGAACTCCAGTGAACCGTCGGCCCGGCGGCGTGCCTTGTCCCCGGTGCGGTAGACCCGGCCGCCGTCCCCCTGCGGGTCGGGCAGGAAGCGGGACGCCGTCAGGGCGGGCCTGCGTACGTAGCCGACGGCGACGCCGGGCCCGCCGATGAGCAGTTCACCGATCGTGCCGTCCGGCGCGGGGCGCATGTCCTGGTCGACGACGACCGCGGTGGTGCCGGGCAGCGGCCGGCCCAGACGGACGGCCGCGCCCCGCCGGAGCCGGGCGGCGCAGGACCAGACGGTGGTCTCGGTGGGGCCGTAGAGATTCCATGCGGCGCCGCCGTCCGTCGTGAGCAGGTCGGCCAGGTCGGCGGGGAGCGCCTCGCCGCCGCACAGCACGGTGAAGTCCGGTCGTGGGCGCCACCCGGTGTCCGTCAGCAGCCGCCAGGTCGCGGGCGTCGCCTGGGCGACGGTGATCTGCCGTGTCTCCAGGAGACGGCTGAGCCGCGCGCCGTCGCGGAGCGCCTGTTGGGGCGCGACGTCGACGGTTCCGCCGACGGTCAGGGGCGCGAGGAGTTCCAGGAGGGAGATGTCGAAGGCGTGGGTGGTGAGGGCGAGCAGGGTGTCGTCCGAGCCGAGCCCGGTGGTGCCGGTGACGGCGTCGAGGAAGTAGGCGAGGTTGGCGTGTGTGACGGCGATCGCCTTCGGCTCGCCGGTCGAGCCGGAGGTGAACATGAGGTAGGCGGGCGACTCCGGCGGGAGCGGCACCCTCTCGCCGGCCGCTGCCGGCGCGCGTTCCAGAAGGCTGTCGACCGGTACGAGCACGGCCGGTTCGGCGCCCTCGTCCTCCGGAGGCTGCGGCACGTCGTCCGCGTCCGGTGAGGTCACGATGACGGCGGGGGCCGACTGCCGGGTGATCAGCAGACGCCGGTGGGCGGGCAGGGCGGGGTCGAGGGGGACGTAGACCGCTCCCGTCCGCCAGACGGCGAGCATGCTGACGACGGTGCCGATGCCCCGTGAGGTGTGGACGGCGACGCGTTCGCCCGGTCCGGCGCCGGCCGCGCGGAGCCGGGCCGCGGCGGCGGTGACGCGTTCGTCCAGTTCGCGGTAGGTGAGCGTGGCTCTCGCGTCGCGCAGCGCCGGGTGGTCGGGACGGTTCCGGGTCTGGTCCTGGACGCGTTCGAGCACCGGCGCCGGAAGGACGTGGGGCTGCCGCGCCCGTGGCCAGGGCGCGGCCTCGTCCAGCAGGGAGCCGGCCACCGTCGCGTCCGGGGAGTCGACGATCCGGTCCAGGACGGTACGCAGATGGCGACCGAGCCGTTCCACGGTGGCCTCGTCGAAGAGGGCCGTGGCGTACTCCAGGAATCCGCTGACTCCGGCGCGGGGCTCCTCGAAGAGGAAGAGGGACAGGTCGAGCCGGGAGGTGCCGGTGTCCAGATCCGCCACCTCGGCACGCAGGCCCGGCATGTCGTGGTGGCGTCCGGCGTCGGGCTGGAAGCCGAACATCACCGAGAACAACGGGTTGCGGTCCAGCAGCCGGGGCGGGTTGAGGGCCTCCACCAGGTCGCCGAAGGAGAGGTCGGAGTGCTGCATCAGCACACCGACGTCCTCGTGCACGTGCAGCGCGAGCTGCCGCAGGCTGAGCGGGGCGTCGAACCGGCTGCGCAGGACGCAGGTGTTGACCAAGTAGCCGACGGTGGGCTCCAGTTCGGGGCGGCAGCGGTTGGCGACCGGGATGCCCACGGCGATGTCGTCGTTTCCGGCGGTGCAGTGCAGGACGGTGAGGTAGGCGGTCAGCAGCAGGGAGGACAGGCTGACTCCGTGGTGCGCGGCGGCTCTGCGCAGCCGGTCCGTCTGCTCCTGGCCGAGTGCGAGGGGAAGCCTGGCGCCCTCGAAGCTCTGGTGCGCCGGGCGGCGCCGGTCGACGGGAAGGTCGATGCCGTCCGGCAGCCCGGCCAGACGTGTGCACCAGTGGTCCAGTAACTCCTGCTGCCGGGTGCGCCAGGCGTCGTCGGGGTCGTCGCCGCCGGCGCTCCAGACGACGAAGTCGGCGAACTGGAGCGGCGGTTCGCTCGTCTCCGGTCCGAGTCCGGCACGCAGCCGCCGGTACGTCTCGAAGATCTCCCGCAGCAGGATCTGCAGCGAGAGGCCGTCGCAGACCGCGTGGTGCACGCACAGCCCCAGCACCGCGTGCTCCGGCGTCAGCCGCACGAGCGCGGCCCGCATCAGCGGCGGCGTGCCCAAGTCCCAGCCGCGCCGGGCGAGATGACGCAGCAGCCGCGACAGTTCCCGGTCCCGCGTCGCGGCGTCGGCGGCGGTCAGGTCCCGCTCCTGGAGAACGACGGACACGCCCTCCTGTACGACCTGGAGAAGCCCCTCCTCGCCCTGGCGCAGCCCGGTGCGGAGCGCTTCGTGCCGCGCCGCGACCAGGTTGAGCGCGTGCTGGAGATCGTCGGCGTGCAGCTCGCCGTGGAGGTCCACGCGGGCGGCGAGCGCGTACGCGGGCACCGACTCCGGGTTCACCTGGTGCAGGAACCACAGCCGCCGCTGTCCCGGACTGCTGGGAAAGGTCAGGTCGTTGGGGAGTGGGGTGCTCGTCATGGTGCCTCCTGCCGGGTCTGCGGCCGGTGCGTGTGACGTGTGCGGTCCAGGCGTCGTACGGGACGTGCGGCAGCGGCCGCGTCGGCCCGGGGCGCGGCGGCGAGCACCGCCTCCTGCTCGGCGATGGTGCGGGCGTTCCACAACTGGGCGACCTGGGTCTCGACGCCGAACTCCGCGGTGACGAGCTGCGCCAGCCGGGCCAGCAGCAGGGAGTGGCCGCCCGACTCGAAGAAGTCGTCCCTGGCGCCGATCTCGGGCACCTCCAGCAACTGCCGCCACAGCCGGCCCAGCCGTTCCTGTACGGCTCCGGCGAGCGGCGCCTGCTCGCCATGTCCGATGCGGACGGCGGGCAGTCGGGCGAGGCGCTGTCGGTCGGGCTTGCCGTTGCGGTTCTTCGGGATCTCGTCGAGGACGGCGTAGTCGGACGGCAGCATGTAGGCGGGTACGAGCGCCGCGAGGCGGTCGCGGACGCCGCGCAGCCAGTCGACGGGATCCTCGGGTGCGGGGCCGGCGGGCACCAGGCACGCGAGCAGTCTGCGGTCGGAGCCGGTGCCGACGACGTGCACCACGGCCTCGTCGAGCGGGGTCGTCTCGCGCAGACAGGACTCGACCTCGCCGAGTTCGATGCGGAAGCCGCGGACCTTCACCTGGTGGTCGGCCCGTCCGGCGAAGTCGAGCAGACCGTCGGGCCGCCAGCGGACGAGGTCGCCCGAGCGGTACAGCCGCGCTCCGGGAGCGGCACCCGTACCGCCCCCGGGGACGGCACCGGCACCGGCACCGGGCTCGGACGCGTCCGGGTCGGGGAGGAAACGGGCCGCGGTCATGGCCGCCTCCCCGGCGTAGCCGAGCGCCACGCACGGGCCGCCGATGAGCAGTTCGCCGGTGGCACCGAGCGGTACGTCCCGCAGCCGTTCGTCCACCACCCTGAGCGTCGTACCGCCGAAGGGACGCCCCAGCGGCACCGGATCGCCCGTCTCGGCGCCGACCTCCGACCACGTCATATAGGTGGTGGTCTCGGTCGGCCCGTACATGGCGACGATGCGGGCCTGCGGGCACTGGCGTGCGATGTCCCGTACGAGGTCGCCGCCGATCGTGTCGCCGCCCATGGTGATCAGCCGCAACTCCGGCGGCAGCGCGCGCCGTTGGACGCAGGTGGCCACGGCGGAGGGGACGCTGCTGAGAAACGTGCCGGGCGGCGGCTGCGGCAGGTCGATCAGTTCGAGGGCGTTCTCCAGCAGCCGCACCCGCTGCCCGGCGGAGAGCGGCAGGAAGATCTCCCACACCGACAGATCGAAGTGGACGCCGCTGACGGCCAGGGACTCGCGCAGCTCGTCCGTGCTGAAGGTGCGCCGCCCGAACCGCACGAGGTTGACGGCGGAGCGGTGCGCGATGACCACGCCCTTGGGACGCCCGGTCGAGCCGGAGGTGAACATCAAGTAGGCCGGTGCGTCCGGTCCGAGAGACGGGTCGCCGCCCGAGTCCGCGCCGGCTGCGGGCCGTGCCGGCACGGTGGCCGCCGACAGGGTCGCGCAGGGCATCGCACGGCCCAGTTCCTCGGTCGTCGCGTCGGTGACCACCACGGCGCATCCGGCCTGGGCCACCACCCGGGCGGTACGGTGCGCGGGCGCCGACCGGTCGAGGCCGACGTAGGCGCAACCGGCGCGCAGAGCACCGAGAAGCGCCGGAACGAGGTTCCTTCCGCGCGACAGCAGGACGCCGACGACGCTGCCCGGGCCGGCTCCCGCGCGCCGCAGCTCGGCGGCGAACGCGGCGGAGCGCTCGTCGAGTTCGGCGTAGGTGAGGTCGCCGTCGCGGCAGGTCACCGCGGTGCGCTCGGGGTGACGCGCGGCTGCCTCCAGCACCTCGCCGTGCAACGTGGCCTCGTCGATGCCCGGTTCGGCGGCGGCCCGGCTCCAGGACGCCAGCAGCTCCCGGTCCGCGGCGGGCACGGTGTCCAGGTCGTCCAGCGCGGTTTCGGGGTGCGCGATCAGGGCGTCGACGACGGCCGGCAGCATCTCCGCCAGCCGCTCCGCGAGCCATGCCGGGTGGTGCGCCGGATCGACGTCGACGAACCCGAACATGTTCCGTCCGTCGTCCGCGAGGGCGCCGGCCACCAGCCAGGGCCCGACGCTGACCGGGGGCACGACCGTCCGCATCGTGAGGCCGCCGAGCGGTATGGCGGCCTGGGACAGCAGCGCGGCGCCCAGCCCCTTGAGGCCCGCCGGGTCCTGGAACATGGCCAGGGTGACCTCCGGCGCGGGCATGTCCGTGCCGGGGCCGCCTTCGCCCGGTGCCGCCAACTCCGGGTAGCCGAGGCACTGGTGGGCGAGGGCGCCGCGGAGTACGCCATGGACTCGCCGGAGGTACTCGCCCGCCGTGCCGGACGCGGTGTCCACGGGCAGGACGGCGGTGGAGAGGGTGTAGCCGACGGCCCGCGCGTTGGCGCTGTTGCGTCCGTGCATGGAGACGGACAGCGGCGGTCTGGCGCTGTTGCCGAGGCGGGCGAGCGCGAGGGCCTGTGCGGCGAACAGGACGGTGTAGCGCGAGACTTCGCGCTCCTTGGCGTAGGCACGCAACGCCGCCGTCCTGCTCTCCCCCAGGTCGAGCGGCACCCGGTGCGTCGCACGGGAGAGCCCGGAGCGCGGCGGCTGCGCCGCGGCACGCGGCAGGTCCAGGGGCTCGTGCCCGTCCTCCCAGAGCCCGGTCCAGAACCGTTCGGCCCGCTCCCGCCGGCCGCTGGCGACCTCGGGATGCGTCAGCGGCACCGCCGGAGGCAGTACGTCGTCCCGCTCCCTGCCGTCCAGCGCGAGTCGGTAGAGCTGGTGGAGTTCGGCCATCAGCACGCCCACCGCCCACAGATCGGCGACCGCGTGGTGGACGCGGACGACGAGCCTGACCGGCGCCTCGGCCTCGTCTTCGGTGTCGTGCTCGGTGTCGTGCTGGGTGTCGTTCTCGGCACCGTCCTGGGCCGCGTGCGCGGCGGTCAGCACCGTGGCCCGGAACAGGGGGCCCGCCGACAGGTCGGGGTACTCCCGGCAGCGCTCTTCGAGCAGCGCCTGCACCCGCCCGTCGTCGCCCGTGTCAGTCAGCGTCTCGGACGCGGCGTACCGGTCCGGTTCCGCGTCGACCCGCTCCGCCGGATCGACCACGCGCAGCCAGTGCTCGCCGGAGCGGACGAACCGGGCGCGCAACGCCTCGTGCCTGCGCACCAGTTGACGCAGGGCGCGCAGCAGCATCTCCGGATCGCAGCCGCCCCGCAGCTCGAAGGCCATCGCCAGGGTGAGGCCCGGGCGTTGAGGATCCAGTTCCTGCGCGAGACACAGCACGTGCTCGTGCGGCAGGGCCGGCCGGCTTCCGTGCGGTCCGGGACGCTCCGGGTGCGGCTCCGCGACGGGCGGCCCACCGGAATCCGAACGGTGTCCGCCGGCCGTTTCCCGATCCATGCACACTGCGTTCCTCCAGACGGAAATAAGCGTGCCGGGTATCGACTCCCAGCGATACTAAGAAGATTTCCGAGGGGCGCCAGAAACTCTTTCAAGATACGGAAGGAAGGCGAAAGGAATAGAAGATTCCGCAGCGGCGCGGCAGGTCACACGCATTACGCACCGGTTTCTTTCTCTCTTCTTTCCTGCGGCGCCCCGCACATGCCGGTTGCTTGTACGGTGTGGACCCGGCCGCGAGAAACTCCTGCGTACTGCCGGCGGCCGCGACTTCGCGAGACCGACTTTCATGGACCAACGCCCTGGAGGCTCCATGAGCAACACGGCGGCTGCCCAAGCGCCCGTACAACTCCCAGGCCCCGTACAGATTCCCCTGGTGGGCTGGCGCACCAGAGGGCTGCGAATGCTGGGCGATCCAGCCGAATACTTCATGCGTCAGTACGCACACCACGGTCAGGTCAGCGCCTGGAAACCGCGGAACCCGCGTCATGTTTTCGCGTTCGGCCCCGAGTACCTGAAAAGGATCTTCACCGAACCCGAAGTGTTCGTCGCGGACTCTTTCCGCGAAGTCCGAATACCGGAACAGAGCTCCTTCTACCGCCTGACGAACGGTCTGTTGCGCCGCAACGGAGATCCACACCGCAGGCACCGCAGGCTGATGCAGCCCGCCTTCACCGCCCGCCGCGTCCTGGTGCACCGCGAGAACGTCGCCGACGTGACGGAGCGCTGCCTTTCCGAGTGGCGTACGGGAGACGTCGTGCCCATGCACGACGCGCTCGCGCGGATCATCATGCTCACCGCCATGCGGACCGTCTTCGACATCGACGCACCGGAGCGGATCGAGCGGCTGCAAGGACTCATCAGCCGCCTCCTGCGCGTGGCCGCCGCGCCCCTGACGCTGCTGCTCCCCTACGACCTGCCGGGCAGCACCTTCCGGGCCGCGCTGCGCACCTGCGAGCAGATCGAGGCGCTGCTGCTGGAGATGATCCGCGACCGGCGGGCCGACGGCGCCACCGGCAGGGACGTCCTGACGAGCCTCGTCAACGCCGAGGACGAGGACGGCAGCCGGCTCTCCGAAGCCGAGCTGGTCGGCGAGGCGTACACCGCCTTCTGCCACGACAGCAGCACGGCCACCCTGATGTGGACGCTCCTCCTGCTCGACCAGCACCCGGACGTCATGAACGACGTGGTCGACGAGGTGACGTCGGTCTGCGGCGGCGGGCCCCCGGACGACGACCAGTTGGGCAAGCTGCCGCTGCTCGACGCCGTGCTCAAGGAGACGCTGCGGCTGCTGCCCCCCGCCCCCATGCTCATCCGCTACACCTCGCGGCCGACGCGGTTCGGCAGGTACGAACTGCCGTCCGGCGCCATGGTGTTCTTCAGCTCGTACGTCACCCACCGGCTGGAGGAGACCTACCGCGATCCCCTCCGCTTCGACCCCGGGAGGTGGGAGCGCGAGAGCCCGTCGACGTACGAATATCTGCCCTTCGGGGCCGGGGCGCACAACTGCGTGGGCCGTCACTTCGCGATGCTGGAGATGAAGACGGTCCTGGCGGTGCTGCTCCAGAAGTTCCGTCCCGCGCTGGTGCCCGACTCCCGGGTGGACCGCGCGATGCGCGTCTCCCTCGTCCCCAGCCACGGTCTGCCGATGCGGCTGCACCCTCCCGGCACCGGAACCTCGCCGGCCCCGCTCCGCGGCAACATCCGCGACAGCGTCCGCCTGCCGTGACCGGCCGGACCCGGCCGTCCCACTGACAGCACACCGTCAGGAGATCTCGTGCCCACCGATACGCCCACGGTCATCGTGTCCGGCGCCGGCCCCACCGGCCTCGCCCTCGCCTCCGAGCTGTCCGGCGCCGGCGTGCGCTGCCGCGTCGTGGAGAAACGGCCCCGGCCCTCGCCGTGGTCCCGGGCCTTCGGGCTGATGCCCCGCACGATGGAACTGCTGGACATGCGCGGCCAGATGGAGCCCTATCTCGAAGCGGGCCTGCCCTGCTCGCGTCCCCCGCTGGGCGATCTGCGCGGGCATCTGGACTACCACCGGCTCGACACACCGTTCCCGTACATCCTGATCATTCCGCAGTCGCGCACAGAGGAGCTGCTGGAGAAGGCGGCCGTCGAGGAGGGCGCGGAGATCGAGCGGGGCGCGGAGGTCACCGGCGTACACCAGGATCCCGGTTCGGTACGCGTGGAGATCACCGGCGCCGACGGTACGACGCGTACGGAGACGGCCGACTTCCTGGTCGGCTGTGACGGGGTCCGCAGCACCGTGCGGCAGAGCGTGGGCATTCCGTTTCCCGGGCGCGACTACCACCAGTCCCTGATGATCGTCGACGCCCCGCTGGGCCGCCCGCCCGAGCCGGAGGTGTACGCCCGTATCACCCGGCGCGGCATGGTCGCCGCCTATCCCTTCGGGGACGGCACGTTCCGGCTGATCATCCTCGACCGGCAGAAGATGAACGTCCCGGTGGAGCAGCCCCTGACGCTCGACGAGGCGTCGGAGAGCGTCCGCGGCATCCTCGGCATCGACCTGGAGCCCTACGATCCGCTGTGGCTGTCGCGCTTCCGCAGCGCACAACGCCACGCGCCGCGCTACCGCCAGGGACGCGTGCTGCTCGCGGGCGACGCCGCCCACACCCATATCCCCTCCGGCGGGCAGGGCCTCCAGGTCGGCGTCCAGGACGCGATGAACCTCGGCTGGAAGCTCGTGGCCGAGCTGAGCGGCCGGGCGCCCGACTGGCTGCTGGACTCCTACGAGCGGGAGCGGCTGCCGATCGCGGAGGCGACCCTGCGCAAGACGGACATGAACTTCCGCTTCGAGACCTCGGACTCCGCGCCGTCCCGGCTGGCGCGGTGGCTCGTGATGAAGGGCGGACGCATCGGGCCGCTCCAGACGCCCGTGCTCAAGGAGTTCGCCAACTTCACGCTGCGCTACCCTCCGCCGCCGCACACGGGACCGGGCGGACGGGCCGGGGGCCGGGTGGGCAAGGGGCCGAACTCCCTTGTCGGGACCCGGATTCCGGACGCCACCCTGCACGGCGGCGGAGACCGCAGCCGGCGCCTGTTCGAGCTGTTCCGGGACCGGCGCTTCGTCCTGCTCGACCAGACCCCCGGCGGACGGGCGGCGGCAGCGGCGGGCCAGGGCTGGGGCGACCGGGTCCGCGTGACACGCGCTCACGCCCAGGGCCGCACCGGCCTGCCCGAGGTGCTGCTCGCCAGGCCGGACGGTTACGTGGCGTGGGCGGCCGGCGCCGACGGAGCCGACGGCGTACGCACCGCGCTCGCCCACTGGTGCGGCGCCCCACAACCCTGAGCCGGAATACGGCCCTGAACTCACGTACGGAACGCACTGCTTCCCGTCACCACCCAGATCCGAACCGCAGACCCGGAGGGGACTTTCCGTGTTGGACCGACGTACGATCCTCCGCCTTGGCACCGGCGCAGCGGCGACCGGCCTGATCGGCGCCCAGGCGCAGATGGGGCTCAGCCTGGCGGACAACCGCATCCCCTGGGGGCAGTTGCGCAAGGCGCTCGGCGGCGATGTGGTGCTGCCCGACGACCGTGACTACGAGGCGGCCAAGAGAATGGTGCTGGGCCAGTTCAACTCGGTCCATCCGCAGGCGGTCGCGTACTGCGAGACGCCCGAGGACGTGGGGCACTGTCTGCGCTTCGCCGACAGGCACGGGCTGCGGGTCGCCCCGCGCAGCGGCGGCCACAACTTCGCGGGCTGGTCGACCACCCCGGGTCTTCTCGTGGACGTCTCCAGGATGAACAAGGTCAGCCCGGGCCACGGCTCGGTCCGGCTGGGGCCGGGGGCGCAAGCGGTGGACGTCGTCTCGCAGTTGGCTCCGCACGGGCTCCAGACGATCTCGGGTCTGTGCCCGACGGTGTGCCCCGGCGGTTACATCCTCGGCGGCGGCATCGGCTGGGCCACCAGGAAGTACGGCATGGGCTCCGACCGGCTACGGTCCGCGGAGGTGGTGCTCGCCGACGGCAGCGTGGTGCGCGCCTCGGAGAAGACGGAGAGCGATCTCTTCTGGGCCCTGCGGGGCGGCGGTGGCGGGAACTTCGGGATCGTCACCGAGTTCCAGATCGAGCCGGTGTCCATCCCCTCGCTCGTCAACTTCAACCTGACCTGGAAGTGGGACGACGCCCTCGACGTCACCCAGGCCTACCTGGAGTGGCTGCCCCACGCACCGGACTCATGGGGCTCGACCCTGATGATCTTCATGGCGGAGTCGACGCCGGACGCTGTGCCGCAGGTCCTCCTCCAGGGCGCCTACCTCGGCAGCGAGGGCGACTACCGCAAGGCGCGGAACGCGCTGGTCGACGCGATCGGGCGGAGGCCCGCCACGGAGGACGTCGCCGATCTGCCCTACGACCAGGCCTCGATGCAGTTCTACGAGTGCGAGGACTTCTCCGTCGAGGAGTGCCATCTGGTGGGCAACAACCCCGAGGCGAAACTCCCCCGGTACAACTTCGCCGTGGACCGCGGGCGCCTCGCCGACGGGCCGCTCTCCCGCACCGCCGTACGGGAGTTGATCGAGGCGTTCGACGCCGACCGGGTCAAGGAGCAGTTCCGCTATCTGACGTTCTTCGCGCTGGGCGGGGAGGCGAACCGGGTGGGCCGTACGGAGACCGCCTATGTGCACCGGACGTCGCAGTACTACATCGGGTACACGGTCGGGCTGAACGAGGACGCCCCGGACGCCGGCAGCCGGAAGGCCGCACAGTCCTGGGCGGACGGGGCGTTCGCGGTCTGCGACCGCTACGGCATCCCGGAGAACTACATCAACTTCCCCGATCCGCATCTGGCGGACTGGCGGACCGCCTACTACGGGGAGAACTACGCACGGCTCACGGCGGTGAAACGGGCCTACGACCCGGACGGCTTCTTCCGGTTCGGCCAGAGCATCGGAAGCTGAGGCCGCCGGGGCGAAGACGGCCGGGCGAACTCCGTACGGAGAAACGGCGGTTACGCGTCGCCGCACCGTTCGCGGTGCGGCGAC
>NZ_LJGW01000305.1:3088-7086 GCF_001751255.1 Streptomyces nanshensis | reverse complement strand
GCGCCGGTACGGGCCAACATGGGGCGAGTAGGGCAGACATGACCGTACGCGCGCACGGCGGCGCGACCGCGCCCGTCCACCGGCGGAGACCGGCGCGTGGACCGCGGGACGACCGGTGGCCGGGCTGCGCGGGCGGCCGTGCTCTGCGGCCCCTCCGACGCCCGAAGAGGTTCTCCATGGCAGCGCGCATCCTGCTCGTACGGCACGGCAAGACCGAGTGGTCCTCGTCCGGACGGCACACCGGCCGCACCGACGTCCCGCTGCTCGACGAGGGCCGCCGCGACGCGCGGCTGCTCGGCGAGCGCCTCAACTCCGCGCCGTGGCACGGGCTTCCGGGCGTCGAGGTGCGCACGAGCCCGATGGGCCGCGCCCGTGAGACGTGCGAGATCGCGGGCTTCGGCGACCGCGCCGCCGAGTGGGACGCGCTGCGCGAGTGGGACTACGGCGAGTACGAGGGCCGTACGACGAAGGACATCCGCGAGGAGACCGGCACCGACTGGTACATCTGGCGGGACGGCGTCCCGGGCGGCGAGACCCCGGTCGAGGTCGCTGCGCGCGCCGACTCCGTTGTGGAGTGGGCCCGTTCGGCCGACCGCGACGTCCTGCTCTTCGCACACGGCCACATCCTGCGGGTGATCGGGGCGCGCTGGCTCGGGTACGAGACGTCCTTCGGCGGCTGTCTCTCGCTCTCCCCGGCCTCCTTCTCGGTCCTCGGCTGGGCGTACGGCGCGCCCGCCGTCGGACGCTGGAACGACACCGGGCATCTGGACTGAGCCCGGACGGCGGGGAGTTGGGCCCGCCTCGCATCCCGGAGGCGGCGGCTCAGGCCGTCCGCGGCCGCTCCTCCGCTCCGCGCTGCCGCGCCAGGAACGCGTCCACGGCGCCGTCCCCGGCATGGGGACGCAGCCGCCGCGCGGTCATGCCGAGCATCCCGCGGATGCGCGAGGAGCGCACCCGTCCGAGCAGCGCGAGCGCCTGGGCGCCCGCCTCGGCGGCCTCGTCGGGACGGTTCAACTCCGCGAGGTCGCCCGCGAGTTCGGCGGTGAACAGCGCACGGTTGCGCACGAAGTGCGGGTCCTGGAGCGCGACGGCGTTCCGTGCGTGCACCGCCGCCCGCTCCCAGTCGCGCAGCGCGGACCAGCACTGCGCCTCCAGGCCCGCGAGTTCGGCCTCGCCGAAGAAGCTCATCCACGCCGGGTCGGGGTCGGCGGGTCCGCGCTCGAAGAACGCGTGCGCCCTGCCCAGCGCCTCCTGGCACGCCGTACGGTCGCCGAGCCCCGCCCAGCCGCCCGCCTCGCGCATGCACAGCAGCGACAACAGCCGTGCGGAGCCGAGGTGTTTGGCGGCCTGCTGCCCGGCCTGCGCGGTCTGTACGGCCTCCCGCGGGCGGCCCGCGTCGCGCGCGAGGAACGCCGTGTTGCAGAACGCGTGCGCCTCCAGCGCCGGATCGGCGGCGACGCGGGCGGTGGCCAGCGCCTCGCCGTAGTGCGAGCGCGCGTCGGCGAAGCGTTCGGAGTCGTGGGCGAGCCAGCCCACGGAGATGGCGAGCTCGCCGGCGCCGTTGTGCAGCCGGTCGGCGACGGAGGAGCGTCCCGTGGTGCCGGAGTCGAGGAGTTCGTACGCGCCGCGCAAGGAGTCCCCCGCGTGCCGGTAGAGCGCGTCGGCGCCGTGCCGGTCGTCCAGCAGCCGGATGCGGCGTACGGCTCTCTCCAGCGCCTCGGCCTCGGACTCGCCCACGCGCCGGCGGCTGCGCGCGGACGGGATGCGGCCGTCCGCGGCGGCGGCCACGGGGCCCAGGGGCGGCAGGACGGTCAGGGCGGCCACGGGGCCGCCGATCATGAACGCGCGACGTAGCACGTCGCTCTCCTCGTGGATCTCGGAACAGTCTGAACAGATGGCGCGGGCAGGCGAGTCGGACGCGTCGGAGGCGGTCGGACAGCCGACGGCGGGATCGGGATCGGGGTCGGGGTCGGGGTCGGGGCCGGCGGGTCCGTCGGGGCAAGAGGAGCCCGTGGGGCTCGTTGCGCGGTCGGTGCCACTGTGGTCGGTGTCACTGGGGCCACTGAGGTTTGCGAGGCCGCTGTGACGACCGAAGAGCGTACGGGATTCCGCATGACGCGTCGTCAGATACGGCTCGGAATTGTCATCCGCGTCAGTGTCCCCGGGCCCGGCGAGCGGCCTGTCGGACGGCCCGGCGACCGACCGCCCCCGTACGGCCCCGCGGTCGGCGAAGCCCATGTCGGCGAGCGTGCGGCCGGGGAACATATGCAGAAAGACGCGCTCGTAGGCGTAGTTGGGACAGCGGATCTCGCCGGCCTCCACGCGCCCGATGTAACGGGCGTCGCACGCGACGTGCTCGCCGATCTCGCGCGCGGCCCGGCGTACGACCGCGGCGAACTCGGCAGGCGACAGTGTGCCGCGCAGCCGCCGGAACGCGGTGTTGGGCACGCGGGGCGGGCCCTGCGACGCGGATGATGACGACGCCATGGCGGGGACGGTACCGGGCGTGACGTATCCGGCACGCAGGGTTCCGCGACAAAACGGATATCTCACCCGTCATCTGCCATGAAGTGCCATCCTTTGTGGCGTGGTATGCCGTAGCCCGTTGACGGTCCGGCCCGTTGAACTCTGCATGACCACTGCGGAGGAGCTCGGAGGAGGGGTCCCGATGGACGCCGGCCTGGGAGTCCGCACCGTTTCCGGCGGTGTGCCCTGCGACTTGGTGACCGTGCCGGCCCGGCAGGGCCTGGAGGCCGTGGACATCCTGCGGCTGCGGGACGGGCTCGGCCCGGTCCTGCTGTGCGACGGGGACGCGGACGAGAACGATGACGGAGCGGGCGATGGAGGCGGGGACAGGCTGGGATTCCTCGTCCCGCCGGGCACCGCGGCGTGCTGGGATCTGCCGGGCAGCGCCTGCACCCAGACGCCCGGACGGCCCCGAACCGTCGCCCAGGAGCCGCCACTTGCGGGCAGGGACTGGCTGGTGCCCCCGGAGTGGGCGTACGGGGTGGCCACCGACGCCTCGCTGCTGCGGGCCGCGCTCGGCGAGGCCGCCCGTACGATCGCCGCCGCCGGACGCAGTGAGTCGGCGGACGCGGACGGAGACTGACGCGGACGGGAACTGACGCCGACGGAGACCGAGGCACCGGCGCCTCGTGCCGTGCGCCCCTTGCCCGTTGCGACGTCGGCAGCCGAATACGGTTTCCCCTCCACCCGGCGATACTGGACGCGTGGCGAAGAGCAGACAGCGGCGCGGCGGCAGAGGGCGCGGCGGACGGGAGACGCTGAGCGCACAAGTGTCCGGCGGCACCGCGACGCTCGAACCCGATCCCGAACGGGCCCGCGGCTGGACGCTGTTGCTGGAGGGCGCCCCGCAGTCGTACGTCGACCTGGACGACCCGGCCCACCTCGGCTTCGGGTATCAGCGCAGGCTCGGCCACGTCATCGACCTCGCCGCGCCCGCCGGACGTCCGCTGCACGTGCTCCACCTCGGAGGCGGCGCCCTCACCCTCGCCCGCTACACGGCGGCCACCCGGCCCCGTTCCACCCAGCAGGTCTTCGAGCGGGACGCGGCGCTGACCGAATGGGTGCGCGCCGCACTGCCGTTGGAGCGCGGCTGGCGCATCCGGGTACGCGCGGGCGACGCCCGCGAGGGGCTGGCCAAGCTGCCGGAGGGGTGGGCGGACCTCGTCGTCTCGGACGTCTTCTCCGGCGCCCGTACGCCCGCGCATCTCACCAGTGCCGAATTCCTCGGCGAGGTACGGCGCGTGCTGCGCCCCGGCGGTCTGTACGCGGCGAACGTCGCGGACGGACCGGGCGGCGGCGACGGCGACGGCGGGACGGGAGCCGTGGCCCCGGGCCGCAGGCGCCGTCCGCTGGACCATCTGCGCGCCCAAGTCGCCACCGTACGCGCGGCGTTCGCCTCGGCGGCGCTGACCGCCGACCCGGCGGTGCTGCGCGGCAGACGCTTCGGGAACGCCGTACTCGTCGCCGGCGAC
>NZ_LJGW01000305.1:0-2985 GCF_001751255.1 Streptomyces nanshensis | reverse complement strand
GGGAGCGGCGCCGGTCACGGACGCGACCGCGAGGCCGTCGCCCGTGCCGCCGGAGGGCACCTTCGAATGACGCGGGGCGGCCGGGGACAGCCCTCGGCCGCGTGCTCAACGCCCGGGCGCGGCACGGGTGTTCGGCCCGGCCGTCGCCGGTGCCGACCCGGCAGCCTGCCCCGCTTCAGCCGTTCTCGTACGACTCGATGCGCGGCGGTGCGCCGTCCCAGCGGCAGAAGATCGAGGAGGCCGCCCCGTCCTTGGAGAAGGTCACCCGGATCCAGGTGGTGTCCTTCCAGACCTGCGTCTCCCAGCCGTCGTTGGGCGTCGCCGACACCAGCGTCGCGTAGTCGTCCCGCATGTCGAAGACCGCGCGGCCGCCCGCGACGCTCTCGCCCTGCACCTTCCCCGAGTCCGGCGGATCCTGGCCGGGCGGCGCCGGATCGGCGGGCGGCTTCGTGGTGTGCGAGCCGCCGCCCGGCGCCGGGGAGGACCTCGTCGGCCGCGGCTGCTTCGGCGGCGAACTCTTGGTCGCGGAGGGGGAGGGGGACGGCTCGGGCTGCTGCGGCGACGGCGCCCCGGGACCCGTCGTCGAGGACGAACCGTCCGCGATGGGCAGGGAGCGCGGCGGGTCGTACTGCGTGCCCGCGAGCACCGTGTGGACCCCGAACCAGGACAGCGTCACCGCGCCGCTTGTGGCCAGGGCCCAAGCAGCCGCGTGGACAAGTGGTCGTCGTCCCATCCCTGTCACCATAGCGGCAACCTGCTCACTCGCATCACACGTATGGCGTAACGTGCGCCCATGGCCCGAGTGCTCGTGGTCGAGGACGACCAGTTCGTACGTTCCGCCCTCATTCGGCACCTCAAGGACGCTTCGCATGTGGTGCGCAGCGTCGGAACGGCGCTGGAGGCGCTGAGAGAAGTCGCTCAGTACGGATTCGACGTCGTGATCCTCGACTTGGGCCTGCCCGACCTGGACGGTGCCGAGGCGCTGAAGATGCTGCGCGGCATCACCGACGTCCCCGTGATCATCGCCACCGCGCGCGACAACGAGAACGAGATCGTGCGGCTGCTCAACGACGGCGCGGACGACTACCTCGTCAAACCCTTCTCCGTGGAGCACCTCTCGGCCCGTATGGCCGCCGTGCTGCGCCGCTCGCAGGCCGGCGGGGGAGCGGGCGGCGGCGGCCAGGGCACCGTCACGGAACGGGTGTTGAAGGTCGGCGGCCTCGCCATCGACCCGCTGCGGCGGCAGGCGGAGCTGGACGGGACGCTACTGGACCTCACCCGGCGCGAGTTCGACCTGCTGGCCTTCCTCGCGGGCAGGCCGGGCGTGGTCGTCGCGCGCAAGGAGCTGCTGGCCGAGGTGTGGCAGCAGTCCTACGGCGACGACCAGACCATCGACGTCCATCTCTCCTGGCTGCGCCGCAAGTTGGGCGAGACGGCGGCCCGGCCCCGCTATCTGCACACCATCCGCGGCGTCGGAGTGAAGCTGGAGGCGCCGAGGGAGGCGCCGCAGTGAGAGAGGACATACGGGCATGAGATGGGCGCTGGTGAAGGTGTGCCTCGCCGTGACGGTCATGGTGGTGATCGCCTTCGCCGTGCCCCTGGGGCTCGTGGTGAAGGAGACGGCGCGGGACCGGGCGTTCTCCAACGCGGAGCGCCAAGCGGCCACCGTCGGCCCGGTGTTGGCGATCACGACCGACCGGCAGCAACTGGAGAAGGCCGTGGTCAGCACGGAGGCGGGCGGCGACGGACGGCTCGCCGTCCATGTGCCGCAGGTGCCCGAGTCCTCCTCCGCGCGGGCCGGCCGCGGCGACAGCGCCGGGGCGGACGAGGGCGTCGAGGTCGGACGCCAGCGCGCCACCAAGGCACAGCTCGACATGGCGCGGCGGCAGGGCCGCGCCTCGACGGCGACGGTCGAGGGCGGCTACACGCTGCTGCGGCCGACGGCCGTGGCCAGCGGCGAGTTCGCCGTCGTCGAGGTGTTCATCCCGAACGACGAGGTGACGCACAACGTCACCACGTCCTGGCTCATCCTCGCGGGCGTCGGCATCGCGCTGATCCTCGGGTCGGTGGCCGTCGCGGACCGGCTCGGGACGCTGATGGTGCGCCCGGCGGGGCGGCTGGCCGCCGCCGCGCACTCCCTGGGCGAGGGCAAGCTCGGCGTGCGGGTGCCGGAGGACGGGCCGAGCGAACTGCGCTCCGCCGCCGTCGCGTTCAACGCCATGGCCGACCAGGTCGTCCAACTCCTCGCGAACGAACGAGAGTTGGCCGCGGACCTGTCGCACCGGCTGCGTACGCCGCTGACGGTGCTGCGTCTGAACGCCGCCTCGCTCGGCGACGGCGACGCCGCCGAGCACACACGGGAGGCCGTCGCCAAGCTGGAGAGCGAGGTCGACCACATCATCAGCACAGCACGCGAACAGCGGGAGCAACGGGCCCAGACGACGGGCTCCATGGAGTCCGCCGCCTGCGACGCCGCCGAAGTGATCCGCGAACGCATGGCGTTCTGGTCGGCGCTCGCCGAGGACGAGGGCCGCGAGGCGCGGCTGGCCGGGGTGGAGCGCCCCGTGCGGGTGCCCGTCGCCCGTACCGAACTCGCCGCGGCGCTCGACGCGATGCTCGGCAACGTCTTCCGCCACACGCCCGAGGGCACGGCCTTCTCCGTGGACGTTCACCACGGCGGGCCCGCCAGCAACTCCGTGATCGTGCTCGTCTCCGACGCGGGCCCCGGCATCCCCGACCCGGACGCGGCGCTCCGCCGCGGTCACGGCGACGGCAAGCCCGGCTCGACGGGGCTGGGCCTGGACATCGTCCGACGGGTCGCGGAGTCCACGGGCGGCGATGTGCGGATCGGCCCTTCGGTGCTGGGCGGTACGGAGATACGGGTCTGGCTCACGCTGGACGGCGGCGAGGCGGAACGCCGCCGCCGGGGACGGCGCCGGCCGGAGCGCGAGCGGCGGAGGGTGCTGCGGCGGGGCTGACGCGGGC
>NZ_LJGW01000303.1 GCF_001751255.1 Streptomyces nanshensis | reverse complement strand
CACCGCGCTCACCGCGCCGCTGCTGCTGAGCGCCGCCTCGCCCGCGGCGGCCGACGGCGCCTCCGCCTCCCGTACCACGGCGGCGAAGGAGGGCGACCGGCTCGCCCGCGAACTCGTACGGCGTACGGGCGCCAAGGGCGCGCTGCGGCACATGCGGGCGCTCCAGGCGATCGCGGACGTCAGCGGCGGGAACCGCGCGGCGGGCTCACGCGGACACGAGCTGTCGGCGAAGTACGCGGGCACCCTGCTCAAGGCCGCGGGGTACGAAGTCACCTACCAGGACTTCGACTTCGTCTACCGCGAGACCCTCGCCGAGAAGCTGACGGTCACCTCCTCCGGGGACCGCGACGTGCCGGTCAAGCTCATGACGTACAGCAAGAGCACCCCGGAGGGCGGCACCGAGGCCGCCGTCGCGCCCGTACCGGAGGACGCCGACGAGACCTCCGGCTGCACCGCGGAGGACTACGCCTCCGGCGACTTCGACGGGAAGATCGCGCTCGTCCAGCGCGGCGGCTGCACCTTCGCGGAGAAGCAGGCGGCCGCCGCCGACGCCGGAGCCGTCGCCGCGGTGATCTACAACAACACCGAGGGCGAACTGAGCGGCACCCTGGAGGACCCGTCCAACGGCCGCATCCCGACGGGCGGCGTCAGCGAGAAGGACGGCAAGGCCCTCGCCGACGAGGCGTCCTCGGGCAAGGTCACGGCGAACGTGGAGCTGCGGGAGTTCCAGGAGGAGCGCAGCACACCCAACGTCATCGCCGAGACGCCCGGCGGCGACGAGGACCACGTGGCGATGTTCGGCGCCCACCTCGACTCGGTCCCCGAGGGCCCCGGCATCAACGACAACGCGTCCGGCAGCGCCGGAATCCTCGAAACGGCCCTGCAGTTCGCGGCCGCGGGCGGCACCCGGCACGGCGGCACCGGCGGCCACGGGCACGGCCACGAGGGCAACAAGGTCCGCTTCGCCCTCTGGTCGGCCGAGGAGCTGGGCCTCCGCGGCGCCGACCACTACGTCTCCCGACTCTCCGCCGCCGAACGCGACAAGATCGCGCTCTACCTCAACTTCGACATGATCGCCTCCCCCAACTACGGGCTGTTCGTACACGACGGCGACGACTCCGACGGGGAGGGCTCCGGCCCCGGCCCCGAGGGCTCGGCCCAACTGGAGCACGACATCGTCGACTTCATCGAGTCACGCGGCGAGCAGACGCGCGGCGCCGACTTCGACGGCCGCTCCGACTACGGCCCGTTCATCGACGCGGGCATCCCGGCCGGCGGCTCGAAGACGGGCGAGGAGAGCATCAAGTCCGCGGCGGAGCAGAAGCTTTGGGGCGGCGAGGCGGGCGTCGCCTACGACAGTTGCTACCACCAGAAGTGCGACGACATCGGCAACGTCAGCAAGAAGGCGCTCGACCTGAACGTCAAGGTGATCGCGAACGCCGTGGGCCACTACGCACGGGACGTCAGCGACCTGCCCTGACCGCACGGCCGCGGAACCGCCGCCCACCCAGCCGACGCGGCACGTCGCACGGCCCCGTTCCGGACCCTCGTACGAGGGAGAAGCGGAACGGGGCCGCTCCCCGTCGCCGGACCCCGCGGCACCGCCGGTATACCGCCCGTACACCGGCCGCGTACCAGCCGCGTACGGGCCCCGCACCGGCCCCGGCGGCACCTGTAAGAACCACGGGAAGCTGCGCCCGGAGCCGCGCTCCCGGTAGGCTTTCCGTGTGATCTTCAAGCGAATCGGAAACGGGCGGCCGTACCCCGACCACGGCCGGGAGAGCACCCGCCAGTGGGCGGACGTCGCCCCACGCCCGGTGCGCCTTGACCAGCTCGTCACGACGAAGGGGCAGCTCGACCTCGAGACCCTGCTGGCGGAGGACTCGACGTTCTACGGGGATCTCTTCGCCCACGTCGTGAAGTGGAGCGGCGACCTCTATCTGGAGGACGGGCTGCACCGCGCCGTGCGAGCCGCACTTCAGCAGCGACAGGTGCTCCATGCACGGGTGTTGGAGCTGGACTGAGCGGACGTCACGGGCGCCGGGGCGCGTCCGCAAAGTCCCGTCCGGAGTGCGGGCCCTGGCACGCAGGGCAACGACGCTACTTTCCGGACACGCCCTAGCCCTTTCAGGGCCGCCACGTCACAACCATTGATCATCTAGTAGGCATCGTCTTCGTCCGGCACTACTCTGCGCCCATGAGCATGCTGACTCCCCCCGGCATGGGCGGAAAGTACCGCATCACGGGAAATCGCTACCCTCGCATGCGCCGCCGCCGTAACCGCCTCAGGATCGTGCTCGTCTCGTTCGCCGCCCTGTTCGCCCTGTCGCTCGGCGGATGGGGAACGCTCCAGCTCATCGACATCTTCTCCGGCGGCAGCTCCGCCAGCGCCGCCGGCAGCAGTGCGAAGGGCGAGGACGCCGCGGGGTGCGCGACGGACGCCAAGACCGGCGACGCCGACGGCGGCCGGTCCGGCAAGAGGCCCGAACTCCCCGAGCCCGGCTCGATCAAGGTCAACGTCCTCAACGCGACCGACCGCAGCGGCCTCGCCCAGTCCACCGCGGACGCCCTCGAAAAGCGCGGCTTCAAGATCGGCAAGGTGGCCAACGCGCCGGAGGAGTTCGACAAGAAGGTCGACAACACCGGCCTGGTGATGGGCGCTCCGGGCAAGGAGAGCGACGCCCGGCTGAAGGTGCTGGGCACTCAGTTCGGGGACGTCGACACCCGGTTCGACGACCGCAAGGGCGACGACGTGGACTTCGTCATCGGCAAGAAGTACGACAAGCTCGCCGCCGAGAAGGACGCCGACGCCGCGCTGGCCCGGCTCAGCAAGCCCGAACCGTCGCGGTCCGGCAGCGGCTGCGAGAACTGACGTACCGGGGACCGCAGGCGGACCGGTGGACGCGAACTGACGGACGCCGTACGGCAGATCACACCGTACGGCGCGCCCCGGGTCGACCGGCCGGGCTCAGCCCGCGGTCCCGTACATCCGGTCGCCGGCGTCCCCGAGCCCGGGGACGATGTAGCCGTGTTCGTTGAGGCGCTCGTCGATCGACGCCGTCACGACCGTCACGGGGGTGCCCGCCAGTTCGCGCTCCATGAGCCGTACGCCCTCGGGGGCGGTCAGCAGACAGATCGCGGTCACGTCGTCGGCACCGCGCCGGATCAGCTCCTTGATCGCGGCGACGAGCGTCCCGCCCGTCGCGAGCATCGGGTCCAGCACGTACACCTGGCGCCCGGAGAGGTCGTCCGGCATCCGGTTCGCATACGTCGACGCCTGCAGCGTCTCCTCGTCGCGGATCATGCCCAGGAACCCGACCTCGGCGGTGGGCAGCAGCCGCACCATCCCGTCGAGCATCCCCAGTCCGGCGCGCAGGATCGGCACGACGAGCGGGCGCGGATGCGACAGGCGCACGCCGGTGGTGGCGGTGACGGGCGTACGGATCTCGACGGTGTCGGTACGCACCTCCCGCGTCGCCTCGTAGGCGAGCAGCGTCACCAACTCGTCGGCGAGACGCCGGAACGTCGGTGAATCGGTGCGCGCGTCGCGCAGCGTGGAGAGCTTGTGTGCCACCAGCGGGTGGTCGACGGCGTGGATCCGCATGTCCCCGACACTAGCGGAGCCATGAGTACGGCTCGTACTGGCGTACCCCCGCGGGACGGGGGAAGGTGGTCACGTATGCCGGAGGTGTACAGATGTCCGACTCGCAGAACCCGAGGAACGCACGTGACGCCCGCGGCGCGTACGAGGACCGCGACCGCGACGAGGACGGCGAGCGCGGTGACCGTTCGCCGCTTGACGGTGCGCCGGGAGACCCCGGCCACACCCGCGCACGCGAGGTGAACGCGGCGCGCAACGCGGCCAAGTCCCGTAGAAGCAGCGGGAGCACGGGCACCGCCGGCGGCTCCTCTTCCACCGGTTCGGGTGCCGGTACAGGTACGGGGACGGGTACGGGCGCCACGGAGACGCGCGCGGAACGGCTGCGCCGCCGGGCCCGGTTCCTGCGCGAGCGCAACGAGGCCAGAGAACTGCGCGACCGCGTACAGCCGCGCCGCAGCCGTACGGCACGGATGCGCCAAGCCATGCGGATGCGTACGTTCCGTTGGTGACGCCGTGATGTTCCCGATGTGAAATCCGCTGTGCACAGAGGGCGGCAAATCACAACACCTGGTCAAGAATCGGTCACCGTGCGTCCTCATCACAGGCTCCGCACAAGAGATCTGCGCAAACACCCGCACGACGCACTGTCGAAGACCCTTCGCGCAGCCGCGGTTTCTGCCACGATTCCGATTGGGGCGGGGCGATGTCCTCGTCAGCAGCCATCGGGCACCTCAGAAACCAGTGGGAGAGTCACGGTGTATTTCGCCGCACTGCTCGCGCGCACCGAAGACGGGTGGGAAGCGAGCGACACGGAGCTCGACGATGTGGAGACCCTCGCCGACCTGGCCGACCTGGCCCGGGAGAGCGCGACCGACGACGAACCTGTGCTGGCCTGCATCGAGCAGGAGGGCGAGTGGTTCGGTGTCGTGAGGGTCGAAGGCGAGGACGACCCGCGCGTCTTCGTCTCGGACGCCGCCGCTGCCATGCGCAGCTCGTACGGCGAGATCCTGCTCTCCGACGAACTGCTCGGCCGGGAACCGGAGAACCCCGACGCGTTGGACCAGCTCGTCGACCTGGACGGCACCGAGGACGGCGAACCTGAGTCCAAGGACTCCCCCGACGCCGACGCCGGCGGAGCGGAGTCCTCCGAGGGCGCCCCCATCGGGCCGCTCGGCGACGCCAGCGTCCTCGCCGACCTCGGCATGGAGGACAAGGCCCTGCTCTCCCTCGCGCCGGAGGACGCACTCAGCGAGATCGCGGACGCGCTGGGCTGCACGGACGTCCTGGAGGCCGTCCGGTAGTCGCCCGGCGGCGCGGCGGTAGGAGACTGACCGCATGACCGACGCCGCATCCGCCCCCGATCCCGCGCCCGGCCCGGTGCCGGATCCTGTGCCCGGTTCCGTCTCCGGCCCGGCGCCGGACCCGGTCCGCGACCGCTGGCGGGAGCCGATGCGCCGCGCGATCGACGAGGCCGTACGGGCACGGGAGAGCGGCGACGTCCCGGTGGGCGCGCTCGTTCTCGGCCCGGATGGCGAACTGCTCGGAACCGGGCACAACGCACGTGAGGCGCGCGGCGATCCCACGGCCCACGCCGAGATCATCGCCATCCGCGCCGCGGCCGCCTCCCTGCACGGCGCATGGCGCCTTGAGGGCTGCACCCTGCTGGTCACGCTGGAACCCTGCACGATGTGCGCGGGCGCGACCGTCCTCGCCCGGCTGGAACGCATGGTGTACGGCGCCCTCGACCCGAAGGCCGGCGCGGCGGGCTCGCTGTGGGACGTCATACGGGACCGCCGCCTCAACCACCGCCCCGAGGTGATCCCCGGCGTCCTGGCCGACGAGTGCGGCACCCTCCTGACGGACTTCTTCCGCGGCCCCTCGGACTCCGCCTGACGACACCCACGACGTCCCCGGGGCCCGGCCGCGGGCACCGCCGCTGGTCCGTACTCCCTCCCTCCGGAACGGATTTCGGCACACGGCACCCGTTGGGCTAGAGTGCCTCTCGGTAGCGTGTCCGAGCGGCCGAAGGAGCTCGCCTCGAAAGCGAGTGAGGGGCAACCCTCCGTGGGTTCAAATCCCACCGCTACCGCAGATGTGATGTCGCAGGACATCGGAAACTCCCGGACCCACGGTTGTGGGTTCGGGAGTTTTGTTATGTGGGTGGGCGGCCGGGTGGTCGGCCGGTGGGTTGGTAGTCGCGGCTGGGGTCGATGGTCAGGTCGCGGAGGAGTTCGCCGGTGGTGGCGTTGATGACGCGGACGTCCAGGTCCTGGATGAGCAGGATGATGTGGGTTCCGGCGTGGGTTCGTCCGATGCCGATGTGGCGTAGGCGGCCAGCCAGGCGGAGGGTGACGGTGCCGTTGGTGTCGATGCGGTCGTGGCGGATGCGGTCGTGGGTGTCCTCACGCCGTGGCCCTGGGGTGGCTTTGGGGCGGGCCTGGTAGGCGGCAGCGGGTGCGGCGCGGTGGGGCAGGGACCGGTGCGGGCGCTGGTGGTTGTAGAGGTGAGCGAAGTGGTCGGTCAGGGCCTGTAGTTCGGCGATGGTGGCCGGCTGGATCGGTTGGGCACGTAGCCATTTCTTCATCGTCTGCTGGAAGCGTTCGACCTTGCCGCAGGTGGTGGGGTGGCCGGGTCGGGAGTTCTTCTGCCGGATGTGCAGCCGCCGCAGTTCGGCCTCTCATGCGGTGCGGCCGCCGGCCCTGCCGGCCAGTCGCACGGTGTAGACCATGCCGTTGTCGGTGAGTGTGGAGGCGGGATGCCCGTGCCGGGCTGCGGCAGTGCGGAAAGAGGCCAGCACGGTCTGTGCGGTGATAGCCGTGTGGGCGCTGATGTGGAGTGCGTAGCGGGAGTGGTCATCCAGCCACGTGATGATCTCGCAGTCCCGGCCGGGTGTGCCGTCGCGGCGGGTGAGCGGGTAGTGGGTGAAGTCGGACTGCCAGCATTCGTTGGGGAGTTCGGCCTGGAAGCGCAGGCAGGAGGAGGCGGGCCGCTTGTGCGGCTGCGGTGTTACGGCGCCGGCGCGGGTGAGGATGCGGTGGATCGTGGCCCGGGAGACGGTGGCGTCGTGGTGGTGGGACAGATGCCAGACCAGGGTGTCGGCCCCGGCGTCCAACCCGGCCTCGGTCAGGCGCTTGCGCAGGGATAACACCAGGTCGACAGTTTCCTGCGGAGTTGACCTGGGCGAGGTATGAGGCCGGCGCGAGTGCGGCACACAGGCGGCTTCGCCCTCGATTCTGTAGCGGGCGATCAGCTTGCTGACCCACCCCTTCGAGACCCCGTACTCACGCGCAACCTCAGCCTGAGACCTGCCCTCAACGACGACCGCAGTGATGATCAACCTGGCTTTCGACACCGTCGAGCAACGACCCGACCAGGCTTCCTATGTCCCGAGACACCGTTTCCGATGACCTGAGACATGGGTTTCCGATGTCCTGAACCAGCACACCACCGCTACCGCAGATGAACGAAGGGGCGGACCCGCCAGGGTCCGCCCCTTCGGCGTGTGGTGCGCTGATCTCCCGTCCTGCCGCTGCACGTTGCGGCGCAACGAGCCGCGGCCTGATCGTCAGGGAATCGCCGGTAGGCCCTCCTCCACCCCGTTTCCGAAACCCGCTCTCGCCGCAACGACGAAACGTTCCGTGGTCGTCTGCCTGGCGCGGATCGCATTCCGGTGCGCCGACGAGTCGGCCTCTGCCGCGGTGGTCGCCTCACCGAGCGAGCGCGTGACACGCCTGTGCGACCGGAACTCGTCGAAGACGCTCTCCAGGACTTCGTTCGCCCGGTCTTTCACGGCCTGCGGTCCGACCAACTCGACGCGGAAATACGCTTCGGCCACCGTCCTTCGAATCGCGAAGGCGTCCTCCCACCAGCGCGACTCAGCGGGGATCGGTGCCTTCCACCCGTCGTCCAGCAACCGGTAAGCGGTGTCGACCTGTGAGAGGAACCTCTCGTATGCCTCTCGACGCATATCCCGGTGGGCGGCAGCACGTTGCTCGGCTCGATCCTCCCGGGCGATCGTCTCCTGATGCCGTAGCTGCTTGCTTGCCACCCGTAACGACACCGCGCCCGCAAGACCGGCGGCCGTCAACGTGGAGAGCGAAGTGATCAGCGCAACGGCGACCGTGGCGTCCACGAACATCATTGTGGCGGCCGGGTTGTCACCCGTCACCCGAACCGGCCAGTTGCTCGGCTGCCCACCAACGCTGGCTACCTGAACGGTAGTTGAGGCGACTGCCGTGAACACCGACGGCTCAGCAGCAACGACGAGGCATGGGAAGGGGCTACAGGACCGCGCGTCTCGCGAGTGCCGTCTCGCCGCATGATCGCGCGCTCGATCCCGTCCTCGTCCCAGCCCTTTGCCCCAACTTCCCCCGCTCCCGGCGAAGTTGATCCACAGGCTGTGGAGAAAGTCCTCCCGCTCGCCGATCCGCCAGGATCCCGGCCAGCCGCCGTCGGCCGTCACCACCCCTCGACTCACGCCGAGGGATCCGCCGACGTCTCCTCCTGGCTCAGCAGCAGCTCCCGCAGGAGACCCGCCAGGCGGTCGCGGGCGTCGTCGTCGAGTGCGGACATCATCTCCTCGACGGCGGCGCCGTGTACGGCCACGCCCTTCTCCGCGAGGGCGCGGCCCTCCTCGGACAGGGCGACCAGCAGCGACCTGCGGTCCCGCGGGGCCATCCGGCGGGTCACGAGGCCGCGGTCCTCCAGCCGTACGAGGCGTTTGGTGAGTCCGGCGGCCGAGATGAGCAGGGAGTTGCTGAGCCAGGTCGGGGTGACCTCGAAGGGCGGGCCGGAGCGCAGCAGCGTGGCCAGTACGTCGAACTCGCCCGGTTCGAGACCGAGGGGGCCGAGGGAGTCGGCGGCGAGCTTCTCCAGGCGGCGGGACATGCGCTGGATGCGCTTGGAGACCGCCATCGCCTCCAGTGGGAGGTCGTAGGACGCCCATGACCACTGTCCGAGCATGCGGTCGATCTCGTCGTGGCCGTCCATGACTCTCAGCGTACTCACAGGAGTTGGGCCGGGATGGTTCACGAACATAAACTACGCTGGAAAGTAATTTGCTAGCGTAGTTTCTATGTCCCGAGAACCCCAGCACGCCGTCCACGCCGACCCCGGAGGCGGCGGACCGCCGCATGCCGGGAACCGCGGCGTGCTCGTCGTCGCGTTCGTCACCCTGCTCGCCATCGGCACCGACCTCTTCGTCGTCTCGCCTCTACTCCCCGACATCGCCCACGAGTTCAAGGTCTCGGCAGGGACGGCCGGCAACTCCGTCACGGTCTTCTCCGTCGCGTACATGGTCGGGGCGCCCTTCATCGGCAGTCTCGCCGACCGGCTGGGGCGTCGGACGGTGCTCATGGTGGGCCTCGTCGTCTTCGGCCTGGCCAACGTCCTGACCGGGCTCGCCCCAGGCTTCGCCGTGCTCCTGGCCGCACGCGCCCTGGCCGGACTGTCGGCCGCGGCCGTCACCCCGTCCGTGCAGTCGCTCGTCGGCCAGGTCGCGCCGAGTGAGCGGCGCGGCTCGTGGATGGCCGTGGCCACCGCAGGATTCCTGATCTCGCTGTCCGTCGGCGCCCCCGCCGGTACGGCCGTCGCCTCCTGGCTGAGCTGGCGCGAGACCTTCGTCGGCCTCGGCGTGCTGGCCGCCGTACTCGCCGCGGTCAACCTGCCGGCCTGGCCGAGCAAGGCGGGAGCCGTCGCCGCGGACGCCACTCAGGCCGGTGCGGAGAGGACGGCGACGCTACCGGCCAAGGTGCGGGCGGTGTCCGTCACCGGACTGTGGGCATTCGCCGTATACAGCCTGTACACCTACGTCGGCACCGGGCTGCGCGACGTCGCTCACCTGGGAACGGGCGCCGTGGCGACGGCCCTGTTCGTCTACGGGATCGGCGCGGTCGCCGGAAGCCTCAGCGGCGGACGGCTGGCCGACCGCTACGGCACCGGCCGCGTCGTCATCGGGAGCCTGCTGCTGCTCTCGGTACTGGAGGTCGTGCTCGACTTCGCCTTCCACGCTCCGGGCCCCGTACTGATCGCGGCACTCGGGCTGTTCGCCCTGACCGCCTACCCGTGTCTGCCCGCATACCAGTCCCGGCTGGTGGCCGCCTTCCCCGCCGGCGCCGGCTCGGTCATGGCGTGGAACAGTTGTTTCATGTATCTGGGGACGTCGCTGGGCGCCGCCGCCGGGGGCACGCTCCTCTCCTCCGCCGGCTTCGGCTGGATCGCGCCGTCCGGAGCCGTCGTGGCCCTGCTGGGCGCACTGGTCTACTCGCGCTGGGCACTGCCCCGGCAGCCGGCGACCGTGCCCGCCGCCACCGTCTGAGCCGTACGCGTCCGTCCCCGACGTCCGTACGAGGCACAAGAGCCGTTTCCGGACGGGGAGTTGACCGCGGGCGCCGTACGCCGGAGCGGTCCCGGAGGCGCCGTACGGCAGCGGGACCGCGGTGGCTGCGCCGCCAACTCCCCCTCCCCGTACGGCTTCCGGCCCGGAGTTTGCCGCCCCGGCGCCCCGGCCACCCGGAGGGTGAGTGACGTCCGCGTACCGAGGAGTGAGCTCCGTGAGCAACGCAGCACGTAAACGCGCCGAGGCGGCGACGCTCCCGCAGGACGACATCATCGCGGTCCTGCTGACCCAACACGCCCGCATGCGCGAGCTGTTCGCCGAGGTGCACATGGCGCAGGGGGACGAAAAGCGGGCCAGGTTCGGGGAGTTGAGGACACTGCTCGCCGTCCATGAGGCGGCCGAGGAGATGATCCTGCGGCCGGTCGCGAAGCGGGAGGCCGGCGAGAGCGAGGCCGCCGCCCGCAACGAGGAGGAGGCGGAGGCCGGACGCATCCTCGCAGAGCTGGAGCGCATGGATCTGGCCGGCTCCCAATTCGAGGCGAAACTCTCGGAGTTCGAGCGGGCCGTCGGCGAGCACGCGGACCACGAGGAGCAGCGCGAGTTCCCCGCCGTACGCGAGAACTGCTCACGGGAGCAGCGGCAGCGGATGGGCAGGCGGCTGCTGACGGCCGAGCGGGCGGCGCCCACACACGCCCATCCGGCCGCCGCGGGCTCCCCGGCGGCGCAGTGGGCGGTCGGCCCCTTCGCGGCGCTCCTGGACCGGGCGCGGGACGCCG
>NZ_LJGW01000297.1 GCF_001751255.1 Streptomyces nanshensis | reverse complement strand
CGTCGCCCCCGCCGCCGGAGGGCCTGCCGCCGCGCGAACAGCTCGCTGAACAGGCACGTGCCGCGCTCGCCGACGCCGTCGTCCTCGCCCGCTGGGCCGAACGGAACGAGGCGCTCCCCGGCAGCGGCCCCGAACGCGAACGGGCCGCCGCCGCGCTCCGTATGAGCACCGGGGACGTACGCACCCACTGGGACCGCGCCCGTCTCGCCGGCCTCATCGAGCTGCACGGCGGCACCGCACGGCCCGGCTGGCGGCTGCGCGCCTGGGAACGGGACGACAGCGCGGTGCTGCGCGGATGGATGGCGCTCTTCGACGCCTGGTCGCTGGCCTACCCGGCACCGACCCCCGCCGACCCGGCACTCGTCGCCGAAGTGGTCGAGGCCGCACCGCAGTTGCTCTCGGTGATGCATCTGACCGCGGGGCCCGTCACCTTCCCCGCGCTGCACGATCTGCTCGCCCAGCGCGTCGCCGAACTGCGCGCCGAGCGCGACGCCGCCGACGAGTCCGCCGCACCGGAATCCGCGGCACCCGAGACCGCCGGCCCGGACCACCACTCCGAGCGCGCGCTGCTGCCCGCCCTGCTCGACTGGGCCCTCGACGGCTTCGCCGCCGTGGGAGCCCTCACCCGCTGCGCCGACGAGGCGGAGGCCCTGCCCGCGCTTCCGGCGGGCGCCGCCGAGCCCGTACGCCAGGGCTCCGCCGTGCTCACACCGCTGGGCAACTGGGCGGTGTGGACGAAGCTCGAACAGATCTGTGTCGCCGCTCAGAGTCCCGCCGGCAACATCGAGCAGTCCGCCCAGGACATGCTGCGCGGCTGCGCCCGCCTCACGCCCGGACCCGCACGCGACGAGTACCGGGCCTGGATCGCGGCCCGCTCGGGCGGCGCCGCCGTCACCGAACTCCTCGCCGCCGCCCGGGGAGAGGACGCCCTCATCCGCGGACTGGCCTTCGAGGCCCTGCGCGTGATCGGCGCCCCCGCGGAACCGGCCGTACGGGAGGCGGCCGAGGAGCCCACGCTGCGCCCGTACGCCCTGCTCTGGCTCGCCGAGCTGGACGGCGCCGACCCGGAGGACCTCGCGGGCGGAGCGCCGGGCGTGCTCAGCCGCCAGGAGGCGACGTGGCTGTGGGTCGACACCGCCGCCGCCGTCGCCGACCACGGCGAACAGCGGCTGCTCGTCGACCACTTGGAGACCGCCGTGCAGGGCACCGTCCCGAAGCTGCTGGAGGAGGTGCGTGCGGTCGGGCATCCGCGCACCGTGCAGGTCCTCGTCGCTCTCGCGGCCGCGCACCCCGACCCGGCGCTCGCCAAGGCGGTACGCCGCGCGGCCTTCCAGGTGCACACCGGCGGAGTCTGACCGGGCGCCGCCCCCGGCTCGTCCCGCCCCGCCCTGGCCCGGCCCGGCCCCGGCGGACGGCGCGGAAACCAGTTGCGGCGCGCCGCTAGACTGGCCCGCATGGCTACTCATCTGACGCATTAGAGCCGTACGTACGCGCTCGGCCCCTTCCCTACGTACGTCCTCACCCTGCCTGGAGTAGTCCGTGATCTCCGCCACCGGCCTTGAGCTGCGCGCCGGCGCCCGCATCCTGATCGAGTCCGCCACCTTCCGCGTCGCCAAGGGCGACCGCATCGGCCTGGTCGGCCGCAACGGCGCCGGCAAGACGACCCTCACCAAGTGCCTTGCGGGCGAGGCCGTTCCCGCGTCCGGCACCGTCTCCCGCGGCGGCGAGGTCGGCTACCTCCCGCAGGACCCGCGCACCGGCGACCTGGACGTCGTCGCCCGCGACCGCATCCTCTCCGCCCGCGGCCTCGACGTCGTCATGCGCAAGATGCGCGAGAACGAGGACCGCATCGCCCACGGCCAGGGCGCCACCCGCGAACGCGCCCTGCGCAAGTACGAGCGGCTGGAGACGGAGTTCCTCACCAAGGGCGGTTACGCCGCCGAGTCCGAGGCCGCGACCATCGCCGCCAGCCTCGGCCTGCCCGACCGTGTGCTGGGCCAGCCCCTGCACACGCTTTCCGGCGGACAGCGCCGCCGCGTCGAGCTGGCCCGGATCCTCTTCTCCGACGCCGACACCCTGCTCCTGGACGAGCCCACCAACCACCTCGACGCCGACTCGGTCGTCTGGCTGCGGGACTTCCTCAAGACCTACCGCGGCGGCCTCATCGTGATCTCCCACGACCTGGCGCTGATCGAGACCGTCGTGAACAAGGTCTTCTACCTCGACGCCAACCGCTCGGCGATCGACATCTACAACATGGGCTGGAAGCAGTACGTCGTCCAGCGCCAGGACGACGAGAAGCGCCGCAAGCGCGAGCGCGCCAACGCCGAGAAGAAGGCCGCCGCCCTCTCCCTGCAAGCGGCCAAGATGGGCGCCAAGGCCACGAAGGCCGTCGCCGCCAAGAACATGGCCCGCCGGGCGGAGAGGCTGCTGTCGGGTCTGGAGGAGCAGCGCCAGTCCGACAAGGTCGCCAAGCTGCGCTTCCCCGACCCGGCACCCTGCGGCAAGACGCCGCTGATGGCCGAGGACCTCTCCAAGTCCTACGGCTCGCTGGAGATCTTCACCGGAGTCGACCTCGCGATCGACAAGGGCTCCCGCGTCGTCATCCTGGGCCTCAACGGCGCGGGCAAGACGACGCTGCTGCGCCTGCTGTCCGGCATCGAGGACCCGGACACCGGCAAGGTCGTCCCCGGCCATGGCCTCAAACTCGGCTACTACGCCCAGGAGCACGAGACCCTCGACCCGCACCGCACGGTCCTGGAGAACATGCGCTCGGCGGCCCCCGACATGGACCTCGTCGACATCCGCAAGACACTGGGCTCGTTCCTCTTCTCCGGCGACGACGTCGACAAGCCGGCCGCGGTGCTCTCCGGCGGCGAGAAGACCCGGCTCGCCCTGGCGACGCTCGTCGTCTCCTCGGCGAACGTGCTGCTCCTCGACGAGCCGACCAACAACCTCGACCCGGCCAGCCGCGAGGAGATCCTCGGCGCCCTGCACACCTTCACCGGCGCCGTCGTCCTGGTCACGCACGACGAGGGCGCCGTCGAGGCGCTGGAGCCGGAGCGCATCATCATGCTCCCCGACGGCGTCGAGGACCTGTGGAGCGACGAGTACGCCGACCTCGTCGCCCTCGCCTGACGGTCCGCTCTCCGCTCCTTGATCAATCTCCGCTGGATCATTCGGCCGACTCTTGATCCTTCATATGTGTGAGAGCGGCTCGTACCGCGGCGTGGCCGCCCCTCGTGGATCACGCCGGTGTGGCAGGCAGCGCACCGGGTACGGCGTGACGTGAACCTCCTTCGCTGACCAGGCCGTTCACGATCGTCCGGACACGGACCGGGTAAATCCGGCCACCGGAATTCGATGTTCCACCGCCGTTGCGCGGCCGCATGGCGGGCCCGCAGTTCCATGGACCTTGCCGAATGGGTGGCCAGAACAAGGGGGAGGGGTGATCATGAGAGTCACAAAGCGCACTTCCCATGAGGAGGCACGGGTGGCCGAGACTCTGAAGAAGGGCAGCCGGGTGACCGGCACCGCGCGCGAGAAGCTCGCGGCAGACCTCAAGAAGAAGTACGACGGCGGTGCGAGCATCCGGGCGCTGGCCGAAGAGACGGGCCGTTCCTACGGATTCGTGCACCGGATGCTCAGCGAGTCCGGTGTGACGTTGCGGGGACGCGGCGGAGCCACGCGAGGAAAGAAGTCCACCTCGGCTTGAGAGGGCCGGACTTCCAGGCATCCCTCGCGGTGGTTACTCTTCAGTCACTTGGCCGTTGAGTAACCACCGGAGGATGTCGATGACCCTGCTCGACAAGGACGGCGTGCGTCTCGCCGTGGACGGCGCCGTGGCCACGGTCACGCTCGCCAACCCGGCCAAGCGCAACGCCCAGTCACCCGCCCTGTGGCGGGCACTGACCGAAGCAGGACGCGCTCTGCCCGGCGACGTACGGATCGTGGTGCTGCGCGCGGAGGGCAAGTCCTTCTCCGCGGGCCTGGACCGGCAGGCGTTCACTCCCGAAGGGATCGACGGCGAGCTGTCGTTCCTCGATCTCGCGCACGCCTCGGACGAGACGGTCGACGAGACCATCGCCGTCTTCCAGGAGGCGTTCAGTTGGTGGCGCCGCCCCGATGTGATCAGCATCGCCGCGGTGCAGGGCCATGCGATCGGCGCCGGCTTCCAGCTCGCCCTCGCGGCCGACATACGCGTCTGCGCCGACGACGTGCAGTTCGCCATGCGGGAGACCAGCCTCGGGCTCGTCCCCGATCTGGCGGGCACCCATCCGCTGGTGGCCGCCGTCGGGTACTCGCGTGCGCTGGAGATCTGCGCGACGGGGCGCTTCGTGCACGCGTCGGAGGCCGAGCGCACCGGGCTGGCCAATCTCGTCGTCCCCGCCGAGGACCTCGACGGCGCCGTCGCCGATCTGTCGGCCGCCCTGCTGGGCGCCCCGCGCGACGCCGTCATCGAGACCAAGTCCCTGCTCCAGGGCGCCGCTTCGGGGCGTTCCTACGAGGAGCAGCTCGCCGCCGAGCGCGCGGCGCAGACGCGCAGGTTCCGCGATCTCGCGGGCGCCGGCGAGTGATCCCGGCGGCGCGCTGATCAGCGGTCCGTGCCCGCCGGGTCGACCGCGCTGACCAGTACGGCCACCGTCACCGGCACCGCGGGCTCGTCCGCGTCCCAGGCCGCCGCCTTCGCCGCGGCCTCGCGCACGGAGCGCGCCACGTCGAG
>NZ_LJGW01000327.1:14616-29041 GCF_001751255.1 Streptomyces nanshensis | reverse complement strand
AACCTCGCGGCCGAACGGGCCCTGGATCCGGGCGCGTTGACCCGGGTGCCCGCCGGGGCGTGGAAGGACGCCTCCCGTACGGACTTCTCCGCGTGGCCCGCACGCGGCGACCTCACCGGCGACCACGCGCTGCTGCGCCGCGCGCTCGCCGTCTGGGCGCGGCCCGGCAGCAAGGTGCGGGTCTCGGTGACGCGGGGCACTCCCGCGGGGCCGCCGTCCGGGCCGCCCCAACTGCTGTACGCGGGACGGGTGGACGGCTCGCGGGTGGTGCTGCTGTACGACGGTCTGCGGGCGGCGCGGTACGCGGAGCCGGAGGGCGCGGACTCCGGCGGCGCCGTCCTGGACATCGCCCGTACGGACGGGGCCTCCACGGCGGAGTCCGGTGCGCTGGTGATCTCCCGCAGCGACTCCAACGTCCGCTATCTGACGGCCCCTTGGGTGCGGAAGGCGGCCGAGGTCGACCTGTTGCGGCGTGAGGACGACGGACGCCGGCTCACGCGCGAGGACGACGGCGTGCTCACCTCGCTGACGGGCCCGTCCACGACCGCCCGCTCCTGTCACCGCTGGCCGGGCCTGCTGCTCACGGACGACGAGGGGAAGCGCCGTCTCTACACCGACCTGGGCGAGTTGACGGCCGTACGGCTCACCGGCGGCAACCCGGAGGGGAAGACGCGCGACGCCACCGGGCCGGGCACCCGGGCGCGGCTGGCGCGTACGGCGTGCGGGCTGCGCTCGATGCTCGGGGGCGGTGTACGCACCGTCAACACCTGGAAGTTCGCGACGCAGGTGCTGCCGGGCGGACTGCACTCGGCGACCTGGACGTGCACGCGCGGCGAGACATGGCGCGGCACGGGCTCCCGGGTCTTCACCGGCTTCCGGCGCTCCGGCGGCGAAGGCGAAGAGCAGGGCGCGCAGGCGGTGTTCACCGGACGCGCGAACGACACGACGGCGTGCGGGCCGCACCGGCCGCATGTGGTGACCGGTGCGCTGTGGAAGAGCAGCGGGGGCAACTGGTATCTGCTGGCGGCCGGCAGCCGGGACGTCACGAGCATCCGGGTCTCCGGCGCCGCGGGCGGTTCGGGAGGCACGACGCTGGGGCGCAGGGTGGCGCTGCCGGTGGAGAAGGGCGTGAAGGCGAAGGTGACGGCGCGGCTCGCGGACGGCGAGCGGATCAGCCCGCCGCGCTGAGCCGCCGCCCCCTGCCGCACGCCCGGCATGAACTCGCCCTGCCCGCACGGACGTTGACGCACGGCACAGCTAGAGGACCGGCCCGACCGGCCGGGCGCGTGCGGACCGCCGTGTGACGGACCGCCGGCCGGCCGGACCGGAGTGGGCCGGGCGGAGACGGAAGCGAGGGGTGCGATGGGGCGGCGCACCCGCCGGAGGGTCAACCGCTCCCCGCCCGGGGTCTGTTCGGTTCAGCGATCGCTCACCGGGGCTCTCCCGGCCGGGCCGCCGCCGGGCGCCTGGCCCGTGGACCCGCGGACGACGAGTTCGGGCTGGAAGACGAACTCCGTGTGCGGCACCGGGTTTTCGCGGATCTCCTCCAGCAGCGTGTGCACCGCCGCGTTCGCCATGGCGCGCACCGGCTGCCGTACGGTCGTCAGCGGCGGGTCCGTGAAGGCGTTCAGCTCCGAGTCGTCGTAGCCGACGACCGACACGTCGCGCGGCACGTCGAGTCCCCGCTGCCGCGCGGCCCGTACGGCGCCCAGCGCCATCAGATCGCTGCCGCACACGAGGCCCGTGCAGCCCTCCTCCAGCAGGGCGCCCGCCGCCGCGTGGCCGCCCTCGACCGTGAACAGGGTGTGCCGTACGCACCCCGACGCCGGCACCGGCCCCTCCGCCTCCAACTCCTCGGCGAAACCCTGCGCCTTGCGGCGCACCGGCACGAAGCGGTCGGGGCCGACGGCCAGCCCGATCCGCCGGTGTCCCAGGGCGCGCAGATGCCGTACGGCGATGCGGGCCGCCGCGTGGTCGTCCGGTGAGACGAAGGGCGCGGAGACGCGCTCGTTGAAGCCGTTGACGAGGACGTACGGCACGCCGCGCGCCGCCAGCCGGGCATAGCGTCCGGGGTCGGCGGTCAGATCGGCGTGCAGTCCGGAGAGGAAGATGATGCCGGTGACGCCGCGTCCGACGAGCTGGTCGACGAGTTCGTCCTCGGTGGCGCCGCCGGGCATCTGCGTGCCCAGGACGGGGGTGTAGCCGTAGCCCGTGAGGGACTGCTCGATGACCTGGGCGAAGGCCGGGAAGATCGGGTTGGTCAGCTCGGGGATGACGAGGCCGACGAGTCCGGCGCTGCGCGGCCGCAGCCGTACGGGACGCTCGTAGCCCAGCAGGTCGAGCGCGGCCAGCACCCGCTGCCGGGTCGAATCGGCCACGCCCGCCTTGCCGTTGAGGACCCGGCTGACGGTCGCCTCGCTGACCTTCGCCTGGCCCGCGATGTCGGCGAGGCGGGTGGCGGGGAGCGCGGAGAGGGGAGCGGTCATGCGCCGGTCCCGGCGGCGCCCGCCGCGTCCTGGCCCGGCTTCTCTCCGTCCGGTCCGGTGCTCCACCACGCCGTGGTGTCCGCCGGCAGGGACGTGCCGCCGTCGTACGGTCCGCTCGCGAGCAGCAACTCACCCGGTACGTAGGGGAGTTCGGCGGTCTCCTCGCCGGTGTTGGCGGTGCAGACGAAGGTGCCGCGGCGGAAGGCCAGCACCCCGTCAGGGGCGGGCAGCCACTCGACCGCGTCGCCCGCCCCCAGCCCGGGGTGCTCGCGGCGCAGCCGCAGCGCGGTGCGGTACAGCTCCAGCGTGGAGTCGGGACGGTCCGACTGCGCGGCGACGGACAGCTCGCCCCACTCCCCGGGCTGCGGCAGCCAGCTCCCCGCGGCGCCGAACCCGAAGGAGGGGCCGCGCTGTTCCCAGGGCAGCGGCACGCGGCAGCCGTCGCGGAGCCCGTCCTGCCCGTTGTCGCGGAAGAAGGACGGGTCCTGGCGTACGGCGTCGGGCAGATCGGTGACCTCGGGCAGCCCCAGCTCCTCGCCCTGGTAGACGTACGCGGAGCCGGGCAGCGCCAGCATCAGCAGCGCGGCGGCGCGGGCGCGGGCCAGTCCGCCGCCGAGGCGGGTGCGGTGGCGTACGACGTCGTGGTTGGAGAGCACCCAGGTCGCGGGGGCGCCCACCGGGCGCATCGCCTCCAGCGACTCGTCGACGACGGCGCGCAGCGCCCCGGCGTCCCAACCCGTCTGCAGATAGTGGAAGTTGAACGCCTGGTGCAGCTCGTCCGGGCGTACGTAGCGGGCGGTGCGGCCCGAGTCCGGCGTCCAGGCTTCGGCGACGCCGATGCGCTCGCCCGGGTACTCCTCCAGGACGCGGCGCCAGTCGCGGTAGATCTCGTGCACGCCGTCCTGGTCGAAGAAGGGCAGCCGTGCGTTGCCCAGCAGCCGGAGCTGGCCGCTCTCGCCCGTGTCGGGCAGGCCGGGCGCCTTGACCAGGCCGTGGGCGACGTCGATACGGAAGCCGTCGACGCCCATGTCGAGCCAGAAGCGCAGCACGGTGCGGAACTCGTCGTGTACGGCGGGGTGTTGCCAGTCGAAGTCGGGCTGCTCGGGTGCGAAGAGGTGGAGATACCACTCCCCCGGGCTGCCGTCGCTCTCCTTCACCCGGGTCCAGGCCGGGCCGCCGAAGACCGACTCCCAGTCGTTGGGCGGGAGTTCGCCGTCCTCGCCCCGGCCGGGACGGAAGTGGTAGCGCGCCCGGCACGGCGAGCCGGGACCCTCGTCGAGCGCCTGCTGGAACCAAGGGTGCCGGTCCGAGGAGTGGTTGGGCACGATGTCGACGATGACGCGCAGGCCCAGCCGGTGCGCCTCGCCGATGAGGGCGGCGGCGTCGGGCAGCGACCCGAGCCGGGGGTCGACGGCGCGGTAGTCGGTGACGTCGTAGCCCGCGTCGGCCTGCGGTGAGGCGTAGAAGGGGCTGAGCCACACCGCGTCCACGCCGAGCCGCGCGAGATACGGCAGCCGCGACCGTACGCCCGCGAGGTCGCCCATGCCGTCGCCGTCGGCGTCGGCGAAGGAGCGCGGATAGACCTGGTAGATGACGGCGTCGCGCCACCATCCCGTGCGGCCGGCCCGCGGCGGTAGGGCGTCGGCGGTGGCCGGAGTGCCTGCGTGTCCGGGCTGCTGCGTCATGTCATCCCTGAGAGGTAGAGGGGTCAAGTGGGCCGCGGCGGTCAGGACTTGGTCGCTCCCGCGGTGAGCCCGGCGACGAGGTGGCGCTGTGCGAAGCCGAAGACGACCGCGGCGGGCACGGCGACGACCACGGCGGCGGCCGTCATCGAACCCCAGTCGGCGCCGTAGCGGTTGACGAAGGTCTGCAGGCCGCCGGCGAGGGTCAGGTTCTCCTCGCCCGTCATGAAGGCGGTGGCGTAGGCGACTTCGGCCCACGCCGTCACGAACGTGTAGAAGCCGGTGACGGCCAGCCCCGGCCGCGCCAGGGGCAGCACGAGCCGCCAGAAGGTGCCGAAGGGGCTGAGCCCGTCGACGCGTCCCGACTCGTCGATGTCGACGGGGACGGTGTCGAAGAAGCCCTTCATCATCCACGCGCAGAACGGCACGGCCACCGTCAGATACGTGATGACCAGCCCGGCCGGCTGGTTGAGCAGCCCGAGGCTCGCCATGGTGTTGTACAGCGGCACGATCAGCACGGCCATCGGGAACATCTGCGTGATCAGCAGCACCCACACCAGCGGCCGCATCCCGGGGAAGCGGAAGCGGCTCAGCGCATAGCCGGTGGTCGCCGCGATGAAGACGCCGATCACGGTCGTACCGAGGACGACGAGCAGCGAATTGCCCAGCCACGTCAGGAAGTACGTATCGGCGATCACATGCGTGTAGTTGGCCAGCGTGACGTCGCGCACCAGCGCGGTGGAGAACGACTCGCTCTTCGGCTTGAAGGACGTCACCAGCAGCCACAGGGGCGGGAAGAGCGCCACGGCGGTCGCCGCCAGCAGTCCCGTGTGCAGCCCCAGGGCCGCGAGAGGCCCGCGCTGTCCGCGCCCCCGCGGCACGCGAGCGCCGCGGTCCGCCGTACGACCCGCCGCCGTACGGTCCACCCCCGTGCCCTCCGCTGCCGTCCGCGTCGCGGCCACCGTCACCACACCTCTCCCTGGCGGCGCAGCGCACGCCTGTAGACGACCGTGAAGAGCGAGAGCAGCACCAGGATCAGCACGCCCCAGGCGGCCGAAGTGGCGAAGTCCCGCGGGCTGTTGATGAAGGACAGCCGGAAGGCGTACGTCACGAGGATCTCCGTGGAGTCCTCCGGTCCGCCCCTGGTGAGCAGATAGATCACCGGGAACATGTTGAACGTCCAGATGGTGCTGAGCAGGACGACGGTGCTGCTGACCGTCCGCACGCCCGGCAGTGTGATGTTGCGGAAGCGCTGCCACGGCCCGGCGCCGTCCATCTCGGCCGCCTCGTACAGCTCGCCGGGGATGCCCTGCAGCGCGCCGAGCATCGCGACGATCATGAAGGGGACGCCGAGCCACACGTTCACGGCGATGACCGCCACCTTCGCCCACACCGGGTCGCCCAGCCACGGCACGGCGTCGATGCCGCCGCCGTCGAGCACCTTGTTGAGCAGGCCGTTCTTCTCGTTGAAGAGCATCTTCCAGGCGAAGACGGACACGAAGGCCGGGATGCCCCACGGCACGATCATCCCGATGCGGTAGAAAGACCGGCCGCGCACCTGCCTGTTGAGCATCACGGCCAGCGTCAGACCGAGAACGAAGGTGACGCCGACGCAGCCCGTCGTCCATACGACGGTCCAGCCGAGCCGTTCCCAGAAGACGCCGTCGCCGAGGATCGCCGCGTAGTTGTCCAGGCCCGTGAAGTGGTACGTGGCGGGCAAGTGGTTGACGCCGATGGTGCGTTCGACGTTCGCCTCGTCGGCGTCGGTGAGCGACAGATAGACGCCGCGCACCAGCGGGTAGCCGACGATGACCCCGATCACGAGCACGACCGGGGCGACCATGGCCCACGCGTACCAGTGGCGCCGCCACAGCGCGGCGAGCGGACTCGCAGCGAACGTGCCGCGCTCCCCGCCGGCGCCACCGCCGCCGTCCCGCTTCCTCCGCCCGGTCCGGTGCCCGCTCCCGCGGGCGGCGTCGCGCACGCCGCCCGCCGTCGCGGGGACCGGCCGGCTGTCCGTCCCTGCAGCCATGGCCCCTCGGCCTCCTCTTGAGCCCCGCGGGCCTACTTGTAGTCCTTGAGCAGCTTGCGGAAGTCCGCGCCGACCTTGTCGGCGGCCTCGTGCGGGCTGCGTCCGCCGCTGAGCACGGCGTCCATCTGCCCCCGTACGGGCTCGAAGAGGGAGTTGCCCTCGGCGATCCACGGCCGCTGCACGGCCTTGTCGACGGCGGGCTTGAAGAACTCGACCATCGTGTTGTCGCGCACCGAGGGCTTGTCGTAGACGGACTCGCGCGTGGGCAGCAGGCTCAACTCCTCGGTGGTGCGCTGCTGCACCTCGGCGGAGCTCATGTACTTCGCGAACTCCTGTGCCGTACGCAGGTTCTTGCTGCCGGCGTACACCGAGAGGTTCCAGCCGCCCTGCGGCGAGGCGGCGCGCTTGCTGCCCGCGGGGACGGGCGCGACGCCGAGGTTGTCCTTGTCGTCCTTGAACTGCTTGCCCTGCTGCGCACCCGCGATGTCCCACGGACCGTCGACGATCATCGCGACGTCGCCGTCCTGGAAGGCCTTGAGTCCGTTCTCCTGGCCGTCGCTGCTGTCGGTGACGGCGGCGCCGGAGTCGACGAGGTCCTTCATCCTGGCGAACGCCTTGGCGCCCGGCTCGTCGTCGACGGTGACCTTCTTCTCGGCGGGGTCCACGAGGTCGCCGCCCTCGCCGTAGAGGTAGGGCAGGAACCAGTACGGGTCGTCGCCGCGCAGATACAGGGCCGTCCCGCCGGTCTTGCTCTTGATCTTCTTCGCGGACTTCTTCAGCTCGTCGAAGGACTTCGGCACCTCCACGCCCGCCTTCTTGAGCATCTTCTTGTTGTAGAAGAGGCCGAGGGTGTCGGTGACCTGCGGCACGGCGTACGTACGGCCCTTGAAGCGGGTGCTGCCCGCGGCGGTCTTGAGGTAGTCGGAGACGTCGTCGAGCGCGGGGGTGCCGTCCAGCGGTGCGAGGTAGCCGAGGTTGGCGAAGTCGGCGACCCAGGCGACCTCGGTGCGCATCACGTCGGGGGCGCCGGAGTTGCCGCCGGCGGCGTTCTTGAACTTCTGGTTCGCGTCACCGAAGTTGACGTGCACGTACTTCACATCGACGTTCGGATGCTTCTTCTCGAAGCCCTCGGCGATCTTCTTGTACGCGCCCTTCTCGGCGTCGTTCGAGGTGTCCCAGTAGGTGACGGTCCCGCCGATCTTGCCCTTGCCCGCGCTCTGGCCGCCGTCGTCGCCACCGCACGCCGTCGCCGTCGCCGCCAGTGCCAGCACCGCTGTCGCCGCGGTCAGCGCTCTGCCACGCCGCATGTCCGTTCCTCCCCTGTCGGCCGCCGGGCCTGGGTGGCGCCGGACTGCCGAGGAACGTAGCGGCGGCGGCGCGGTTTTCGCAAGACCTTGCGGCAACTTGCAGCAAGTGGCTTTCGGCCTCCGCTTCCCCTGCGCGGTGTGCAGCCGTGGCCGCGCCCGGTAGGGTCCAGCCCTGTGACCGCACGGCTAGCTGACATCGCAGCACAGGCGGGGGTCAGCGAAGCGACGGTGAGCCGTGTCCTCAACGGCAAGCAGGGCGTCGCGGCGGCCACCCGCGAGTCCGTACTCGCCGCCCTCGACGTGCTCGGGTACGAGCGGCCCGTGAAGCTGCGGCACCGCAGCGCGGGCCTCGTCGGACTGATCACCCCCGAGCTGGAGAACCCGATCTTCCCCGCCTTCGCGCAGGTCATCGCGCAGGGCCTGACGCGGCAGGGCTACACGCCGGTGCTGGCGACGCAGACGCCCGGCGGCTCGACCGAGGACGAGCTGACGGAGATGCTCGTCGACCGCGGCGTCGCCGGGATCGTCTTCGTCTCCGGGCTGCACGCCGACACCACCGCGGACACCCAGCGCTATGAACGCCTGCGCGGCCAGGGCGTGCCCTTCGTCCTCGTCAACGGCTACTCGGAGAAGATCCGCGCACCGTTCGTCTCGCCCGACGACCGCGCCGCGATGCGACTGGCCGTCACACATCTCGCCGCGCTCGGCCACGAGCGCATCGGGCTGGCGCTGGGCCCCGAGCGCTTCGTGCCCGTGCAGCGGAAGATCGAGGGGTTCCTGCGCGCGATGCGGGAGCAGGTCGGCCCGTCGGCGGGCCCGGCGCACGGCACCGACGCGGCGCACCCGTGGGAGACCCTCGTACAGCACTCGCTGTTCACGCTGGAGGGCGGACAGGCCGCCGCCGGCGCCCTGTTGGACCGCGGCTGCACTGCGGTGGTGTGCGCGAGCGACATGATGGCGCTCGGCGCGATCCGCGCGGTACGCCAGCGCGGCCTGGAAGTCCCGCACGACGTCTCGGTGATCGGCTTCGACGACTCGCCGCTCATCCCCTTCACCGATCCGCCGCTCACGACGATCCGTCAGCCGGTGTTCGCGATGGGGCAGGCGGCGGTCCGCGCGCTGCTGGAGGAGATCGGCGGCACGCCCGCTCCGCACAGCGAGTTCGTCTTCCTTCCGGAGCTCGTCGTACGGGGCTCGACAGCGTCCGTCCCCTCGGTCGCAAGGAGGACGGAACGGGACGGATACCCGACCGCAGGATGATCGGCGGGGTGTCCCCTTCTGGCAGACTGTCCCCTCATGGGGGCATCGACGACAGGGACCGAACGGACAGACGGGACGGCCGCCGTGACGCGGCCGGAGACCGGGAATCGCGAGCCCGGCAGGGCCGAAGCCGCCGGGGAGAATGACAGAGCCGTCACGCCCGCGAAGCGCCCCCGCGCCGCGCGGCGGCCCAGCGTCTGGTTCGAGATCGTCCTCGTCGGAGTCTTCTACGCGGTGTATTCCGCGATCCGCAACGCCGTGCCCGAGCAGCGCGTCCAGGCCCTCGACAACGCGGACTGGGTGTGGCGGGCGGAGCAGTTCCTCGGCATCGCCGTCGAGGACGCCGTCAACCACGCGGCCGACAGCGTCACCTGGCTCATCCTCACGATGAACTACTACTACGCGACGCTGCACTTCGTGGTCACCGTCGTCGTCCTGGTCTGGCTCTATCTCGCGCACCCCGGGCGGTACGCGGCGACGCGGCTCGTCGTCTTCGCCACCACCGGCACCGCGCTGCTGGGCTACTACCTCTTCCCGCTGGCGCCGCCCCGGCTGATGCGCGGCGACGGATTCATCGACACCGTCCAGGTGCACCAGACTTGGGGCTCGATGGCGTCGGGCAACCTCGCCGACATGTCCAACCAGTACGCGGCGATGCCCTCGATGCACATCGGCTGGGCCGTGTGGTGCGGCGTGACGATCGCCGCGCTCGCCAAGCCGCTGTGGGTACGGGTGCTGGGCGTGCTCTATCCGCTGGTGACGCTGACCGTCATCGTGTGCACCGCCAACCACTTCTGGCTGGACGCGGTGGGCGGCGTGATCTGTCTGGCCTTCGGCTTCGCGCTCTCCTGGGGCTGGTACGGGCGGATCGCCTACCGGCTGCCGAGACTGGCCGCGGCGGCGCCCGCGCGCGCGTAGCCCACCGGACGCGGACGGCGGTCAGCCCTCGTAGAAGAGCCGTTCGGCCACCGCGCGGGCCCTGCGCGTCACCCGGCGGTAGTCGTCGAGCATCTCGCCGCTGCCGCCCGCGTCGCCGGCCCGCGGTCCCGGCCCCGCCGCCTCGTATCCCAGATAGCGTCCGACGGCGCCCAACTCCCGTGCCTCGGACGGGAATGTGTCGCCGGGCCGGCCGCGTACCAGCGTCACCGCGTTGCGCACCCGCGTCGCCAGCAGCCACGCCTCGTCCAGGACGCCGGCGTCCTCCTCGTCGATGAGGTCCGCCGCGCGGGCGGCGGCCAGCGCCTCGCGGGTACGCGTCGTACGCAGGCCCGGTACGGACGCGGCGTGCCGGAGCTGGATGAGCTGCACCGTCCACTCGACGTCCGCGAGCCCGCCGCGGCCCATCTTGGCGTGCGTGGTGGAGTCCGCGCCGCGCGGCATGCGTTCGGCCTCCATGCGGGCCTTGAGCCGGCGGATCTCGCGCAGCGACTCCTCGCTCAGCCCGTCGGCGGGATACCGCAGCGGGTCGATGAGTTCGCAGAAGCGGCGGCCCAGGTCAGCGTCGCCCGCGACGGGCGCGGCACGCAGCAGCGCCTGGCTCTCCCATGCGGCGGACCAGCGGCGGTAGTACGAGGCGTAGGAGTCGAGGGAGCGCACCAGCGGGCCCGACTTGCCCTCGGGGCGCAGATCGGTGTCGACGACGAGCGGCGGGTCGGTGCTGGGGAGCTGGAGCAGCCGGCGCAGTTCGGTCGCGACGGCCGACGCGGCCTTGGCCGCCTCCTGTTCGCCCACACCCTCGCGGGCCTCGTAGACGAAGAGGACGTCGGCGTCGGAGCCGTAGCTCAGCTCCTGCCCGCCGAAGCGGCCCATGCCGATCACGGCGAAGCGCGCGGGCAGTTCGTCGCCCCACTGTCCGCGTACGGCGGCGCGCAACGCCCCCGCGACGGTCGCGGAGTTGATGTCGGTGAGCGCGGTGCCGATACGGTCGACGGCCTCCGCGGGTTCCTCCGCGGGCAGTTCCTCCGTCCCGTACGCGCCGATCAGGTCGCCCGCCGCCGTACGGAACAGCTCCCGGCGGCGCACGCCCCGCGCGGCGGCGACGCCCGACTCGGCGTCCTCGGCGCGGCCGACGGCGGCCAGCACCTCCTGCGTCAGCGCCGCGCGGGAACGCGGCAGCAGACCGTGCTCGTCGCCGAGCAGCGCGACCGCCTCGGGGGCGCGCAGCAGCAGATCGGGGGCGAAGCGCCCGGCGGACAGCACCCGTGCGAGGTTCTCCGCGGCGGCGCCCTCGTCCCTCAACAGCCGCAGATACCAAGGGGTGTTGCCGAGCGCGTCGGAGACCTTGCGGAAGCCGAGCAGCCCGGCGTCGGGGTCGGCGGAGTCGGCGAACCAGCCCAGCAGCACCGGCAGCAGCGTCCGCTGGATCGCGGACTTCCGGCTCACGCCGCTGGCCAGCGCCTCCAGATGGCGCAGCGCGCCCGCCGGGTCGGCGTAGCCCAGCGCCTCCAGCCGCTGCTGTGCGGCGCTCGGCGACAACCGCGCCTCGCCGACGTCGAGTTGGGCGACGGCGTCGAGCAACGGCCGGTAGAACAGCTTCTCGTGCAGACGGCGTACGGCCGCCGCGTGCCGCCGCCACGCCTTGTGCAGCTCGGTCACGGGCTCGCTGCGGTAGCCCAGCGAACGGCCCAGGCGGCGCTGGTCCGCCTCGTCCTCGGGCATCAGATGCGTACGCCGCATCCGGTGGAGCTGGATGTGGTGCTCCATGGTGCGCAGGAAGACGTACGCGGACTCCAGCGCCGCGGCGTCCTGCCGTCCCACGTAGCCGCCGACGGCGAGGTCGTGCAGCGCGTCGAGGGTGGTGGGGCTGCGCAGTGCGGGGTCGGTGCGTCCGTGCACCAACTGTAGGAGCTGCACGGCGAATTCGACGTCCCGCAGCCCGCCGGGGCCGAGCTTCAGCTCCCGTTCGACCTGGGCGGTGGGGATCGCCGCGACGACCCGGCGGCGCATCTGCTGCACGTCCGGTACGAAGTTCTCCCGCTCGGCGGCCTGCCACACCAGCGGCGCCACCGCCTCCGTGTACGCCTCGCCCAGCGCCGTGTCGCCCGCGACGTGACGGGCCTTCAGCAGTGCCTGGAACTCCCAGGTCTTCGCCCAACGGTTGAGGTAGGCGAGGTGGGAGTAGAGCGTCCGTACGAGCGGACCGTTGCGGCCCTCGGGACGGAGGTTGGCGTCGACCGGCCAGATGGTGCCCTCGGCGGTGGTGTCGGAGCACACGCGCATCATGCGGGCGGCGATGCGGGTCGCGGCCTGGAGCGCCGCCGACTCCTCGGCGCCGTCGGCGGGTTCGGCCACGAAGATGACGTCGACGTCCGAGACGTAGTTCAGTTCGCGGCCGCCGCACTTGCCCATGCCGATGACGGCGAGCCGGCAGGCGGCGGCGTCCTCCGGAGCCTCGGCGCGGGCGATGGCAAGGGCCGAACGCAGCGTCGCGGTGGCCAGATCCGCCAACTCCGCGGCCGTACGGGCGAGATCGCTCGTCCCGCACACGTCGCGCGCCACGACGGACAGCAGGCTGCGCCGGTAGCGGTGCCGCAGATCGTCCGGGTCGTGCGCGGGGCAGACGGCGGTCTCGAACTCCAGGACGCCCGGGTGCAGATCGGCCGCCTCGAACGTCACCAGGGACTGCCAGTCGTCGGGGTGGCCGGCGAGATGGTCGCCGAGCGCCTCGGAGACGCCGAGCACACCGAACAGCCGGTCGCGCAGCGGCTTGCTCGCGAGCAGCGTGTCCACCAGCCGCTGCGGGTCCTCCTGCGCCTCGACGAGCCGTACGAGTCCGCGCAGCGCCAGGTCCGGGTCGGCGGTGCCGGCGAACGCGTCGAGCAGCCCGGTGTCGGCCCGCACCTCCTCCAGGCCGGGCGTGGCCAGCAGCGTCTCGGCGGCGGCGGGCTCGGTGAAGCCGCGCCTGATCAGTCGTCCGTACCGGGTGTCCCGGCGCCCGCCCTGCACCTGACCGTCCTCCGTCGTCGTGCTCTCCCGGTCCGTGTCCGCCTGCCCCGTCCCCGGGCCGGGATGCGGCTCCGCCAGCTTCCGCCGCGGACGCGGCGGCGGCCCGTGCCGCGGATGCGCCCGGGGCGGGCGCGGCGGCTCACAGCACCGGCAAGGACTTGCGCAGCTCGAACGCGGTGACCTCGCTGCGGTACTCCTCCCACTCCTGCTTCTTGTTGCGCAGGAAGAAGTCGTAGACGTGCTCGCCCAGTGTCTCGGCGACCAGTTCGCTGCGCTCCATCAGCGCGATGGCCTCGCCCAGGTTCTGCGGCAGCGGCTCGATGCCCATCGCGCGGCGCTCGGCGTCGGAGAGGGCCCAGACGTCGTCGTCGGCGCCGGGCGGGAGTTCGTAGCCCTCCTCGATGCCCTTCAGACCGGCGGCGAGCAGCGTGGCGTAGGCGAGATAGGGGTTGGCGCCGGAGTCCAGCGAGCGCACCTCGATGCGGGTGGAGCCCATCTTCCCCGGCTTGTACATCGGGACGCGGATGAGCGCGCTGCGGTTGTTGTGGCCCCAGCAGATGTACGACGGGGACTCGCCGCCCTCGCCCGCGGTGCGGTTGGCGCCGCCCCAGATGCGCTTGTAGGAGTTGACCCACTGGTTGGTGACGGCGGAGATCTCGCCCGCGTGCGTCAGCAGCCCGGCGATGAAGGAGCGCCCGACCTTCGAGAGCTGGTATTCGGAACCGGACTCGTAGAAGGCGTTCCGGTCGCCCTCGAACAGCGAGAGGTGGGTGTGCATCCCGGAACCGGGGTGCTCCGAGAAGGGCTTGGGCATGAACGTGGCCTGCACGCCCTGCTCCAGCGCCACCTGCTTCATCACCAGCCTGAACGTCATGATGTTGTCGGCGGTGGACAGCGCGTCCGCGTAGCGCAGATCGATCTCCTGCTGGCCGGGGGCGCCCTCGTGGTGGGAGAACTCCACCGAGATGCCCATCGACTCCAGCATCGTGATGGCCTGCCGGCGGAAGTCCATGCCGACGTGCTGCGGTGTGTGGTCGAAGTAGCCGGAGGAGTCCGCGGGCACCGGCCGGGTGCCGTCCACGGGGCGGTCCTTGAGCAGGAAGAACTCGATCTCGGGGTGGGTGTAGAAGGTGAAGCCCAGGTCGGATGCCTTGGCGAGGCTGCGCTTGAGGACGTAGCGCGGATCGGCGTACGAGGGCGAGCCGTCCGGCATGAGGATGTCGCAGAACATCCGGGCGGTGCCCGGGGCCTCCGCGCGCCACGGCAGTATCTGGAAGGTGCTCGGGTCCGGCTTGGCGATCATGTCGGACTCGTAGACGCGGGCGAAGCCCTCGATCGCGGACCCGTCGAAGCCCATGCCCTCGTCGAAGGCCTGCTCCAGTTCGGCGGGCGCGACGGCGACGGACTTGAGGAAGCCGAGGACGTCCGTGAACCACAGCCGTACGAACCGGATGTCGCGCTCCTCCAGCGTCCGGAGCACGAATTCCTGCTGCTTATCCATAGTCACCCATCCTCGCTGGTCGGGGTGGCTCCTCGCACCCGGTGGTCCCCCGGGCCGCCAGGGGCCCGGAGGCGACCGGACGAGCATCGCACCTCGAGGTTTCCCCGGCGTTGCCTGCCCGCGCGGCCTCCTCACGCCGCTCCCAGTAGACCACGTGTGGGGGACGTCGCGGCCAGCCGGGAAAGGCGTCGGCGGCGGGGCCGTACGGCGGG
>NZ_LJGW01000327.1:0-14584 GCF_001751255.1 Streptomyces nanshensis | reverse complement strand
CGGGGACGGGGGGGGGACGGGGCCGGGACGGACCCTCGGCGGGCGCGGCGGGGACCGCGAACCGGAGCCCGTGAGGCAGGGGTCCCGGCCGGTGCAGCGGAAGCCCCTAAAAGAGGAAGCCGCGGTCCGGTAGTGGGGGATACCGGACCGCGGCTGGGTGTTGCCTGGCCGGAGCGCCTCGGTGGTGACCGGCCGTGTGGTCGTGAGTCGTGAGCCGTCCTGCCCGGCGACCTCACGCCACTGAAGTTCGCACACCGGCCGCTGGGAGAACAAGAGTTACCGGTGAGTGTGCCAATCGGCATCTTATGGCGCGTACTTCGCGGGTCGGACACCCCCGTGAAGCCCCCTCGTACGCCGCTCCGCGACGTTCGCGGAAGTCCCCCCGCAGCGGCCTCACTTCGGCCTCGACGGCCTCTCAGGCGCGCTCCCCCGCGCCGGGACCGGGACCGATGCGCACCGTCCCGTCCGCCGGCTGCGAGACCCAGCCCAGGCTGGCCGCGCGCATGCCGAGCTGGAAGCGCGTACCGGCGCCGAGGCGCTCCATCAGGCCGCTCAGCCGCCGCTGGAACGTGCGGTAGCTGACGCCGAGTTGACGGGCCATGACCTGGTCCGTCAGGCCCGTCGTCAGCAGCGCCAGCAGCCGTGCCTCGTCCGGAGTGGGAGCGTCGCCCGCGCCGTTGGGACGTCCGGCCAGATACGCCGAGAGCGGCAGCGCACGGGCCCACAGCACCTCGAAGAACTCGCAGAGCGCGTCCAGCAGTCCGGAGGGGTGCACGACGACGCTGCTGGCCATCTCGTGCGGCGCGGAGCGCAGCGGGATCAGCGCCACCCTGTCGTCCGCGACCAGCAGTTTCGTCGGGGTGTCGGCCATCACCCGTGCCTCTTCGCCGAGTTCGGCGCACGCCTCGATGTCGGTGTCGATGCGGTGGAAGGTCTCCAGGCCGTGGGTGTCGTAGATGACGCGGTAGCCGATGCCGCGGCCCATCGTCTTGGCCTGCACCGGCATCATGCCGGTCTTGGGGTCGAGCCGGTCCGGGTCGCTGTTGGCGTACGGGGGCCGGTCGATGCCGCGGATCTCCCGGGTGGCGCTGTGCTGGAGCTGGTCGACCTGCTGGATGACGGCGGCGCGGCCGGTGACGATCTCGACCAGGTCGACGGGGTCGCGGGCGGTGGCGTTGGCGCGGAAGCGGGTGGCCAGGAGCTGTATGTGGCGGCGGGTGCGGTGGATGGCCTCCTCGCGCGCCAGCAGCAGCGACTCGAAGGCCACCTCGGGCGCGACGGGCAGGAACCGCTCCTCTCCGCGGCGCTCCCCCGGATACCGCCCGACCAGGCCCAACTTCTCCAGGGCGGCGAGGGTTTCACGCACTCTCGCGGCGCTCAGGCCCAGCGCCGTACGCAGCTCCGCGACGGTGACCGCACCGTCGACAAGCGCTTCGTACGCCTGCTGCTGAACGGGTTCGAGCCCGAGCGACTCCAGCATGGAGTTCCCCCCTGTGCGGTGGCGAGTTCACGTCACTGACCGATGCCCGCCAGCCGGGCACCGAATCCAGTACACCAGGTATCGAAATCCTGCGGATACCCTCGTGTAGGGGTAGCTACGTGCTGGATACAGTTGTGAAGCTTGAGTGAATGCGGCGTGACGAACATCGCCGCGTACCGCCCGGAGCAGCGGTTTCCACCCGCCCCCTCACCCACGGTGCACGGCTCACGGTGTCGTCAGTCGGACGATTACAGTGGGCCGCGTGCCTCAACTACGTCTCGCCCTGAACCAGATCGACTCGACCGTCGGCGACCTCGAAGGCAACGCCGAGGCGGTCCTGCGGTGGACCCGCCACGCGGCCGGGCAGGGGGCGCACCTCGTGGCGTTCCCCGAGATGATGCTGACCGGCTACCCGGTCGAAGACCTGGCGCTGCGCGGCTCGTTCGTACGGGCCAGCCGTGCCGCCCTGCGCTCGCTCGCGCGGCGGCTGGCGGACGAGGACCTGGGCGAGGTCCCCGTCGTCGTGGGCTATCTCGACCGCGCCGAGGACGCCGGTGCCGCGCTCGGCAGCCCGGCCGGGGCGCCGCGCAACGCGGCGGCGGTGCTGCACCGGGGCGAGGTGGCGCTGGCCTTCGCCAAGCACCATCTGCCCAACTACGGCGTCTTCGACGAGTTCCGCTACTTCGTGCCGGGTCACACGCTGCCCGTCGTCCGCGTCCACGGCGTCGACGTCGCGCTCGCCATCTGCGAGGACCTGTGGCAGAACGGCGGCCGGGTGCCCGCCGCGCGCAGCGCCGGTGCGGGGCTGCTGCTCTCCGTCAACGCCTCCCCGTACGAGCGGGACAAGCACGACACCCGTCTGGAACTGGTGCGCAGGCGTGCCCGTGAGGCCGGCTGCACCACGGCGTATCTGGCCATGATGGGCGGACAGGACGAGCTGGTCTTCGACGGCGACTCGATCGTCGTGGACGCGGAGGGCGAAGTCGTCGCGCGTGCACCGCAGTTCGAGGAGTGCTGCCTCGTGCTGGACCTGGAGCTGCCGGCCGCGGCGGCCAAGCCGCCCTCCGGGACGGTCGACGACGCGCTCACCGTCGAGCACGTCGTGCTGTCCGAGGAGCCGCTGCCCGCGTACGCGCCGGAGGCCATGGGCAGCCGGGCGCCGCGCATGGAGGACGACGAGGAGATCTACACGGCGCTCGTGACGGGCCTGCGCGCCTACGCCGTCAAGAACGGCTTCCGCTCCGTGCTCATCGGCCTCTCCGGCGGCATCGACTCCGCGCTGTGCGCCGCCCTCGCGTGCGACGCGCTGGGGCCCGAGAACGTGCACGCCGTCTCGATGCCCTCGCGCTACTCCTCGCAGCACTCCAAGGACGACGCGGCGGAGATGGCGCGCCGCACCGGGCTCAACTTCCGTACGGTGCCCATCGGTCCGATGTTCGACGCCTTCCTGGACGGCCTCGACCTCACCGGCGTCGCCGAGGAGAACCTCCAGTCGCGGCTGCGCGGCGTCACGCTGATGGGCATCTCCAACCAGGAGGGCCACATCGTGCTCGCGCCGGGCAACAAGTCCGAGCTGGCGTGCGGCTATTCGACGCTTTACGGGGACTCGGTCGGCGCGTACGGACCGATCAAGGACGTCTACAAGACGAACGTCTTCCGGCTGGCGAAGTGGCGCAACCGCGTCGCCGCCGAACGCGGCGAGACCCCGCCCATCCCGGAGCACAGCATCGCCAAGCCGCCGAGCGCGGAGCTGCGGCCCGGCCAGGTGGACACCGACTCCCTGCCCGACTACGACGTGCTCGACCGCATCCTGAAGCTGTACGTGGACGGGGACGTGGGCCGCGAGGGCATCATCGAGCGGGGCTTCGACCCGGAGGTCGTGGGCAGGGTGCTGCGGATGACGGACGCCGCCGAGTACAAGCGCCGCCAGTACCCGCCGGGCACGAAGATCTCCGCGAAGGGCTTCGGCAAGGACCGCCGGCTGCCCATCACCAACCGCTGGCGGGAGGGCGCCGCGGGGTGAGCCCGCGGACGGACGTGAACGGCGGGGCGGGCGCGCGGCGTTGAGGACGTAAGGCGGTCCGGCTCTACCGGCCTGCCGGCCGGCGCAGCAGCGCGCGTGTCACCGACACGGCACCGCGCGGCGAGAGCGCGTCCCGCAGCCCGACCAGATAGGTCGCCGGCGAGGCGGCCGCCGCCTCGCGGGCCTGCTGCCGTGCGTCGACCGCCGCTCCGGCGAGGCACGCCGCGACGGCGCCGGAGGCCGAGACGACGGCGGGCAGCCCGGACGACGCGGACACGGCCGCCATCACCGCGGCGGGGGCGAGCGCCTTCATGCCGAGCACCTTCCGCACCGGCTGGAGGCCCAAGAGGCGGAGTTTCCGGGAGAGTTCGTCGACCCGCGGCTCGATCTCGCCGCGTACCGTCACCTCCAGATGCTCGCGCAGCATCGCCGGGTCCCGCACCGCCGCGACCTCGGCGAAGCGTTCGGCGAAGGTCTCCAAGTGCCGCCGGTACGCGTACAGTTCGGGCCCGAGCCGGCGCCGTGCCGCGAGGATCCGCTCCAGCGGCACATCCTCCAGGCGGTCGGGGAGTACGACGGTGAAGGCGACGACGGTGAACAGCCGTCCCACTTCCTCCACCGGGACGGCCGGGGCCCCGGAGGTGCCGGCGAGCGTCGACTCCGGGTCGTCCAGGAGGACTTGGGCGAGCGTGCCGGGCGTCCAGCCGCTGAGGGCGGCGTGCAGCTCCGGCTCGTCGGTGACGGCGCACAGCGCGTTCCGTTGCGCCAACCGGTCGGCCACGGCGCACAGATACGCGGCGGCGAACCGGGGATGCATTCCGACCGTGCCCGGCCGCCGCAGCGCGAGTCCGGCCTCCTCCAGCCGCCGCATGAGGGACCAGCGCAGCTTCTTCTCCCGCATCCAGCCGATGTACTGCTCACGGGCCTGCGCGGCGGGCTCCCGCGGCGCTCTCCCCGCGCCCCGGTAGCGGGCCAACTCCTCGATGCCGTAACGGCGTTGCAGCTCCTCGCCGTGGTCGTCGAGGAGCCGCAGGAACTCGTGGGCCACCTCGTCGCCGACGTCGTCCACGGCCAGGTCCAGCAGGAACCCCTCATCCCGCAGCCGTGCCGCGGTCTCCTCCGGCGAGAGCCCGTCTCCGGTGCTCCCGGCGTACGGGCGGCCCGTGCCCCGGTCCGCCCCGGGCACCATGCGGGCGAGCCGGGGCCAGTACAGCAGGGCCGCCTTCAGCCATGCCTCGTCCCGCACCCACAAGTGCGGGTAGTACAGCGCGAGATCGCCCATGTCCCCCGGCCCCTCCCCCTCGTCTCCCCCTGGTCGCGGAGCCATTGTGTCCCGCGCACCCGGGGACGTACGGACGGGTCTCCCACGGACCGCACCCGGCGCCCCGCGCCCAACCCGCCGCGTCCGCAGAGGAGTTCACCCTCCGGCACGTACGGCGGAAACGTACGGCGAAGGGGCGGCGGAGGGTCTTCCCTCCACCGCCCCCGAGGGCCGCCGGGCGCTCAGCCCGGGACGTACGCCGTCACGGTCACCGTCAGCCGGGGACGCTCTCCGTGGCCCGCGCCCGGCGCAGCCGGGGGATGCCGCGGGCGACGATGCGCGAGCGCGAGATCCGCGTACCGCGGTCCAGCACCCCGGCCAGCACGGCGAGGGCGAGCCCCGCCAGCGCCAGCGCGACCCCGACGAGCATCGGCGCGCGCCAGCCCCAGCCGGCCGCGATGACGACACCGCCGAGCCAGGCGCCGCCCGCGTTCGCGAGGTTGAACGCGGACTGGTTGCCGGCCGAGGCCAGCGTCGGGGCGTGGCGGGCGTTCTGCATGATCAGCATCTGGAGCGGCGTCGTCGTCATGAAGCCGAGTCCGCCGAGCACCACGACCATCGCCATGGCCGCCCACTTGACGTCGACGACGGCGTGGAAGACGAGCATCGCCGCGGCGAGCGAGCCCAGCCCTCCGTACAGGGTGGGCCGCAGCGCGCGGTCCGTGAGCGGGCCCGCGGCCAGCGCGCCCAGGGTCATGCCGATGCCGAAGAGCGCGAGCACCACCGTGACGGACGACTCGGCGAGGCCGGTGACCTCCGTCATGATCGAGGCGAGGTAGCTGTAGACGGCGAAGACGCCGCCGAAGCCGAACACCGCGGTGAGCAGGCCGAGTACGACCTGACGGTTGCCGAGCGCGCGGACCTCGTGGCGCACGCCGTGCTGGTGCTCCGGCGGCAGGTGCGGCACGAGCGCGGCCAGGCTGACCATGGAGACCAGCCCGATGGCGCTGACGACGAGGAACGTGGCGCGCCAGCCGAGCGCCTGGCCGACGGCGGTGCCGGCCGGGACGCCGACGATGTTGGCCACGGTCAGGCCCAGGAACATCGTGGCGACGGCACGTGCCCGCCGGTTCTCGGTGACGAGGCGGGCGGCCACGACGGCCCCCACGCCGAAGAAGGCTCCGTGCGGCAGCCCGGACAGCACACGCCCGGCGAGCAGCGTGCCGTAGCCGGGTGCGAGCGCGGAGGCGAGGTTGCCGACGGTGAAGAGGCCCATGAGCAGCACGAGCATCCGCTTGCGCGGGACGCGGGTGCCGACGGCGGTGAGCAGGGGCGCGCCTATGACGACGCCGATGGCGTAGGCGGAGACGAGATATCCGGCGGTGGGCACTGAAGTCCCCATGTCGCCCGCGACGTTGGGCAGCAGGCCCATCATCACGAACTCGGTCGTGCCGATTCCGAAGGCGCTGATCGCGAGGGCGAGCAAGGCCAGGGGCATGGGCGGAAACCTTTCAAGGCAGGGTCGGGCAAGGCGTCTGCAAGAGATTCACAAGGGGATATGTGTGCTCGGCGTGCGCGGAAGCCTCATGGGGCCGGTGGCGCACAGGCACGGATTAATATGTTCTCACACTGAACAAAGTCTCTCAGACGCCTGCCGGTGCCTGCACCCGATCTGTGTTTCAGGCGTGCAACATCGGGCCGGAAACGGCGTGATCCGCGCCACGCACCCCCGGGGACGGCGGGAGGCGGGGCGCTCTCCCGGGGCTGCGGTACGGGGCGGCGGTAACGGGGCGGCGGTACGGAGGCACAACGCCGGGGCGCCAAGCCGCGGTTCAGAGTGCGCCGTCCGCGCACACGGCGACGGCCGCCGGTGGGGCCGGTGGGGCCGGCACGGCCCAACTCACCGCGCCCGCCCGGCAGTCGGCGGGCTGTCCCCTGTCCGCTGTCCGCTGTCCGCTAGAAGTTCACCGACGCGGCGACGGGCAGATGGTCGCTCCCGGTCGAGGGCAGCGACCAGGAGGAGACGGGCTCCATCCCCTTGACCATGATCTGGTCGATCCGCGTCGTCGGGAACGACGCGGGCCAGCTGAAGCCCGGACCGTCCCCCGCCGCGCCCTGCGTCGAGCGCATCTGGGAGGTGACGGGCGCGAGCGCGCGGTCGTTCATGGTGCCGTTGAGGTCGCCGAGCAGCACGGCCTTGCCCGTACGGTCCTCCGCTATGGCCCTGCCGAGCGCCTCGGCGCTGCCGTCGCGCTGCCCGGCGGTGAAGCCGGAGGCGAACTGGAGCCGTACGGACGGCAGGTGGGCCGCGTACACGGCGACGTCGCCCTTCGGTGTGGCGACCGTGGCGCGCATCGCCCGCGGCCAGCCCATCTTGATGTCGATCGTCCGGGCGTCCCGCATCGGGTACTTGCTCCACACCCCGACCGTGCCGACGCGCTTGTGGTAGCGGTACGCGCCCGCCAGACCCTTGTCGTACTGCGCGGCCTGGCCGCCCGAGACCTCCTCCAGCGCCACGATGTCCGCGCCGGAGCCGGCGAGTTCACGCGCGGTGCCGGCGGGGTCGGGGTTGCCCGCGTTGACGTTGTGCGTCACCACCGTCAGATCGCCGCCCGTACCGGACTTGGTGGTGAACTGGCCGCCGAAGAGGTTCAGCCACACCAGCGCCGGCACCAGCAGCGCCACCAGTGCGAGGACGGAGCGCCGCAGCACCGCGAGCACCGCCAGTACGGGAATCAGCACGCCGCCCCACGGCAGGAACGTCTCCCACAGCGAGCCGAGGTTGCCCACGGCGTTGGGGATCTCGGAGTGGAAGAAGAGCGCGGCGCCGAGCAGCACGGCGAGCGTCGCGAGCATCCAGCCGCGCCACCAGACGTCCCGGCCGCCCCATCCGGCGAACATCCGGGGCACACGGCTGCCGTCCCGGCCGGTGCGGGAACCGGACCCGTCCCACTCGCCCGAAGTCTTCGCGGCCTCCGCCATGTACGCGCGTGCCATCCACTGTCCTCACTTGCTTGCCGGTGCTGGTCGAACGATAGGTGATGCGGAACGGGTAATTCCCGTCGAGGAACGTGCCGTACGGGGCGCGCGTGCCGCTGCCGGGGCGGTCTGGCGGCCTCCTCGTGACGTGCAGGACGAACACCCGGGCAGGTGAGGTTCCGGAAGCGCGGCACCCGGCGGGCGCTGTGACGGAACACGCACTCGGGCCGCCGGGCTCAGGGCCTGGCGCGCACCCCGTCCAGTACGGAGTCGACGATCTGCTCGGCCAGCCCGGCCGGGAGGTCGTGGCTCTCGTGCAGCACGGTGCGGATCAGCATCGGACCCGTGAACAGCTCGCCGAGCAGGCGCAGATCGAGGTCGTCGCGCAGCTCGCCGTCGGCGACGCCGCGCCGCAGCACTCCGTGCAGCCGCTCACGGCGGGCCTCGATCACGTTGTCGTGGTACTGACGCCACAGTTCGGGGTGGGTCTTCACATGGCTCGTCATGGTGCGCAGCACGGCGGACTGGCGCTTGGCCAGACCCACGCGCCGGTGCCACTCCAGAAGCGCCACGAGGTCGTCCCGTACGGACGCACCGGCGGGCTCGGCCGGGGGCTCCTCCAGCGCGTCCACGACGGCCAGCAGCAGTTCGTCCTTGCCGCCGGGCCAGCGCCGGTAGACCGTCGCCTTGCCGACGCCGGCGACGCGCGCGACCCGTTCGATGGACAGGGCGTCGATCGACGTGCCCTCTTCCAGCAGCCGGAGCACGCCCTCGATGATGGCCCGTTCCGCCGCCTCGCTACGCGGGCGGCCCCGCCGCGGGGGCGCGGCGTCCGCATCCGCCGGCGGCGTGGGGTTCATCGGGGTGCTCCTTTCTCGGGTTCCTCGGGTTCCTCGGGTTTTTCCGGTTCCTCGGGGGCTGCGGCAGTGCGCCTGCCGCGGCGGCACGGGCGTACGGGCTGCGAAGGCGGGCGCCGTGAGCCGTGCGGACGGGTCAACAGGCCGCGGCCGAGGGCGTGTTGGCACGACCCGGCCGGGTTGCCCGATTCTGTCACGGACCGGGACGTGTACCGGCCGTACGCGAGAGCGGCGGCGCAGCCGTCACCCGTACCGGTACGGAACCGGAACCGGAACCCGCACGGAACCCGTACGGAACCGAGGCCCGTACCGATCCCGTCCCCCGTCAACGACCGGCGCCCACCGGTGGTTTCGCCGCGTCCTCCGGCTCCGGCGGCTGTCCGTGCGTCCCCTCCGTACGCGGTCTGCCCGGCAGCCATACGGCCACCACCACCGCCCCCAGCAGCGCGACGGCCGCCGAACCGAGGACGGTGACGTGCATCGCCCCGATGAAGGCGTCCTTGGCCGGGTCCACCAACTGCCGCCCCGCGGGCCCCAGTCGGGACGCCAGCGCGAGCGTCCCCTCGATCGACTCCCCCGCCGCGTGCCGTACGCCCTCCGGCAGCGGCAGCGACCGCAGGTGCCCCTCGATGCCCTCGCGGTAGCGCGCGGAGAGCAGCGACCCGAGCACCGCGACGCCCATGGCGCCGCCGACCTGCCGGAAGGTGTTGTTCACGGCCGACCCCGAGCCTGCCTTCTCCCGCGGCAGCGACTGCATGATCGAGACCGTGGCGGGCGGCATGATGTGCGCCATCGCCGTGCCCTGTACGAAGAAGACGACCTCCAGCGCCCAGATCGGCGTCGTACGGCCGAAGAGCAGGAAGGCGGCCATGCCCGCCGCGATGCCCGTCATCCCCGTCGCGCAGACCGCCTTGGCGCCGAACCGGTCGACGGCCAGCCGGGCACGCGGCGCGAAGATGAGCTGCGAGACGGCCAGCGGCACCATCAGCAGCCCGGCCTCCAGGGCCGTGAAGCCGCGCACGCTCTGCATGTAGAAGACGGCGAAGAAGGTCACGCCCATCAACGCGAAGAAGACGAGGGCGATGGCGGCGACGGCCGCGGAGAAGGCGGGGTTTCTGAAGTACGAGACGTCGATGGCCGGATGGTCGCTGCGCCGCTCGTGGAGTACGAAGACGACCAGGACGGCCAGGCCGCCGCCCCCGGTGAGCAGCACCTCGGGGTCGGTGAAGTCGGCGAGCTGCCCGCCCTTGATGATCCCGTAGACCAGCAGCACCAGTCCGGCGATGGACAGCAGGACGCCCGGCGGGTCCAGCCGTCCGGGCCGCGGATCGCGGGACTCGGGGACGAGCAGCACCATCGCGGCGAGCGCGACGAGCACGATCGGCACGTTGACCAGGAAGACCGATCCCCACCAGAAGTGCTCCAGCAGCACTCCGCCGGTGACGGGGCCGATGGCTATGCCCAGGCCGACGCCGCCCGCCCAGATGCCGATGGCCTTGGGCTGCTCGTCCCGCTCGAAGACGTTCATCAGGATCGCCAGCGTGGCCGGCATGACGAAGGCGCCGCCCAGTCCCATCACTGCGCGGAACGCGACGAGTTGGCCCGGCGAGGTGGCGAGGGCCGCGCAGACCGAGCCCGCTCCGAAGACCGCGAGCCCGAAGAGCAGCACGCGCCGGCGCCCGAGGCGGTCGCCCAACAGCCCGGCGGTGAAGAGGAGTCCGGCGAAGACGAGCGTGTAGGAGTTGACCGACCACTCCAACTCGCTCTGGCCGGCGCCGAGTCCGGTCGGCGCGGGCTGGGCGATGGTCTTCATCGCGACGTTCAGGATCGAGTTGTCCAGTACGACGATGAGCAGGCTGAGCATCAGGGCGCCGAGGATCACCCAGCGGCGGCGGTACACGTTCTCGGGCACGGTCCCGTGCGCCGTCTCGGAAGGGGGAGCACTCATGGCCGACACCCTATCCCATTCCGATACGGTCCCGTCTCGTATCGGATTGTGGTGGCCGATGGCCCCGGTGTCCGGTGGCACGGCTCGCAGGTGGCAGGCCCCACCCGTGGCGCCTGCCCGTGCCGCCCGCCCGCCCGTCCCTTCCTTCGCCCCGCGCGGCGTGCCAGCATGGACGCGTATCCGGGGACGCCGTCAGGGCGCCTCGAGACGACAACACACAGGAGCGTTCAGCCATGTCTGATGCGCAGCAGCAGGGCCGTGCCCCGGGAGAGCCGTCCGGGAACGGACCGTCCAAGAAGCAGCCCGCCGCCCTCTACGGCGGCGTACGCAACCGCCGCGTCACCGTCCGCGATCTGGGCGCCGCGAAGGAGCGGGGTGAGCGCTGGCCGATGCTCACCGCCTACGACGCCATGACGGCCTCCGTCTTCGACGAGGCGGGCATCCCCGTGATGCTCGTCGGCGACTCGATGGGCAACTGCCACCTGGGCTACGAGACCACCGTGCCGGTCACCCTGGACGAGATGACCATGCTCACGGCCGCGGTCGTACGGGGCAGCAAGCGGGCCCTGATCGTGGCGGACCTGCCCTTCGGCACGTACCAGGAGGGCCCCGTGCAGGCGCTGCGCAGCGCCACCCGGCTCGTGAAGGAGGCGGGCGCGGGCGCGGTGAAGCTGGAGGGCGGCGAACGCTCGGGGCACCAGATCGAGTTGATGGTGCAGTCCGGCATCCCCGTCATGGCGCATGTCGGCCTCACCCCGCAGTCCGTGCACGCCATGGGCTACCGGGTGCAGGGCCGCGGCGAGGAGGCCGCGCAGCAACTGCTGCGGGACGCCAAGTCCGTACAGGACGCGGGGGCATTCGCGGTGGTGCTGGAGGCGGTGCCGGCCGAGCTGGCCGCCGAGGTCACACGCTCGCTGCACGTGCCGACGATCGGCATCGGCGCCGGCGCGCAGACCGATGCGCAGGTGCTGGTGTGGACGGACATGGCGGGGATGACGGCGGGGCGCGTGCCCAGCTTCGTCAAGCAGTACGCGCAGCTCCGCGAGACGCTCGGGGACGCGGCGAAGGCGTTCGCGCAGGACGTGGTCGCGGGTGCGTTCCCGGAGGAGCACCACAGCTTCGCGTAGGCGGCGGGCGTACGTACGGCTTCGCGTAAGTGGCCGACGTACGTACAGCTTCGCGTAGGCGGCGCGTTCCGCGGGCCGCGGCGTCGGGTGCGGCGCGGCCCGCGGAGCCGACGGGCCGCCAGGGAGGAAACGGGAGGAATCAAGGGGCGTTGGTCCGGGGTCGGCCCGTGCCGGTACGGTCTGACTCCATGACCAGCGCCTCCACCCACCCCGACCACCACCGCATCAGCCCGGTCTTCCTCGGGATCGCCGCGATCATGGCTGTCTCGGGCTGGGCGGTCTGGTCGGGCCTGGCCGAGGTGACCGGTGTCGCGGTCTTCTTCTTCGTCGTCTCGGGCTGGGTCGTCTCGCTGTGCCTGCACGAGTACGCACACGCCCTGACGGCGCTGCGCGGCGGTGACTCGTCTGTGGCCGCGAAGGGCTATCTCACGCTCAACCCGCTGAAGTACACGCACGCCATGCTGAGCATCGTGCTGCCGGTGGTCTTCGTCGTCCTCGGCGGCATCGGGCTTCCCGGCGGCGCGGTCTACATCGAACGCGGCCGGATCCGGGGCCGCTGGAAGCACAGCCTCATCTCGGCGGCGGGGCCCGCCACGAACGCCCTGTTCGCCGCGGTGCTCACGGCACCGTTCTGGCTGGACGCCATGGGGCGGGTGCCCTTCGCGTTCCGCTACGCGCTGGCGTTCCTCGCGATGCTCCAGGTCACTGCGGCCATCCTCAATCTGCTGCCCGTCCCCGGACTCGACGGCTACGGGGTGCTGGAGCCGTGGCTGTCACCGGCCGCGCGCCGGCAGGCCGAGCCGTTCGCACCGTTCGGACTGCTGGTGGTCTTCGGCTTCCTGTGGATCCCGGCCGTCAACGGCGTCTTCTGGGACGCGATCAACCATGTGATGAGCGTGTTCGACGTCACGAACCTGGACGTGAGTTACGGCTACGACTACTTCCGCTTCTGGCAGGGCGAGCCCGAACTCTCGGTCACTCCGCAGCCGTAGCGCCCCGGGAGGGAGCGGACGGCCCGGAGGCGGACGCTCCCGGAGCGGGCGCGGCGGAGGCGATGCGGCGGGCCCTTCTCCCGTAGTACCAGGCCATGTTGGACGCGAGCCCCGCCAGCAGCACCCACACGACGCCGACGATCCAGCTCCCCTTGACGAAGGAGAGCACCGCCGCGGTCACGGCGAGCGCACACAGCACGGCGGTGCAGCGGGCGATCCCCCGGGCGGAGCGGAGGGAGGCGGCGGGGGCGGACATGGCGGCGGCTCCAGTCGTACGGCGGCTGCTGACGGTGCGGTCGGTTCGGGCGGGTGCCCGCGCGGCCCCGCGTACGGACCCGGCCCGGCGCCCGGCCGCCGTCCATTCTCACCCACGTCGCACCGCCGCGCGGCGGCGGCCTCCGGAGGCTCCGCGGACCGCTCCCTTCCGCCCCCGCGTACGCCTCACATGTCGGTGAGCCGGATGCCCGCGTGCACCTTGTAACGGCGGTTGACGGAGACCAGGTTGGCCACGAGCGACTCCACCTGGTGCGCGTTGCGCAGCCGCCCCGCGAAGACGCCCCGCATGCCGGGGACGCGTCCCGCGAGCGCCTGTACGACCGCGCAGTCCTCGCGGTCCTCGCCGAGCACCATCACATCGGTGTCGATCTTCTCGACGGAGGCGTCGGCGAGCAGTACGGCCGAGAGGTGGTGGAAGGCCGCCGTCACCCGGGAGTCGGGCAGCAGCGCCGCGGCCTGCTGGGCGGCGCTGCCCTCCTCGGGACGGAGCGCGTAGGCGCCCTTCTTGTCGAAGCCGAGCGGATTGACGCAGTCCACGACGAGCTTGCCGCGCAGCTCCTCGCGCAGCGATTCGAGCGTCCTGGCGTGGCCGTCCCAGGGAACGGCGACGATCACGATGTCCGAACGCCGCGCGCACTCCGCGTTGTCCGCGCCCTCCACGCCCGCGCCCAGCTCCGCCGCTGCCTGCTCGGCGCGCTCCGCGGCCCGCGAGCCGATGACGACCCGCTGGCCCGCCCTGGCGAACCGGTAGGCCAGACCGCGGCCCTGGTCGCCGGTGCCGCCGAGCACGCCGACGGTCAGGTCCGAGACGTCGGGCAGATCCCAGGGGTCCTTCCTGGGCGCGGGGGACGAGGACGCGGAGGCGGAAGCGGAGGAAGTCATACGCAGGATCCTGCCACCCGGCGGCCCCGGTGCGCCTCCGTCCCAGCCGTGAAGGTGATCACGTGCCCGTGCTGCGGCGAGCGCCGCGCGAGTCCCTCAACGGGCCGCCGCCGCGCGGGAAGCCGCCGCCCCGCGCTCAGTCGTCTGCCCGGCGTCCCGCCCGGCGTCCTGCCCGGCACCGCCCTCGCGGCCGAGCGTCTCGCACAGGTCCTCGTACGGGCCCTGAAGGTCCAGCAGCCGCCGCGACGTCGTCCCGTCCTTCTCCGAGATCTGCACGGACATCGAACCGCGGCTGACGATCCACTTGTTGTGCACGGGCCGGTCCGCGGTGTGGAAGCCCGCGCCCCAGTCGCCGCCGCTGAGGATGCGGGAGCCGTCGTCGAGGTAGGTCATGGTGCCCGAGCCCGAGATGTCGCGGGTGACCGTGCGGCCGTCGGCGAGGTTCGTCACGACCATCACCAGCGGGCCGCTCGCGGTGGCGAACACCGGCCGGTCCTCCTCGTCGTACCAGGTGCGCACCGTCATATCGTCGACGGGGAAGTCGGCGTGCGACGCGAACGCGCAGACCTGGCCCGCCGGATAGTCGACCGGCGGCTGCACGGGATGTGTGACCACCGGACCGTGTACGCCCGTGGGGAGGGAATCCCCGGCGCGGACCGCCGCCGCGGTGCGCTCCCCCAGCACCTCGCCCGCGGCCTCCTCGGCGGCCTCGCCTGCGGCCTCCCCTGCGGACGGACGCGGTGCCGCCGCGCTGCTCGC
>NZ_LJGW01000299.1 GCF_001751255.1 Streptomyces nanshensis | reverse complement strand
CGCGGCCCCCGCGCCCCCGCCCTCCGCGCCGCCGCCCGGCGGTGCGGAGTCCGCGGGCTGCGCGGAGCCGTCGCGTTCAGGCGGGTCCGTCACTGGTAGAGCGACCCGGTGTTCATGACCGGCTGCGGCGAGCGGTCACCGCAGAGGACCACCAGCAGATTGCTGACCATCGTGGCCCTGCGCTCCTCGTCCAGCTCCACGAAGTCCTGTGCGGCGATACGGGTGATGGCGTCCTCGACCATGCCGCACGCGCCCTCGACGATCGTCTTGCGGGCGGCGACGACGGCACCGGCCTGCTGCCGCTGGAGCATCGCGGAGGCGATCTCCGGCGCGTAGGCGAGGTGCGTGAAGCGGGACTCGACGATCTTCACGCCGGCCGCCTCGACCCGCAGGGTCAGCTCGGCGGCGAGCTTCTCGGTGATCTCCTCGGCGTTGCCGCGGAGCGAGAGTCCGCCCTCGTCGTGGGAGTCGTAGGGGTACTCGATGGCGATGTGCCGCACGGCCGCCTCGGTCTGGGTGGCGACGAACTCGACGAAGTCGTCCACCGCGAAGGTCGCCTGGGCGGTGTCCTGGACCTGCCAGACCACGACCGCGGCCAGCTCGATCGGGTTGCCGTAGGCGTCGTTGACCTTCAGCACCGCGGTCTCGTGGTTGCGCACCCGCGTGGAGATCTTGCTGCGGCTGGTGAGCGGGTTGACCCAACGCAGCCCGTCCGTACGGATGGTGCCGGTGTAGCGCCCGAAGAGCTGTACGACGCGGGCCTCGCCCGGAGCGACCATGTTCAGGCCGCACATCGCGAACACCGAGCCGATGAGCACCAGGACGCCGACGACGATCAGCGCCGCCCCGGGCCCGCCGGAGCCGCCGGAGGCGAGGCTGCCGCCGAGGACTATGCCGCCCACGCCCAGCAGAAAGCCGATGAGGCCCAGCAGCAGGGCGAGTCCGCCGGGGATGCTGTGCGCGGTGACCTCGCGGACCTCCGGCGCCGGCATGTCCGGGCCGTCCTGCGGCTCGGCGTCCGGTGCCGAATGCGCCGTGTTCTTCGGTGTGTTGGGTGCCGGATCCTGCGCTGACATAGGGGGTCCCCCGTCTCCGTGTCGAGTACGCGGCGCACTCCTGCCGTTCACCGCGTCTAGCAAAGTGATATCACTTTAACGCGAAAACACGGTTCCGGCCAGCATGGGGGCCTGGCCGGAACCGTGAACCGGTGGGAGCGGCTTCTCAGGGCAGCGCGTGCGGCGGCCCGGAGGAGGTCCCTCGCCTCACTCCGTACGCAGCCCGTCCGGCCGCATCATCCGCCACAGGAACGGCAGGCTGACCAGCGTCACCAGGGCGATCACACCGGCGCCCGCGGCCGCGGTCGGCAGGAAGACCAGCCAGTCCGCGCCGCCCTCGTCGCTCGTCATCCGCAGCAGCGCCCAGCCCAGGCCCAGTCCGAAGGCGACCGCCAGCCCGATGCCGAGCACGACCGGCACCGCCGTCTGCCACAGCACCGAGACCCCGAGGGTGGAGCGCTTGGTGCCGAAGGCCACCAGCACGGACAACTGCCGCTTGCGCTCCCGCAGTTGCTCCAGCATCGAGACGGTCATGCTGGCGCCGATCAGCAGCAGCACCGCGACCGAGGCCGCCAGGACCGCACTGGTGAGAGTGCCCACGTCCTCGGCCGTCTCCTGGTCGGCGGACTCCCAGAGGGTGAAGGACGGGTCGGTGCGGAAGACCGTCGTACGCAGCTCCTCCAGCGCCTTCCCGGTGCGCTCGGTGATCGCCCAGCCCTGGAACGAGGGCGACTCCAGCCGCTTCTCGTCCAGCACCGAGGGCGTGACGAGCAGCCCGTCCGCGGCGACGCCCTCCGGCGGCTTGATGCTCCGTACGCTGCGGGCGGAGTCCGGCACCCGCCAGGTGTACTCGCCCTTCTGGCTGTCGTCGCCCGGCGTCTTGTCGAGCGTGAGCTGCATCCCCGGCTTCACCCGGGGCGAGGGGTCCCCCTCCATGCCCTCGGCGCCCTCGCCCTTCTTCGGGCGGGCGAGGAAGACGTCGCCGTCGCGGCACTCGCCGACGTGGGCCAGGGCGCGCAGCGTCCTGCAACCGGCGACCTGGACCTCGGCGCCGTCCTCGGAGCCGCGGAGCTCCACCCAGGACTGGAGATAGCCGCTCGCCTCGGTCACGCCCTCCGTCTCCTTCAGGGAACGGGTGAGCCGCTCGGCGGCGGCGAGACTGCTCTGCGGTCCGTACACGTCGATCTGCGTCTGCGCGCCGCTCAGGTTCTCGTTGTTCTCCTCCCCGACCTGTACGACGGAGAAGAGGAGTTGGAGCGCGATCGCACCGGCCACCGCGACGGTGATGCCGCTGACGGCCCGGGTGGCGTTGCCGCTGTTGAGCTGCAGCCGGCGCACGGCGAGCTGCCAGGAGAGCGGGCCGCCGAGCAGCCGTCCCACGATGCGCTCGACCAGCCACGGCAGCAGCAGGACGATGCCGCTGAGCAGCAGCACCACACCGGAGATGACCTGCGCCTCCGCGACGTCGCCGGCGCTGTTCTGCAGCGAACCGGCCAGCGGGAGCAGCAGCGCCGCACCGGCCGCGGGCGGCAGCAGACGCCACCACAGCCGCCGCTTGCGCTGCTCGCTCTTGCGCACCAGGCCCAGCGGCTCGATCGCCACACCGCGCAGCGCGAAGATGGTCACGGCCACCGCCGTGAGCGGCACACCGACGGCGATCAGCAGCCCCAGCAGCGGCCCCGGCGTGACGTCCTCGGGGAAGACGCTGATGCGGAACAGCACGATGTGGCCGATGAACGCCCGGCCCAGCAGGAAGAACCAGCCGCCGAGCAGCAGTCCCAGCAGCGCGCCGACCAGCGTCTCGCCGGCCGCCATCCGCCGGGCGGTGGCGACGTCGGCGCCGATCAGCCGCAGCGCGGCGAGCCGTGAGTCGCGTTGCTCGCCGCCGAACCGTACGGCCGTGGCGATGAAGATGGCGACGGGCATCACCAGAACCGCGCAGGCCACGACGACCAGCAGCAACAGCGCGGGTTCCAGGGGTGCTTCCTCCACGGGACTGCCGAACTTGTCGACGCGGACGGCCCCGTGGGCCTCGGAGAGGTCGTCCGCGCCCTTGTAGAAGGCGAGTTCGTACGGGCCGAGCAGTCCGTCGTCGCCGATCGTGCCGACGACCTTCGCGTCGAGCCGCTCGGCGAGGGCCTTGCCGTCCGGGGAGTCCAGCAGCCGCTTCAGCGCGGGCGAGACGGCCATCTCGCCGGGTGCCGGAATGTGGTCCAGCCCGGGGGGAGTCGCCGGGCTGGACCCGTCGGCCTGTAGCAGACGCCCGTACAACTGGTCGCCGTGGTACCGGTTGTTGGCGTCCTTGGTGAGGACCGAGTATGCGCTGCGGTCGACCGACTCCTCGGTGAAGGCGCCCGAACGCGCCTCGGAGCGCTCGCCGTTGCTGCGGATCAGCTCCGGCACCGCCGCCGCGAGCAGCAGCACGGCCACGCCGAGCGCGACGCCGACCGCCGTCAGCAGCGTACGGAGCCATCCCTGACGGCCGCCGCTCGTCGCGAAGCGGGCGCCCAGCGCCAGATCGCGGGCCCACTCGCCGGGACCGGCGGCGCCGCTGCCGCGCT
>NZ_LJGW01000308.1 GCF_001751255.1 Streptomyces nanshensis | reverse complement strand
GGTGGGTCCTGTCGACGGTCGTGGGTCGGGTCCGGGCCCGGGGCTCCGGGCCGGGTCCCGTTCCGGGCGTCGTCGTCCTGGGTGCGCGGCGGCGCCGCGGTCTCGTCCGCCGGGTTCGGCATCTCCGGTCAACCTCCGCGTTTCCGTGTGCCGCCGGAACCGCCGCTGCGCCGAGCGGCGCCGGCGGGCTGCCGCTCTCCCCCGTCCTCCGACGGGCCCTCGCCCGCGGGGAGTTGGGCCGAGCGCAGGCGCTCGATCTCCTGGCGCAGGCGGTCGTTCTCCTCCGCGAGGGCGCCGTGCTCCTCGCCGCCGTCGAGGGCGGCGTCGGACCACCGTCCGCGTGCGGCGGCGGGAGCACGTGAGGAGAGCGAGGGGTCGTTCTCCCACCAGTCGATCCCCATCTCCTTCGCCTTGTCGACGGAGACCACCAGCAGGCGCAGTTTGATCGTCAGCAGCTCGATGTCGAGCAGGTTGATCTGGATGTCGCCCGCGATGACGACGCCCTTGTCGAGCACCCGCTCGAGGATGTCCGCCAGGTTGGCGGAGGAGCCCTGCTGACCGTACGGGGCCGCCGCGCCGGGGGTGTTCGGGGACGGTCCCATACGTCCGGCAAGTGATTCGGACACGTGGTTCCAGCCTTGTCTGGTCGATGGACGGATGGCTTCGGGCGGTCAGCGGCCCGCGGGGACCGAGCGCCGGCCGTGCTCGTCCTCGTCCTCCTCCTCGGCGAAGTCCGCCTCGGAGTCGTCGAGTTCGAGTTCGGCGTCCTCGGAGTCGTCGGCGTCCTCCGGCTCGCCGTCCTCCGGCTCCTCGTACTCGTCCGCGTAGTCGTCCTCGGGCTCGTACTCGTCGTCCAACTCGCCCTCGGGGTCGCCGTTTTCGGCCTCGTCCTCATCGGGCTCGTCGAACTCGCCCTCGGATTCCGAGAGTTCCTCTCCCCTAGGCTCGTCGTCCGGGCTCTCGGAGTTCTCGGCGTCCCCGGAGTCCTCCGGCTGTTCCTGGGCGCGTTCCTCCTCGGCCACGGCGTCGTCGTGCTCGACGACGACCTCGCCGTCGCGGATCTCGCCGCGCCAGCCGTCGGTGGCCTCGCCCCGCATCATGATGAACTTGCGGTAGAGCTTCAGATCCAGCCGCGCCCGACGGCCCTGCGCCCGCCAGATGTTGCCGGTCTTCTCGAAGAAGCCGCCCGGGAAGTATTCGAGCACCAGCAGCACGCGCGTCAGATTGTCCGTGACCGCGTGGAAGGTCACGACGCCCTTGACAGTGCCCTTGGCGCCCGAGGTGGTCCAGGAGATCCGTTCGTCCGGGACCTGCTCGGTGACGTTGGCCTTCAGGCTCCGGGTGGACTTGGCGACCTTCACGCTCCAGTTGCTGCTGACGTCGTCGGACTTCTCGACGCTGACGACGCCCTTGGCGAAGGTGCTGAACTCCTGGAACTGCGTCCACTGGTCGTACGCCTCGCGCACGGGCACGCCCACGTCGATGTCCTCGACGATGGTCACGCTCTTGGACTTGCCGCCGCCGCTCTTGCTGCCCTTGCCGAACAAACCCTTGACCTTGTCCTTGACCATGTCCTTGAGGTGCGAGGTGCCGGCCGTCATGGCCGCCTGCGCGGGCGACTTGCCCTCGCTCAGCGCCTGGCCGCCCTTCGCGAGACTGCCCACGAGGCCGCCGGGGCCGCCCTGGCCGGGGTCGGCGAGCTTGCCGACGCCCTCGCCCAGCTTGCTGCCGAGTCCGGAGACCGCCTTGACCGCGCGGGCCTGGAGGTAGGACTGCAGCTCCTGCTTGAGCCGGTCCGTGGCCGGGTCGTTGACCACGTCGTCCTTGAACTTGCTCAGTGTCGACGTCGATTCAGCCATTGCCGCCTCCCCGGTTCGCCGTCTTCCGCGTACCGCCCGAGGCGGTCTTCGCGGCTGTCCTGCGGGCGCCGCCAGAGGTCCCCCGCGTACCGGAGGACGCCGTCTTACGGGCGCCGGAGGAGCCGGAGGCGGTGGACCGCGTGGAGCGCGCCGTCTTCCCGGCCTTGCTCGACGCGGCGGCCCCGGCGTTCCCGGAGGTCTTGTCGGACGCGGCGGACGTGCCCGACCTGGCGGCGCCGCCGCTCTTCGCCGAGACCGAAGTCCCCGCCGAGCGGGCCGACTTGGCCGCCCCGGCCGACCGGGACGTGCCGCCGCCCGAGGACGGGGTCTTGCGCGTACGGGAGCGCTCGCGGCCCCCGTCGCCCTCGTCCCGCTCGTCGGCCGCGTCACCGGCGCCTTCGTCACGGGCGTCCGCCTCGTCGGCGTCCTCGTCGCCGCGCTCGCGCCGGGCCGGGTCGTTCAGGTCGAGCGTCCGCTCGTGCAGCGAGTCGGCGAGGCTGCCCGCCCGCTGGGTGACCGCGGAGGTCAGCGCGGACTTGGTGTTGCCGACCAGGTCCTTGCGCACCTGGTCGCCGAGCTGGCCGACGATGGGTGAGTCGGCGACCATCCGCACCAGTTGCTGCGGTGTGATGTTGAGCTTCTTGCCGGCCAGGTACATGCCCAGGCCGACGGCCATCTTGGCCTTGCGTGTGCGCCCGAGGAGGTAGCCCCCCACCAGCGCCACACCGATCTTCGCGTTGCCGTTCATCTCAGGATCACCTCGGTCTCCCCGTGCCTGCGGCCGGGGACGGTGTGCGTGTACTCATGAGTGCGCCTGCAGCCGACGCTGGTGGGCCTGTCGCCGCTCCAGCTCGTCCAGCAGATCGTCCTCACGTCGGTCGAACTCCTCCTCCGTGATGCGCCCGTCCAGCAACTCCCGCTCCAGTGCGGCGAGTTGCTGTCGTACGGGCTCCGGGTCGCATTGCTGCCGCTCCGCCGTCAGCACGACTTGGTCCATGACCCAGACCGCTCCGCGCACCGGCGCCAGCGGCAGGGTCAGAAGCTGGGTGACGAGGCCCATGGCACGGTCCTCCGATCACGGTCAGACGAAGCTGTACGGGGGCAGCGGGCCGTTGAGGTTGAGGGAGTAGGCGTCGCCGTGCCGTTCCGCCTCCTCGTGCACGGCCTGTGAGAAGGCCGCGGCGTCCTCGCGCCGTACCAGGAACGAGGCGCTCAGGAAGTGCGGTCCCGTCGGCTCGGCCACCGTGTGCTGTTCCGCGGCGCCCGCGAGCCGCTCCAGCAGCTCTCTGCCCTCGGCCTCGCCGCGGGCCTGTACCTCGCCGGAGATCAGCTCGCCCAGGCGCACCTTCTCCTCGTGGGCCTCGGGGTGTTCGAGGGTGACCTCGCGCAGGCGCCGGATCTCCTCCGAGCCGGAGACGATCTCGCGCAGCAGGTCCTCCTCCTCGCGGCCCGCCTTGAGGTTGTACTCCAGGCGTCCGTCCAGTTCGGACAGCCGCCGCAGATACGCCTCGCGGTTCTGCTCCAGGGCGGCGGCGACGGACTCGTCGTCCGGTCCGACGAGGCCGAAGCGCATCGGCAGCGTCGGCCCGTCCGCCATGAGTTTCTCCAACACGGCCTGGTGGGCGGCGAGATCGCGGCGCTTGGCGCGCAGTTGCTCCGGGGCGTCGCTGACGACCGCGCTCAGGGTGCCGTCGCCGGCCGTACGGAGTTCTGCGGCCGGGTCGCCGACGGCGCCGAGCCCGTCGAGGCGCTGCGGGTGGTCCGCCGCAGTGACGGCGTAGACGTAGGTGGACATGGACTAGTCCTCCTTACGGCGGGTGGTGCGGCGGCTGCCGGAGGAGGCGGCGGCCTTCCTCGGCTCCCGCTCCCGCTCGCGCTCCTCGTTCTCGCCCTCGCCGTCGCGGCCCTTCTGGAGGGACTCGCTGAACGCTTCGACGGCCCCGGTCAGCGCGCCCTTGGACTTGCCCTTCGCGCCGCTCTCGGTGGCGTCGCCGACGATCTCGGTGAGCTGCGTCGGTGCCTTGCGGCCGGCCTCCAGGTCGAGGCGGTTGCACGCCTCGGCGAAGCGCAGATACGTGTCGACGCTCGCGACGACGACTCGTGCGTCGATCTTGAGTATCTCGATGCCGACGAGGGAGACCCGCACGAACGCGTCGATCACGAGCCCGCGGTCCAGGATCAGTTCGAGGATGTCGTAGAGGTTGCCGCCGCCACCGGAACCCGATGCCGGCTGCTGGGCGTTGCTCTGTGTCATGACGGTCACGCTCTTGCTCCTTCCGGAGAGTGCGGTCGAGGGCCGTCGGACGGTGTACGCGGACCGTGTACGCGGAGGGATCCCGCGGAAGCGGGTGCGCGCGACGGCCTTCGTTCGTCGCCTGCGTGCGGTCCGTTCCGTACGGACACGGGCCGTGTCACTGGACGGCGGTCACTTCCGCTGGTCGATCTGGCCCCGCGCGTAGCGGCGGGTGCGCTCGTAGCCGAGCAGGTTTCCGGCGGCGTCGAGCTGCACGCGGTAGGAGCCCATGACGCTGGTGGTCTCGGGAACGCGCTCGATCTCGACCACCTCGACATCGGCCGTCCAGCCGTCGTCCACCGCCTTCACCGAGGACACCGAGTCGGGCTCGCTGCGCAGGAGTTCGGCGAGCTGTCCGGCCGCGAGGCGCATCGCCTCGGCCACCGGAACCCGTCCGCTGCGCGCACCGCTGCTCTGCTTCCGGCCGGTGCCGTGCTCCCGGGCGGTGTTCCGGTCCCGGCTGCCGGTGCTCTTGCCGTGCTCCCGGCTGCCGTACTCACCGCTGTCGCCGTGCTCCCCGCTGGTGCTCCCGGGCTGCCGCGCGCGGTCGGTCTGCTGTGTATTTCTCACTTTGTCGCCCGTTGTCGCCACGCTCTCACCCCTCTCGGTGCGGCCGGGTCGTGGTCCCGCGGTGCCTGTCGTCCGGCTCTCACCGCGAAGTGCGGTGTGCCGGAGCACCGCGAGGGTGTGTGGAGTGCCCCGGGTGTGAAGACCTATTCCTGGGCCGGGCCCGCGGGATTTACGTGACCGCCACAACTGCCGTGCGGGGCCGGGCGGATGGCGCGAACCGTACGGGCGGTGACGTGCGTCACCGCGCGGCGGGCCGGGTAGGGCGGGCCGCGCGGTGCGCCGCGGCGGTCACTCCTTGACCGCGCCCGTGAGCATCCCCTCGATGAAGCGCCGCTGGAGCGCCACGTACACCACCACGACCGGCAGCGCGATCATCACGGAGGCGGCGGCGAGCAGCGCCGTGTCGGAGCTGTGCTGCCCCTGGAAGAAGGCGAGTCCGAGCGGGACGGTGCGGTGTGCCTCGTCGCTGACCATGACCAGCGCCATGAGGAACTCGTTCCACGTCCACATGAAGACGATGACGACCATCGTGGACAGGGCGGGCCGCCCCATCGGGACGAGCACGCGCCACAGCGTCGTCCAGCTCGACGCACCGTCGATACGGGCGGCCTCGATGACCGAGCGAGGGCTGCCGCGGAAGTACGTACGCATCCAGAACACGCCGAACGCCAGCGACTGCGCGGTCTGCGGCAGGATCAACGCCCAGTAGGTGTCGGTGAGTTGCCAGTACCGCAGATCGAAGTAGAGCGGCACCACGAGGGCTTCCTGCGGCAGGGTCAGCCCGAGCACGAACAGATAGAAGAGCAGGTTCGAGCCGGGGAAGCGCATCACGCCGAACGCGTAGGCGGCGAGCACCGCGAGGACGGTCGTCGCCGTGACCACGACGACGGCGACCAGCACCGAGTTGGTGAGGTACGAGCCGAAGTGGCCACGGGTCCAGGCGTCGGCGAAATTGGCCCAGTTGAGACCGTCGGGCAGTGCGAAGCCGGTGTCCAGGGACGACTGGCGGCCGAAGGCCGTGGAGAGGATGCCGATCACCGGCGTGAGGCTGATGACCGCGAAGAGGGCCAGGATGCCGTAGGTGACGCTGCGTTCGAGCCGGCCGGTCATCGCTCACGCCCCTCGACCAGACGCGCGACGGAGACCGTCAGCACGAAGATGAGCACGGTCAGTCCGATGCCCATGGCCGCCGCCGAGCCGACCTCGTTGGTCTCGAAGGCCCGGTGGTAGACCTCGTAGGCGGGCACGGACGTGGCGTTGCCGGGGCCGCCGCTGGTGGTGATGTAGATCAGGTCGAAGTTGCGCAGCCCGGCGACGATGGTGAGCGTCAGCGCGACGGCGGTCTCGGCGCGCAGCGCGGGCAGGGTGACGGCGAAGAACTCCCGCAGCGGGCCCGCCCCGTCCATGCGCGCCGCCTCGTACAGTTCGCGCGGGATGCGCTGCACGCCCGCCAGGAAGAGCACGACGCACAGTCCGGTCTCCACCCAGGTGCCGACGGTGCCCACGGCCGGCAGCGCCCAGGTGTAGTCGCCGAGCCACGAGCGGGCGAGGGAGCCCAGACCGACGGTGCGCAGCACGTCGTTGAGCAGTCCGTCAGCGCCGAGGACGGAGCGCCAGGCGACGCCGACGACGACCATCGCCAGCACCTGCGGCAGGAAGAGGACCGTACGGAAGAACGTCATGCCCCGCACCCGGAAGCGCGAGAGCGCGGAGGCCAGCAGCAGCCCGAGGACGACGGGCAGCACGGCGTAGAAGAACAGCAGCGCGAGGGCGTGCAGGAACGGGCCGCGCAGCGACGGATCGGTCAGCAGCGCACGGTAGTTGGCGCCGCCGGCCCAGGTGGCGGCGGTCAGCCCGTCCCAGTGCAGCAGCGAGAGCCACGCCGTCTGGCCGAGGGGGAAGAGCAGGAAGACGGCGTAGAGCACGAGCGCGGGGGCGATGTAGAGATAGCCGACGGCGCGGGGACGGCCGGGGGCGCCGCGGCGGTAGCGGCCGGCGGTTCGGCGCAGCAGGCTCCCGCGCGGTGCCGAAGTCCCGGGCGGGAGCGGGGAGTCCGGGGCGGCGGACGGGGCCGCGGGTGCGGCGCTCACCGGCCCGCGCTCCCGTCGTTCTGCTTCTCGGCGCGCTTGTCCTTCTGGAAGCCGGTGTAGGAGCGCTGCATCTTCTCCGAGAGCTGGTCCGGGGAGACGGAGCCGTCGATGACGCCCTGGAGGTCGGCGGAGAGCGAGTCGTAGAAGTCGGGCGTGGTGTAGTCGAGATACGGCACGAGTCCGTCGGCGGCGTTGAGCTGCTTCCAGCCGTCGACCATCTGCGCGTCGGCGCTGCCCTCGGGGATCTTCTCGGCGGCCTTGCCGGGGACGGCGGGCAGTACGCCCTCCTCGGTCATCACGTCCGCCGCGTGCCGGCTGGTGATGAAGTCCAGGTAGGCGGCGGCCACTTCGGGGTGCCGGGACTTGGAGGTCACCGACCAGGCCAGGCCCTGGCCGCCGGTGGTGACGGGATCCGCGTCCTTCTTCGCGGGCGGCGGCGGCATGAAGCCCAGCGAGTCCCCCATGGTCTTCTTCAGGTCCGGGAGCTGCCAGGTGCCGGTGATGAGGAAGGCGCCGTCGCCGTCGGCGAACTTCTTCGCCGCGTCGTCGTATCCGGTGCCGTTGGCGCCCTTGGGGACGTAGCCGTGCTTCTTCCAGTCGGCGAGGGTGCGCGCCGCCTCCTTCGTCGGCTCGTTGGCGAAGCCGTCGCCGCGTCCGAAGACGCTCTCGCGGGTCTCCTCGGCGCCGCCGGCCTGGTTCTGCAGCACGCCGAAGGTGTGGATCGCCGGATACTTGTCCAAGTTGCCGAACTGGACGGGCAGTTCGCCCTCGTCCTTGAGCCGGGGCAGGGCGTCCGTCAGCTCCTTCCAGGTCTTCGGCGGGTCGACTCCGGCCTTCTCCAGTACGTCCTTGTTGTAGTAGACGCCGATGTACTCGCCGGTCTGGGAGATGCCGTAGAGGCGTCCGGTGCCGAAGTCGCGGGCGTCGGCGGAGACCCGGTTGAGGTTGAGGAGCGTGTTCGGATAGCGGGTGTTCCAGGCGTAGATGCCCGCGTAGTTGTCGAGCGGTGTGAGCAGGCCCGCCTTCACGAAGGCGACCATGTCGGGGTAGCCCTGGTTGGCCTGGATGACGTCCGGCGGCTTGTTGCCCGAAACGGCCAGCTTCAGCGTGGTCTTGAGGTCGGAGAAGCTGCGGGCGACGCGCTTGATGCGGATGTTGGGGTACTTCTTCTCGAACTCGGCGTTCAGCCGCTCCAGTTCGTCGTTCTGGCCGCCGCGTATCTCCTGGTCCCAGACGGTCAGCGTGGCCTTCCCCGCCTTGGACGGGTCGGGCCGGGCGGTTGCCGCCGCCCCGGGCACGCCCGCTCCCGCCGCGCCGGAGCCGTCGGTGCCGGGCACGCAGGCGGACGCCAACAGG
>NZ_LJGW01000300.1 GCF_001751255.1 Streptomyces nanshensis | reverse complement strand
GCGGCGCGCGCCCGGCTCACGGCGCCGCCGGAGCCGGAGCCCGAGGAGCCGGACGGCGACGGCGACGCCGGAGGCGACGGCTCCGCGAACGGCACGGACGGGGCCCGCACGCCCGGACGGGAGGAGGACCGGTGATCGCGCTCCAGCTCTTCATCGGGGTGCTGACGCTCGTCGCCAACGCCTTCTTCGTGGGCGCCGAGTTCGCGCTCATCTCCGTACGCCGTGCGCAGATCGAGCCGCGCGCCGAGGAGGGCGAGCGCAAGGCGCGCAGCGTCATCTGGGGCCTGGAGAACGTCTCGGCGCTGCTGGCCGCGGCGCAGCTCGGCATCACGCTGTGCACGCTGGTGCTCGGTGTGGTCGCCGAGCCCGCGATCGAGCATCTGCTGGAGCCGCTGTTCCATCTGCTCGGCGTCCGCGACGCCCTCGCGGGCCTGATCTCCTTCGTGATCGCGCTGGGCGCCGCGACGTACGCGCACATGCTGCTGGGCGAGATGGTGCCGAAGAACATCGCGCTCGCCACCCCCGAGCGCGCGGCGCTGCTGCTGGGCCCGCCGCTGGTGGCGCTCTCGCGGGCGCTGCGCCCGGTGATCTTCACGGTGAACGCCTTCTCCAACAGCCTGCTGAAGCTGCTGCGGGTGGAGCCGAAGGGCGAGGTCGAATCGACGTTCTCGGACGACGAACTGGCGCAGATGGTGGCCGACTCCAGCGAGGCGGGGCTGCTGGACGACCGTTCCACGGAGCGGCTGCGGGACGCACTGGAGCTGGGCCGCCGCCCGGTGGGGCAGATCGCGAAGCCGACGGAGCACGTCGTCGCGGCCCGACTGGGCGTCACACCCGAGGAGTTGGAGCAGCTCTCGGCCAGCTCCGGCTTCTCCCGCTTCCCCGTCGTCGACAGCAGGGGCCGCGCGCTGGGCTATCTCCACGTCAAGGACGCCCTGGACGCTCTGCCCCGCGACGCCGCGTTCCCGGCGACGGCGATGCGTCCGATCGCGCGCGTCCGCGCGTCGATGCCGCTGGACGACGTGCTGGGCGCGATGCGCTCCAGCCGTACGCATCTGGCGGCGGTGATGGACGAGGACGGGGGCACGGCGGGCGTGGTCACCATGGAGGACGTGCTGCGGGAGCTGGTGCACCGCAGCCCCGAGGACAAGGAGGAGGGCCGCGACGAGGACGGGGACGAGGACGGGAACGGCGCGGGGCGTGGGTGACCGCGGTCTGACCTGAACGGGAGCCGGGGCGTGAGCGGTTGAAAGTCGCCCGAAGCAACCGGATACGATGAACGGCCGTGACCAGCAACGCCCAGGACCCGCCACGGGACCTCCCGCAGCACTCCGGCACCGACTTTGTACCGGCCCCGGAATCCGCACCTCATCCGCCCGCCGTCCGCAGCTTCGTCGCCGTCGGCGACTCCTTCACGGAGGGCATGTCGGACCTGCTTCCGGACGGCGGCTACCGCGGCTGGGCCGATCTTCTCGCCGCACGGCTGGCCGCCCGTCCGGACGCCGGCGGCGACGGCGAGAACGGCGAGCCGGACCCGGAATTCCGCTACGCCAACCTCGCGGTGCGCGGCAAGCTCATCGGGCAGATCGCCGCGGAGCAGGTGGACGCCGCCGCCGCGATGAACGCCGATCTCGTCACCCTCGTCGGCGGCCTCAACGACGTTCTGCGTCCGCGCTGCGACGTGGCACGGGTGTGCGCCGTCCTGGAGGAGTGCGTGGGCAAGCTGGCGCCGAGCTGCGGACGGCTGGTGCTGATGCGCAGCCCGGGGCGCAACGGTCCCGTACTGGAGCGGTACCGCTCGCGCATGGAGCAACTCTTCGGCTTCATCGACGAGTTGGCGGAGCGGCACGGTGCGGTCGTCGTCGATCTCTACACCGGCGGGGCGCTCGCCGACCCGCGGCTGTGGGCCGAGGACCGGCTGCATCTCAACGCCGAGGGCCACCGCCGCGTCGCCGAGGCGGTCAGCCAGCGGCTCGGCCGTCCCGCGCTCTCGGACTGGCGGGCGCCGCTGCCGCCGCCCGGGCCGGAGCCGTGGACGGCCCGGCGCCTGGCGGATCTGCGCTTCGCCCGGCAGCACCTGGTGCCGTGGATAGGACGCCGGCTGACGGGCCGCTCCAGCGGCGACGGACGCGCCCCCAAGCGCCCCGAGCTGACGTCGCTGGCCTGCGAGGACACCCCGTAGGAGCCGGGAGGCCACCCCGTAGAATCGCGTGGTGTGACTGACAAGCCCCGCATCCCGGACGTCCTCGCCTCCCGTTACGCCTCCGCTCCCCTGGCCCGGCTGTGGTCGCCGGAAGAGAAGGTGGTGCTGGAGCGGCGGCTGTGGCTCGCGGTGCTGCGGGCCCAGCGGGATCTGGGCGTCGAGGTGCCGGAGGAGGCCCTCGCCGACTACGAACGCGTCCTCGGCGACGTCGACCTGGCCTCGATCGCCGAGCGGGAGCGGGTCACGCGGCACGATGTGAAGGCCCGTATCGAGGAGTTCAACGCCCTGGCCGGGCACGAGCACGTCCACAAGGGCATGACCTCGCGGGATCTGACCGAGAACGTCGAGCAGCTCCAGATCCGGCGTTCGCTGGAGCTGGCGCGGGACCGCACCGTCGCACTGCTGGCCCGGCTGGGGCGGCTGGCCGCCGAGCACGCGGAGCTGGTGATCGCCGGACGCTCGCACAACGTGGCCGCGCAGGCCACCACCCTCGGCAAGCGCTTCGCGTCCGCCGCGGACGAACTCCTCGCCGCCTACGGCCGGTTGACGGATCTGCTCGCGCGCTATCCGCTGCGCGGCATCAAGGGCCCCGTCGGCACCTCGCAGGACATGCTCGATCTGCTGGGCGGCGACGAGGCGAAGCTCGCCGAGCTGGAGCACAGGGTCGCCTCCCATCTCGGCTTCTCCCACGCCCTGACCTCCGTGGGGCAGGTCTATCCCCGCTCCCTCGACCACGACGCGCTCACGGCGCTGGTCCAACTGGCCGCCGCCCCCTCGTCGTTGGCGAAGACGATCCGGCTGATGGCCGGGCAGGAGCTGGTCACCGAGGGCTTCAAGGAGGGGCAGGTCGGCTCGTCCGCGATGCCGCACAAGATGAACACCCGCTCCTGCGAACGCGTCAACGGTCTGATGACGGTGCTGCGCGGCTATGCGTCGATGACGGGCGAGCTGGCGGGTGACCAGTGGAACGAGGGCGACGTCTCCTGCTCCGTCGTACGCCGGGTCGCGCTGCCGGACGCCTTCTTCGCCTTCGACGGGCTGACGGAGACGTTCCTGACGGTGCTGGACGAGTTCGGCACCTTCCCCGCCGTCGTGGAACGCGAACTGGACCGCTATCTGCCGTTCCTGGCGACCACGAAGGTCCTCATGGCGTCCGTACGGGCCGGGGTCGGCCGGGAGAGCGCGCACGAGGTCATCAAGGAGCACGCCGTGGCGTCGGCGCTGGCGCTGCGGGCGGGCGCGGAGCGCAACGAGCTGCTGGAGCGGCTGGCCGAGGACGAGCGGATCCCGCTGGGGCGCGAGGAGTTGGCGGCGCTGATGGCCGACCGGCTCGCCTTCACGGGGGCCGCCGCCGCCCAGGCCGGCGCCGTGGTGGCCCGTATCGAGGAGGTCACCGCGCAGCACCCGGAGGCCGCGGCCTACTCGCCGGGGGCGATCCTCTGACGCGCCCGGCGCCGCGCTCCCCGAGGCCGAGCCGGGAGGAGCTGGAGGCGGCACGGGACAGACTCGTACCGGACGTGGCGGCGGAAGGGCTGCGGGTGCTGTTCTGCGGCATCAACCCCGGTCTGATGTCGGCGGCCACGGGCCACCACTTCGCCCGCCCCGGCAACCGGTTCTGGCCGGTGCTGCACGCCTCCGGCTTCACACCCCGACTGCTGCGGCCCGACGAGGAGCGCGAACTGCTCGCGTACGGGCTGGGCATCACCAACGTCGTGGCGCGGGCGAGCGCACGGGCGGACGAGCTGAGCGACGAGGAGTACCGCGAGGGCGGCAGGCTGCTGGCCGAGAAGGCCGAGCGGCTGCGCCCGTCGTGGCTGGCGGTCGTCGGAGTGACCGCCTACCGGACGGCCTTCGGGGAGCGCGGTGCCCAAGTCGGCCCGCAGGAGCGGCGGATAGGACCGGCGCAGGTGTGGGTGCTGCCCAACCCCAGCGGCCTCAACGCCCATTGGACGCCGCGGCAGATGGCCGAGGAGTACGCCCGGCTGCGGGAGGCGGCCTCGCGCTGAGCGCCCGGACGTGAACGCGCGTACTACGGCGGGTCGTTGACGGTGACGGCGGCGAGGAGCTGCAACGGCAGCTCCGGTCCGCGCTGCGCGACGGCCAGCGCTATCCACCGCTCCTCCGCCCGCCACAGCTCGACATACGGCGTCGTCCCGCTCAACTCCCGCCAGGGCTCCGGTATCTCCTCCCCTTCGGTGCCGCGGATCAGCGCGCCGCCCATGCCCAGAAGCTGCGGCTCGCCCCAGCGCGCGGACAGCAGCGTGCTCAGCGCCCCGCACTCCGCCTCGTACTCCTCCCCCAGACCGGCGCGGGCCGTGCCGTCGTCCTCCCAGAACCCCTCGCTCCGCGCGAGTTCGGCCAGATGGTAGCCGGGGCCGCTGACGACGTCCGCCCCCTCGGTCCGCCGGCGGGGGAAGGCGCGAACGCGTAACACGTCGATTCTGGCGAGGTGTTGGGCGAGGCGGCTCATCCGTCCAGTAAACCGTCCGGGTCCGGCGCCCGGACAGCGACGTCCCTCCGCCGGCACCGCCCGCCCGGCCGCTCGCCCGCCGTAGAGGACCCCCGTACTCGCGGTAACGGACATCACTGGATACGATCCGGATCCGGGACACAGGGAGGCGGACGTGGCACGGCTCTCGGGCAGGGACCCATCTCTGCTGCGGCGGATCAACTCGACCGCCGTGCTGCGCGTGCTGCGGTCGGAGTTCGGGCGTGCGCCGCTGACGCTGACGGATCTCGCACAGGCCACCGAGCTCTCCCGTCCCACGGTCGAGGGCGTCGTGGAGGGCCTGGTGGACGCGGGCCTCGCCGCCGAGGCCGAGGAGCCCTGCGCGGAGCACGCCGCACGCCGCGGACGTCCCGCACGCCGCTTCCGCTTCCGCGCCGAGGCCGGTCACGCGCTCGGCGTGGAGATCGGCTCGCACCGCACCGCGGCCGTACTCGCCGATCTGACGGGCGACTTCACCGGTACGGTCACACACGACCTGGACGAGGAGACCGGCGCCGAGGAGCGTCTGGCCAGCGCGCACGACGCCGTCGCCGAACTGCTGGAGAGCAGCGGCGTGGGACGGGAGTCGCTGCGGGCGGTGGGCGTGGGCACCCCCGGCATCGTCGAGGCCGACGGGACCGTACGCCTGGGAACGGCGCTGCCGGGGTGGACGGGGCTGCCGCTGGGCGAGCGCCTGCGGCAGGACTTCAACTGCCCGGTGCTCGTGGAAAACGATGCCAACGCCGGTGTCGTGGCCGAACGTTGGCTCGGCGCGGCGGCCGGGGCGGAGGACGTCGTGATGGTGCTCGTCGGGCTGAGCCCCGGCGCGGGCTCACTGATCGGCGGACGGCTGCACCGGGGGTTCGGGGGCGCCGCGGGCGAGATCGGCGCGCTGCATCTGCTGGGCCGGGAGGCCACGCCCGAGCGGCTGCTGTCGACCACGGACGAACCGCTGCACCCGCTCGACGAGGCGGCCGTCGCCCGTGTCTTCGCCCTCGCACGTGCCGGGGACGAGCGCGCGGAGCGGGCCATGGAGCGCTTCGTGCAGCGGCTGGTGCACGACGTGGCGGCGCTGGTCCTCGCCCTCGATCCGGAGCTGGTGGTGATCGGCGGCTGGGCCTCGGGCCTGGACGACGTACTGGAGCCGCTGCGCGGCGAGTTGGAGCGCTACTGTCTGCGGCCGCCGCGGGTCGCCCTCTCGGAGCTGGGCGAGTCCGCGGTGGCCACCGGAGCGCTGCGGCTCGCTCTCGACGAGGTCGAGAGCGAGCTGTTCAGCGTCAACGCCGACTGAGGCCGGCGACGGGCGGATCAGCGCCGCCCGGTGCCGGCGAGGCGTACCGGATCAGCGACGGCTGAGGCGGGCACCGGTGCGGTGCCGTCCGCCGTGCGCGCGCTCGCGCTCGGACGGCGTGCTCTCCGCGGCGGCGGCCTGCGGCTCGGGCATCCGGTCGGCGAACGTGAGCCGGCAGGTGTCGGCGCGGTAGGTGGAGACACCGACGGCGACGGTCGTGCCCTGCGCGACATAGCGGGTGGTGACGACCAGGACGGGCGCCCCGGGCAGCCGGTCGAGCTGGCGGGCGTCGTCGGCGCGGGCGGAGCCGAGCTCCACCGTGCGCTCCTGGCCCTGGAGTTCGAGGCGCCACAGCTCGCGCAGGACGGCACGGCCGCGAGCCGAACCGCCGGAGGGCTCCTCCAGCGTCTCGGCGGGCAGCCCCGGCACCGAGGAGCGCGGCACGTACAGCAGCTCGGTCGCGACGGGCTGGCCGTGGGTCATCCGCGTACGGCGCACCGAGTGCACCTCGTCGCCGTCGGCGGCGGCGTCCAGCAGGGCGGCCACCGCACGGGGCGGCACCGTCTCCTCGCACTCGCCGGTCTGCCAGGCGTCGTCGGGCGCGCCCGGCCAGACGTGGACGCCGGCGCCGACGTCCACGCCGAAGCGCGGCGGTGCGACGGTGGTGCCCACGCCGCGGCGGCGCTGGAGCCGGCCTTCGAGTTCGAGCTGTTCGAGCGCCTGCCGGAGGGTGGCGCGGGCGACGCCGAAACGGGCCGCCAGATCACGCTCGTTGGGCAGGATCTCGCCGACTTCGAACTCGGAGTCCAGCGCGTCCGACAGCACCGTCTTCAAGTGCCAGTACTTCGGTTCCGGCACCGCGTCCGGCTGTGTAGTCGTCCCCACTGTGACCCCGCCTTCCCCTGCATCCGCCAGCGGCGATCCGGGCGGACTTTATGCGTGCTTGTTTTTTAAAGGTCCTTGCGTATGGCCGACCTTAAGGGCGCCATAAGAGTTGGTCAAGACCAATCGGAGGACGAGGGGGTCTGGCCGGTCCCGGCGGTCGGTGCGACGATCGATCATCGCGCACGAGGAGAGGGTCCGGCATGACGTCACAGCACCGCATCACGATCGTCACGGGCGGAAGCCGCGGCATCGGGGCCGCCATCGCGCTGCGGCTGGCGCGGGCCGGGCACGACGTCGCGATCGGGTACGAGCGCTCGCGCGACGCGGCCGAGGAAACCGCGCGCCTCGTACGGGCCGAGGGCGTGCGCGCGCTGACCGTGCCGCTGGACACCAGCGCCGAGGACGACGTGGAGCGCCTCTTCCGCACCGTGCGCGAAGAGTTGGGGCCGCTGACGGGCCTGGTGAACAACGCGGGCGTGACCGGTCCGCTCGGCCGCTTCACCGAGACGCCGACCGACGTGATGCGCCGCGTCCTGGACGTGAACGTGCTCGGGGCGCTGCTGTGCGCGCGGCGGGCGCTGCGGGAGATGTCGACCGCGTACGGCGGGGCCGGGGGCGCGATCGTGAACATCTCCTCCGGTGCGGCGACGCTGGGCGCACCCGGCGAGTACGTGCACTACGCGGCGTCGAAGGCGGCCGTCGACGCGATGACGGTCGGTCTGGCCAAGGAGTTCGGGCCGGAGAGCGTCCGCGTCAACTCCGTACAGCCGGGGGCGGTGCTCACCGACATGCACGCCGCGATGGGGGACGCGCAGCGGCCGTGGAAGAAGGCCGCGACGATCCCGGTGGGGCGTCCCGGCGAGCCGGACGAGGTGGCGGCGGCGGTGGCGTGGCTGCTCTCGGACGAGGCGTCGTTCACGAACGGCGCGGTGCTGCGGGTGACCGGCGGGACATAAACGCGGGGCGGTGAACTCCGGGCGGGCGCCGGTCCGTTCACGTACCCACGGGCCCAACCGTGCCCGCGTACGCGGCACATCGGCGCCGGCCAGGACCGGCTGCCCGCTTCCCGTCGGCTCAACGGGAGGGCAGATGCGCCACCTTGTCCGGGTTGGCGAGCAGATAGACGCTCTGGATGCGTCCGCCGGCCACGTCCAGCAGCAGCACCGCCGCGGGCTTGCCGCCGAGCAAACCGACCAGGCCCACCGCGCCGTTGAGCTCCGTGAACGTGAACTCCAGGTCCGCGACGCCCTGTTGGGCGATCGCCGCCACGAAGCGGCCGACCTTGTCCGCCGAAGTGATCGTGCGCAGCGGCGCCTTGGCCTTGCCGCCGCCGTCGCCGACCAGACGCACGTCGGGCGCGAGCATGTCGAGCAGCCCTTGGATGTCACCGCGGGAGGCGGCGTCGAGGAACCGCTGCGTCAACTCCCGCTGCTGCACGGGGTCGACCTCGTAACGGGGCGTGCGCTCGGCCACGTGCGTACGGGCGCGGGCCGCGAGCTGCCGTACGGCGGCGGGGCTGCGCTCCAGGACGGCGGCGATCTCCTCGTGCGGGAAGCCGAACGCCTCGCGCAGCACGAACACCGCGCGCTCCAGCGGCGACAGGGACTCCATCACCACGAGGACGGCGACGGAGACGGACTCGGTGAGCAGCACCCGGTCGGCGCCGTCCGGCACCGGGGCGGTGTGCACGTCCGTGGGCAGCGGCTCGGGCAGCCAGGGCCCGACGTAGGTCTCGCGGCGCGACTGCGCCGAGCGCAGCCGGTCCAGTGCGAGCCGGGTGGCCACCCGTACGAGGAACGCGGCGGGCTTGCGCACCTCGTCGCGGTCGGCGGAGGCCCAGCGCAGCCAGGTGTCCTGGACGACGTCCTCGGCGTCGGCGACCCGGCCCAGCATGCGGTAGGCCACGCCCAGCAGAAGCGTCCGGTGCTCTTCGAAGACGGCGGTCGCGTCGCGGTGTTCGGCCTCCACGGGCCCATGATGTCACCCGCTGCCGGGGCGTCCTCACGCGCGGTACGCCCGTGCGCGGACGGCCGCGCGCGTGCGCCCCCGCGCGCCGTCTGACCCGGGAGAGCAGTCTTCCGCCCGGAACGACTTGCTGACATCGTGTCTACGAATCGACGGGCCCCGTGCAGGCCCTCCGTGTCCGACGTACGAGAACTCACGAGGAGTGGTCCATGACCGCCGTCGCCTCACCCCACGCGCCCGTGCCCGCCACCGAGACGTTCGTCCACGTCTCCCCCGCCGGGCGGCCCGGCTTCGACGTCGCCTACGAACGGCGCGGCAGCGGCGAGCCCGTCGTTCTGCTGCACGGCATCGGGCACCACTGGCAGGCGTGGGAGCCGGTGCTGAGCATCCTGTCCGCGTCGTGCGAGGTGATCGCCCTGGACCTGCCGGGCTTCGGCGACTCGCCGGAGCTTCCCGAGGGCGTCTCGTACGAACTCGACAGCGTCGTACCGCTGTTGGGCGAGACGTTCACGGCGCTGGGCCTGGACCGGCCGCACGTCGTGGGCAACTCCCTGGGCGGTCTGCTGGCGCTGGAGCTCGCGCAGCGCGGCCACGCCCGCTCGGTCACCGCCCTCTCCCCCGCCGGGTTCTGGACCGGGGCGGAGCGGCGTTACGCGTTCGCCGTGCTGATGGGGATGCGCGCGGGCGCCAAGGGCATACCGGACGGGCTGCTGCAGCGGATGGCCCGCAGCGCGGCGGGCCGCGCTGCGCTCACCAGCACCATCTACGCCCGCCCGGGCCGCCGTTCACCGGAGGCGGTGGTCGCCGAGACCCGCTCGATGCGGTCGGCCACCGGCTTCCTCCCGACCCTGAAGGTCGGCCGGACCCCGGAGGTCCTCTTCGACCGTGACATCCCGGATCTGCCGGTGACCATCGGCTGGGGCGAGAAGGACCGGCTGCTGCTGCGGCGGCAGGGCACGCGCGCGAAGAAGGCGATACCGGGGGCGCGGCTGGTGCGGCTGCCCGGCTGCGGTCATGTCCCGATGAACGACGATCCGGCGATGGTGGCGCGGCTGGTGCTGGAGACCGTACGGACGGTGTGAGACGGGGAGTCGGCGCCGCGGCGGGCGCGCGGACGCACGCGCGGGCGGGCCTTCTCGTACAGGCTGCGCCCGCGCACCGTCATCCGTCCGTGCCTTACGGCCGGTGTCCCGCCGGCACCACTTCCGCGGCGGGGACCGGTCCCGGCGGTGTGCCGTCGCCGAAGGGACGGCCGCCGAGTTCCTCGCGGCGGTGCGGTGTCAGCCAGCCGTGCAGATCGGGTCCGACGGGCACGATGCCCGTGGGGTTGATGCCGGTGTGCACCTGGTAGTAGTGCCGCTTGACGTGGTCGAAGTCGACCGTGTCGCCGAAGCCGGGGGTCTGGTAGAGGTCGCGCGCGTACGCCCACAGCACCGGGTCCTCGGTGAGCTTGTGCCGGTTGCACTTGAAGTGGCCGTGGTAGACGGCGTCGAAGCGTACGAGCGTGGTGAAGAGGCGGATGTCCGCCTCGGTGATGCTCTCGCCCACCAGATAGCGGCGGGTGGAGAGCCGTTCCGAGAGCAGCGCGAGCCGGCGGAAGACGTCGCCGCACGCCTCCTCGTACTCCTGCTGTCCCGTGGCGAAACCGGCCCTGTACACCCCGTTGTTGAGGTCGCGGTAGACGCCGTCGGCCACCTCGTCGATCTCCTCGCGCAGCGCCTCGGGGTAGAGGTCGGGGGCGCCGGGGCGGTGCAGGGCGCTCCACTCGGTGGCCAGGTCGAGCGTGAGCTGCTGGTAGTCGTTGGTGACCAGCCGGCCGCTGGGCACGTCGACGATCGCCGGGACGCTCACGCCGCCCGGGTACTCCTTCTCGCGGGCGTCGTACGCCTCGTGGAGATAGCGGATGCCGAGCACCGGGTCACGCCCGTCCGGGTCGAGCGTGAAGCGCCAACTGCGGTCGTCCTGAAGGGGATCGGTCACCGCGAGCGACAGCGCGTCCTCCAGTCCCAGGAGCCGGCGGGAGATCGCGGCGCGGCTCGCCCAGGGGCAGGCGCGGCTGATGACGAGCCGGTAGCGGCCGGGCTCGACGGGCCAGCCGTGGGCGCCGTCGGCCGTGATCCGGTCCGCGAAGTGGCTCCTGGACCGTTTGAACGCCTTCCTGCCGTACGCCTCGTTGCTCTGTGCGGTACTGCCGTCCGTGGTGGCCTCGCCGTCGCCGCTCAATGTGCGCTTCCTTCCCTGTGGGTCACCGGAGATCCTCCACCCGCGGCGCGCGCAGGTCCACCGGGCAGGGGCGCGGGTCTTCCGCCGCGGGTCTTCCGCCGCGGGGCCGGCATCCACGGGGGCGTCCGCGGCCTCGCTCAGCCGGAGCCGGAGCCGGTGTCCGTAGCGGAACCCGTGTCCGTACCGGCGCGTGCGCCGCCGCCGGGCCATCCGCGGGTGGAGAGCACCAGCCGGTAGCCGTCGGGGTCCTCGACGGTCACGCCCCACCTCTCCCAGTACGGGTTGCGGGCGGTGACGCGGGTGCCGCCGCACTCCTCCAGACGTCCGACGAGGTCCGCCGGAACGGGCCCGTCCAGATAGATCACCAGCAGGTCCTCCTCCGTGGGGACCGGGGTGACGGGGTCGCGCGGGTCGTGGGCGAATTCCAGGTGCCAGCCGGCGTCCGGCCAGCCGGCCATGAGCAGGGCGTTGCCTCCGTCCCCGGCGGCGGGCGGCTCCCCGGGCCCGTCCGGCGGCGGTGGCGGCGTGCGGTGCAGGACGTCCATGCCGAGGCCGTCCACCCAGAAGCGCTCGGCGGCGGCCAGGTCCCCGGAGGGGCGGGCGATGCGGATGTGGTGACGGCCGTACACGTTGGGCTCCCGGGTCCGGTGGCGGATGCGTGGTGCCGCCGCGCGGCGACGCGGCGGCACCCCCGGCACGCTAGACATCCCGTATGCGCCGCGGCATCGGGCGCACGCCCGAGGGGACCTCGGCCCGTGGGCCCGGGACCAGAGGGCCCGTGGGCCCGGCACACCAGGGCCGGGCGGGACCGCCGGCAAGGCTCGGTCAGACGATCTCCTCGCCCATCTCGGCCAGTTCGCGGTCGCCGCTGCCGGTGCTGAACGTGGGCGTCGTGTACGAGCCGCGCCCCGCGACCGTCCACCAGACCGACGCCAGCGCGAGGACGCAGAGCAGCGCGACGGGCGCGTAGTTGAAGGACTGGACGTCGACCGGGTTGGACTGCGGCAGACAGAAGAGCACCGTCACGAACGCCACCCACACCACGGCCGTCCAGCCGACCGGCACGCCCCAGCGCCCGAGGTTCCACTTGCCCTGCCGGAAGCGCTCCTTGTGGCGCAGCCGCAAGAAGATCGGGATGGCGTACGCCGGGGTGATGCCGATGACGGCGATCGCGGTGACCGCTCCGTAGGCCGCCTTGCTGTAGAGCGCGGGCAGTGCGAGCACCGCCGCCACGACGACGGTGAGCAGCACGGCGTGCGCCGGGGTTCCGGTACGGGGGCTGACGCGCCGCCACAGTGCGGAGAAGGGCAGCGCACCGTCGCGGGAGAAGGCGAACACCATGCGGCTGGCGGCGGCGACTTCGGCGTTGCCGCAGAAGAGCTGCGCGACGATCACGACGAGCAGCAGCAGCTTCGCGCCGGCCGGTCCCAGCGCGTCGAGGAAGATCTGCGCGGGCGGCACCCCGGTGGCGCTGTGCTGGGTGCCGGCGTAGTCCTGGATGGCGAAGGTCACGCCCGTCAGCAGCACGAAGCCCGCGAGCCACGACCAGCCGACGGCGCGCACGATGCCGCGTGCGGCGCTGACTTCGGCGTCCGTCGTCTCCTCCGACAGGTGGGCGCTGGCGTCGTAGCCGGTGAAGGTGTACTGGGCGAGCAGCAGCCCGATGAGGACGACGTACAGGGGGCTGCTCCAGCCGGTGTCGTTGACGAACTCGCCGAAGACGAAGGAGGCGGAGCGGTGTTCGGACGGTACGAGCGCGAGCACGCCGACGATCACGGTGACGCCCGCGAAGTGCCACCACACGCTCACGGAGTTGAGGACGCTGACCAGACGCACCCCGAAGAGGTTGAGCGTCGCGTGCAGCAGCAGGACGCACAGGAAGATCAGCATCACGACGCCGGGCGTGGGCTCCAGGCCCCACTGGAGGTTGAGCAGCGCACCGGTGAACATCGCGGCGCCGTAGTCGATTCCGGCGAGCGTGCCGAGCAGTCCCAGCAGATTCAGCCAGCCCGTGTACCAGCCCCAGCGCCGGCCGCCGAGCTGGTCGGCCATGTAGTACAGCGCGCCCGAGGTGGGGTAGGCGCTGGTGACCTCGGCGAGCCCGGCACCGACGAACATCACCATCAGGCCGACCAGCACCCAGCCCCACAGCATCACGGCGGGCCCGCCGGTGCCCAGGCCGAAGCCGTACAGCGTCATGCATCCGGAGAGGACCGAGATGACGGAGAAGCTGATGGCGAAGTTGCCGAACGGGCCCATGCGGCGGATCAGTACGGGGTGATAGCCCAGATCGCGCAGCTTGGCGTCGTCGTCGATCCGGTCGTCACGGCGCGGGACGGCGGTGGGACTCAACGGGTCCTCCTGGTGGTGCGAGGGTCGGGAGGGGAACGAGGGCCGGGAGGTGGCTGGGGAGTTCGGGGTGAGCTGGTGCTGCCGTGCGGTGCCGTGTGGTGCTGTGTGCTGCCGTACGCGGTGGAGGACTCGGAGGAGGGGCGGTTGCGGTGGCGGTGCGTCAGCCGTCCGCCGCGAAGGACTCCTCACGGGCCCGGCAGTACTCCGCCCGCGCCGATTCCGGACGTTCGGGATCCTCGGCGACCTGGAGCCAGGGCTGCTGTGTGAAGTACGGGCCCAGCGCGGCGAATACGCGGGCCGCGTCGGCCGGCCGCTTGCCCGCCCACAGCGCGTGCGCGAGGTGGTTGAGGTCCAGTACGGACTGGCTCGTGGGGTCGGTGTGGTCGAACCAGCCGTGCAGCGCGGTACGGGCGTCCATGGCGAGCGGGTCGTGCGCCCACTGCTGCCGCAGCAGCGCGTCGTTCCTGCCGTCGGCGATCTGGCGCCGGAACTGCTCGACGTACGCGTAGAGCGGGAGGGCCAGCAGCGACGAACCGGCCGGCGCCCACGAGGAGACCCAGCGCACGAAGTCGACGGACGAGGCACGGGCCGACGGGTTCCCCTCGGAGCGGGCGTGCAGGAAGTGCAGCATGCGGTGGTGGGCCTCGCGGTTGTATCTGTCGCGTTCGTAGACGCGGTACAGCAGGCCCCACGGGCCCGGCGGAAGCATGGGCTCCGCGGCCCGCTCGCGGTGCTCGGCGCGCTCCTGGCGTACGTCGAGCCGGGCCAGCGCGAGCAGGGCGACCCAGGGGACCGGGTCGGCCGGCCGGCGCTCGGCGGCGGCGTAGCACTCGATGCGCGCCGTCTTCTCCAACTCCCCGGCGCTGTGGTGCTGTTCGCGGCGGGCGCGGACGGCGCGCTCCACCGCGATCCGCGCGAGCATCATCCGCGCGTCGTCGCTCTCCGGCTCCTCCTGGAGCCACGCCTCGACCACCTGCGATCCGGCCGCGACGACGCCGAGCACCTGCGAGCGGGCAGTGCGCGCACTCCACGACGGGCCCGTGCGCTCCAGGAGTCTGCGCATCGCCATCCAGCGGCCGGCGCGCAAGTCCTCCAGGGCGCCGCGCAGTTCGTTGTCGAACCCGGCGGGGCTGTAGACGGGGCGTATGCCGCGGCCGCCGGCCGCTCCGCCGCCCGTACGGCGCATCAGTCGCGCTCCCCTGCCGCCGTACGGCGCGCCCGCGCGGACCGGGAGCGTCGGGAGGGGGACGTCGGGCGGTGCGGCATCAGTGGTTCCTCAACGGCGGGAGCGGGACTCGAGGCGCCTGCCCGCCGGGCACGGCGGGCGAGCCGGGATGCGCGGCCGCGTGTCCCGGATTCATCACCGAACCTAACTCCTCCAAGGTCACGGCCCGGTACTGGGGGATGTGACGGTCCTGCGCCGAAAGACCGTGCACGGCAAGGCAGGTGGGCTCGCCGCCGCCGCTTCCGTCCGCCCGTACGGGAGCCCGTCCGGGAGCCCGTACGGGAGGAGGTCTCCGCGGACGGATCGCGCCGGGAGAGGAACCGGGAGGACGACCGGGAGAGCGAGCCGTCACGGACCGGGCATGCGGCAGCGTCCGCGGTCAGGCCCGCAGGCCGGGCGCTCCCGTGCGGGAGCACCGGCGCTCCAGGTCAGAACGCATGGAGAGAGCTTGGGGGCAGCCGGGTCGGCCGTCAAGCCTCCGTCAGAAACGCATACGGGGGCGCCGGGGCGCGCGTCCCGGGTGTGCGGAGCCCGCGCGGGCGGAACCCTTTATGCCGTTGCGGCGTCGGTGTTCACTGAGTCCAGTGTTCACCGCTGCGCTCCACCGAGGTGTCGCGTGCCCCGCCCACTGCGCGGTGGTACGTATCGCCCCGGCCGGTCCGCCGTGCGGCGCCCGGCCGGTCCGTACGGTCTGCCCGTCCATCCGCGATACAGGAGGCTCGTCCAATGGCGCTCGAGAACCCGATCTCCCGCACCACCGGCGGTACGGCACCGGGACGGCGCGCCATGCTGCGCGGTTCGCTCGCCGCCTCCGCGGCGCTCTCCCTGCCGGCGCTGTCGGGCGCGGCGCCCTCGCATGCGCTCGGGGGCCGTCCGCGGGCGAAGTGGGGCGTGCAGGCCGGGGATGTGACCTCGTCCTCGGGGCTGGTGTGGGTACGGTCCGACCGCCGTGCCCGGATGGTCGTGGAGACCTCGGCGACGGAGTCCTTCCGTAAGGCACGACGCTGGACGGGGCCCGTTCTCGCCCCGGACACCGACTTCACGGGTGTGACGCCGCTGCACTCGCTGCCCGCCGGTGAGCAGGTCTTCTACCGTGTGACCCTCGCCGATCCCGACGACCCGCGCCGTACGGGAAAGCCCGTGCACGGCACCTTCCGCACCGCGCCGGACGGGCGCCGGCACGACGTACGGTTCCTGTGGTCGGGCGATCTGGCGGGCCAGGGCTGGGGCATCAACCCGGACCGGGGCGGCTACACCATCTTCGAGGAGATGCGCGGGCTCGACCCGGACTTCTTCCTCAACAGCGGCGACACCATCTACGCCGACTCCCCCATCGAGGAGAAGGTCGCCCTGCCCGACGGCTCGGTGTGGCGCAACGTCACCACCGAGGAGAAGGCCAAAGTCGCCGAGACCCTCGGGGAGTTCCGGGGCAACTTCCGCTACAACCGGCTCGACGCTTCGATGCGGCGCTTCCAGGCCCAGGTCCCCTCGATCGTGCAGTGGGACGACCACGACGTGCTCAACAACTGGTATCCGGGCGAGATCCTGGACGACGACCGCTACCAGGTGAAGGACGTCGACACCCTCTCCGCGCGGTCGCTGCGGGCCTTCTCCGAATACCACCCGCTGACGACGCTGCCCGCGACGGACCGGGACGGGCGCGTGTACCGCGTCGTCCGCCACGGGCCGCTGCTGGACGTCTTCCTGCTGGACATGCGTACCTACCGCAACGCCAACTCGCCCGGCACGCAGCGGCACGACCGCCAAGGCATCATGGGCGAGGCGCAGTTGAGGTGGCTGAAGAAGGCGCTGTCGCGCTCGCGGGCGGTGTGGAAGGTGATCGCCGCCGACATGCCGCTGGGGCTGGCGGTGCCCGACGGCGAGGCCGACTTCGAGGGCGTCGCGCAGACCGATCCGGGGGCGCCGCTGGGCCGCGAGCTCCAACTCGCCGAACTGCTGCGGCACATCAAGCGGGAGCGCATCACCGGCACGGTGTGGTTCACCACCGACGTCCACTACACCTCGGCGCAGCACTACGATCCGTCACGCGCCGCCTTCAAGGACTTCGAGCCGTTCTGGGAGTTCGTCTCCGGACCGCTCAACGCGGGCGGCTTCCCCGCCCTCGAACTGGACCGCACCTTCGGGCCCGCCCAGCCCTTCGTCAAGGCGCCGAAGAAGGCCAACACCCCGCCCACGGAAGGCGGTCAGTACTTCGGGCAGGTCGACATCGACGCGGGCAGCGGCGAGTTGACCGTACGGCTGCGGGGGCAGGGCGGCGCGGTGCTGTACACGAAGGTCCTCCAGCCCGGCCGGGTCGGGCAGTGACGCGCGGCCGGTGACGGATGAGTGCGGTGCACCGGGCACGGACCTCAAGTGCGCGGGGACAAGGAGGAGTTCGGGGATGACCCATGGCCGGTGACGCCGCGCACGGCGCGCCCCCCGAGCTGAACTATCCGGACGCCGGGGCCACCGCGAAGGATCCGGAGCTGTGGCCCGAGGGCTTCCGGCGGCTGCGCGTGAGCACCCAAGTGGGCCGCGGCGCCGCGGACTTCGCCGTCGCGGCGGACGCGGTGATGACCTGGCGGCTGCACCGCGCGGCGGGCGTGCGCTTCGGCACTCCGGCTCTGCGGGCCGCGCCGCGCGTGGACGTCGACGTCGGCCTGGGAATCGGCCGGCTGCTGATCCATGCGCCGTGCCGGGTGGTGTGGACGGTGGACGAACCGCGGCGCACCGGCTGGGGGTACGGGACGCTGCCGGGCCATCCGGTGCGCGGCGAGGAGGCGTTCGTCATCGTCCAGGACGAGGCGGGCACGCCGGGCGACGCGGAAGGAGAAGCGGACGGAGAGGGCGCGGAGGGCGCCGTACGGCTGGAGGTGCTGGCCTTCAGCACGCCCGCCGTGTGGTTCACCGCCCTCCCGGGGCCGCTGCTGCCGCTCTTCCAGCGCTGGTACGCGCGCCGCTGCGGCCGGGTTCTGCGGCGACTCGTCCGCGCGGCACGCAGCGCGCGGCGGGAGGC
>NZ_LJGW01000021.1:1094-14977 GCF_001751255.1 Streptomyces nanshensis | reverse complement strand
TGCGCCCGAGGCACCGGCCGCGGAGGCCGAGGCCGCGTCCGCTACGGATGCCGCGCCTCCGGCACGTCCGCGGCGCCGGGTCACGCGCAGCGTCTCGGCTCCGGCCGGTCCGCCCAAGGCGGCCGACGGAGCCGGAGGGGAGCCTTCCGAGTCCGGGACGTCCACTGCCGGTACCGATGACGGTGACGGCGACGGTGAGGCGGCGGCCGAGGCCCCCGCCAAGAAGACCGCGCGGAAGAGCGCCGCGAAGAAGACGACGGCCAAGAAGGCGCCGGCGAAGAAGACCGCCGCCAAGAAGTCCGCCGGCACACGGAAAACGGCCGCCGCCGAGCAGGACGCACCGTCCTCCGTCTCCGCGCCGGCACCCGCTCCCGGCGACGAGGAGTGACGGCAGGGACCTGACGCAGGGGACCGGCCGGGCACCGCGCCCGTACTCCGCCCCGTACGGCACGCCGCGCACTCCGCGGTCCGTGTCCGTACGGGGCGGAGCCGTGTCCGTCCGTACGCCGCCCGCGGGCTCTACCCCTGTGCCCCGCAGGGGAGTTGGGGCTCCGGCGCGGCTCCGTCCGGCGGGCCGGGGACGGGTGGACCCGGTTTGACCAGCGTGTGCGGCGCCCCGTAACCTTGGCCGCTGGCGTGTCGTACAGGATGCGCCACGCTCCTGAGCAACTCCCTCCCGCGGCGCGAGTCCGGGAGAGGCCGCTCAATCCACTCGGATCAGACCGTGGAGCCGGGCAGCGGTGTCTTCGCACCGCCCGTGCCGGATCCGCGCCGGGCGGCTGGCGTCAGGGGCTCCGTGACGAGCGAGAGAGAGTTCCGCGTGTACGCAATCGTGCGCACCGGCGGTCGCCAGCAGAAGGTCTCTGTGGGCGACGTCATCGAGGTCGACCGTATTTCCGAGAGCAAGGCCGGCGAGCGCGTCGAGCTCTCGACCCTGCTCGTCGTGGACGGTGACTCGGTCACCAGCGACCCGTGGGTGCTGGACGGCGTCAAGGTCTCCGCCGAGGTGGTCGACCACCACAAGGGCGACAAGATCCGCATCCAGAAGTACAAGAACAAGACCGGTTACAAGAAGCGCATCGGTCACCGTCAGCTCCACACGTCGCTGAAGATCACCGACATCCCCACGCCGGCCAAGAAGAAGTAAGGACTGAGCAGAGATGGCACACAAGAAGGGCGCATCCTCCACCCGGAACGGCCGCGACTCCAACCCTCAGTACCTGGGTGTGAAGCGGTTCGGCGGTCAGCTCGTCAACGCCGGTGAGATCCTCGTCCGTCAGCGCGGCACGCACTTCCACCCGGGCGCGGGCGTCGGCCGCGGCGGCGACGACACGCTGTTCGCGCTGGACGCCGGTGCGGTGCAGTTCGGCACGCGCCGTGGCCGCAAGGTCGTGAACATCGTTCCTGCCGCTGAGTAATCAGCCGCGCAGGCCGCGTGCCCGCTGCGAGTGACAGCGCACCGTGGCACGCATCGCGCACCACCACCGAGGGCGGACGGCCGCTCCTGCACGTACGCAGCGTTCGTACGTACGGGAAGCGGGTCCGCCCTCGATGCGTTGGCGCACCGTCCCTTGATTCCCTTGGCGGTTCCCTTCGTTCCGCCGCACCGCACGTCCCCGCACCGTCAGCACCGCAACCGTGAGCCGCGGCCGGCCGCGGGCGTGGACCGCACAACGACCCTCAGCCTGGAGGCACTTCACATGACCACCTTCGTGGACCGCGTCGAGCTGTTCGTCGCCGCGGGTAACGGGGGCCACGGCTGTGCCTCCGTGCACCGTGAGAAGTTCAAGCCGCTCGGCGGCCCCGACGGCGGGAACGGCGGCCGTGGCGGAGACGTCGTCCTCGTCGTCGACCCCGATGTGACGACGCTGCTCGACTACCACCACAGCCCGCACCGCAAGGCCACCAACGGCAAGCCGGGCGAGGGCGGAAACCGTTCCGGTGCCGACGGCACGGATCTGGTGCTGCCCGTCCCGGACGGCACGGTCGTGCTGGACAAGAAGGGCGAGGTGCTGGCCGACATGGTCGGCAAGGGCACCGTCTTCGTCGCCGCACGGGCCGGACGCGGCGGCCTCGGCAACGCCGCGCTCGCCTCGCCCCGGCGGAAGGCCCCCGGCTTCGCGCTGCTCGGCGAGCCGGGCGAGTCACGCGACATCGTGCTGGAGCTGAAGACCGTCGCGGACGTGGCGCTCGTCGGCTATCCGTCGGCGGGCAAGTCCTCGCTCATCTCGGTCCTTTCGGCGGCCAAGCCGAAGATCGCCGACTACCCCTTCACCACGCTCGTGCCCAACCTCGGTGTGGTGACGGCCGGTTCGTCGGTCTTCACCGTCGCGGACGTGCCCGGTCTGATCCCCGGGGCGAGCGAGGGCAAGGGCCTGGGGCTGGACTTCCTGCGGCACGTCGAGCGCTGCTCCGTCCTCGTCCACGTACTCGACTGCGCGACCCTCGAATCCGACCGCGACCCCGTCAGCGACCTGGATGTGATCGAGGCCGAACTCGCCCGTTACGGCGGCCTGGAGGGGCGTCCGCGCGTCGTCGTGCTCAACAAGGTCGACATCCCGGACGGGCAGGATCTCGCGGACATCATCCGGCCCGATCTCCAGGCCCGCGGCTACCAGGTCTTCGACGTCTCCGCGGTCTCCCGGCAGGGCCTGAAGGAGCTGTCGTTCGCGCTCGCCAAGGCCGTCGACGCGGCACGCGCCGCCCGGCCGGAGCAGGAGGCGACGCGTGTGGTGATCCGTCCCAAGGCGGTGGACGACGCGGGGTTCACCGTCACCAAGGAGGGCGAGGGTCTCTTCCGGGTACGGGGCGAGAAGCCCGAACGCTGGGTCCACCAGACGGACTTCAACAACGACGAGGCCGTGGGCTATCTCGCCGACCGGCTCAACCGCCTCGGTGTGGAAGAGCAGTTGATGAAGGCGGGCGCCCGCGAGGGCGACGGTGTCGCCATCGGCGGCGAGGACGACGCCGTGGTCTTCGACTGGGAGCCGACGATGATGGCGGGCGCGGAGATGCTCGGCCGCCGCGGCGAGGACCACCGCATGGAGACCACGCGGCCGGCGGCACAGCGCCGGCGCGACCGCGAGGCGGAACGGGACGAGGCGCTGGGGGAGTACCAGGACTTCGACCCGTTCGACGAGTGAGCCCGGCGGCGTTCCACCGCGAGGGGCGCCGACCCAGCCGTCAGAGAGCCGAGTTCGCCATGCCCGATCGCTCCCGCCCGTCCGTCCACGCGTCCACCGGCTCGTCCGGTCCCTCGCCGACGCCGGAGGACGGCGACGTCCGTCTCGCCGACTGGTTCCGTGCCCACGCCCACAGGCTGAGCAGCCTCGATCCGGGTCGGGGGCTCGACGATCTGGAGCCGCTGCGGGAGATCGTCGGGGACGCGCGTGTCGTCGCCGTCGGTGAAGGCGCGCACTTCGTCGAGGAGTTCTCCGCCGCGCGCCGCCGCGTGCTGCGCTTTCTCGCGGAGCGCTGCGGATTCACCGTCCTCGCCTTCGAGTTCGGCTTCAGCGAGGGCTTCGCGCTCGACCCGTGGCTCCAAGGCGAGGGCGACGAGGGCGAGTTGGCCGCCGTGTGTCCGGGCTCCAGCGTGTGGCTCGCGACGGACCTCCTGCACTGGCTGCGCCGTCACAACCGTACGAGCGCGAACCCGTTGCGGTTCGCCGGGATCGATCTGCCCACGGCCGGGGGAGCGTTGCGGCCCGCCCTGGAACCGGTGGCACGGTCCCTGCGCGAGGTGGACCCGGAGGCGCTGCCCCTCCTGGAATCCGTGCTGGAGATCAGCGACGGGTTCCTCGGCGACGCCGCCTCCGGTGCCGCCGCCGCGCCCGCGTGGGCGGCCCTCGGCACCGCGGCCCAGGATGCGCTGACGGCCGGGCTCGCGCGGCTGCTGCTGCGTGTCCGCGCCGCCGAACCGCTGCATGTGGCGTGCCGTGGCCGGCGGGACTTCGACGTCGTACGGCGCGGGGTGGAGGCCGCCTGCCATGCGGACCATATGTTCCGGGCGATGAACTCCCTGCTCTCCGGGCGGACTTCGCCCATGGATCTGTCGGTGCGGGAGATCTTCATGGCCGAGTCGGTGCGCTGGCATCTGGAGCGGGCCGCGCCGCACGAGCGGGTCGTCGTCATGGCGCACAACAACCACATCCAGCAGACGGCCGTGGAGTTCGACGGCGTCCTCACCGCGCTGCCGATGGGGCAGCATCTGCGGCTGGCGCTCGGCGAGGACTACCGCGCGCTGGCGCTGACCCACACCGACGACCATGTGCCCGAGATGTCGGTGGAGGCCGGCGGCACCGAAGCCGGTACCGACACCGACACCGGCAGCGGGGTCGGTTTCACGCTCGTCGACACACGCCTCGCGGACCCCGGATCCGGCAGCGTCGAAGCGGCACTCGACGGTGCCGGTCTCGGTGACGCGGTCACGCTGACGGATCTGCGCCGCTCGCCCGCCGACGCGCAGGGGCGGCCGCTGCTCCGGCGGATCAGGACGCAGAGCGCCGTCCAGAGCCTGTCCGTACCGGAGGCGTTCGACGCCGTGCTGTCCGTCCCGACGGTCACCCGGGACGGGGCGGTGCCCTTCTGAACGGCGCGGCGCCGTAAGCCCGTTGGCCCTCAGCGCGTCGGCCCCTCAGCGCGTCGGTCCGTACGGCCTCACGGCGTCCCGTCCAGCCGCTTCGCCATCACCACCTCGTGCCGCCCGTCCGGGAGCAGGTCCCCGGGCCGGCCGGTGTCCGCGAAGCCGTGGCGTCGGTAGAGCGCGATCGCATGGGTGTTGCCGGGGATCACGGACAGGCGGAGCACGTGGGCGCCCGCCGCGGCGGCCCACTCCTCCACGGCGTCCAGCAGCCGGTCGGCGACGCCGCGTCCCCTCCCGTAGGCGCCGACCCACAGGGAACGCAGCCACGCCTCGCCGGGCGACGCCCCGGGCGTACCGCCCGCCATGCCGACGGGCTCCCCGTCGAGGAGGGCGAGGAGGTCGCACGCGTCGGGGACGCTCAGCCGGTCCCGCCAGCGCTCCTCGCGGTCGCCGGGGCCCTGCCACTCGGAGAGACGGGACTTGAAGGCGTACGGCGCGTCCGCGAGAGCCGCGAGGCGGAGGGCGCGCCAACTGCGCCAGTCGTCCGGTGTCAGTACGCGCAGCTCGATCACATCAGGAGCCTGCGCCCGGCCGCGTACGTCCGGCAACCGCGTTTCCGCCGTCCCGGCCGGGGCAACCGCTCACCCTGCGCCGCCCGCGCGTTGACGCGAGGGGCGCGAGGGTGTGCGACGAGTGGGGAGGGACCGCGATGGGACCGCGAGACGACGGGCCGGTCGAGGAGAGACGCGGAGTCGGGGAGGCGGCGGGAGCATGAACGCAGCGGCGGTGGCGAGACGCGGGCGCCGTACGGCCCGGCAGGCGGCGGACAGCACCGTCCTCGAAGCAGTCGCACGGGCGGGCATGGTCGCCCAGGGGGTGCTGTACGTCCTCGTGGGGCTGCTCGCGCTGCGCATCGCCGTCGGGGACGGCGGCGGTACGGCGGCCGATCAGGGCGGCGCGCTACGGCAGTTGGCGGAGCAGCCCTTCGGGCGCCTCCTGGTGTGGGGCGTCGGGATCGGGCTGGCCGGGCTGGCGCTGTGGCGGCTGACGGAGGCGCTCTTCGGGGCGTCCGAGAAGGGCGGACGGAAGCCGCACAAGCGGCTGTTGGCGGCGGCACGCTGTGTGCTGTACGCGGTGCTCGCGGTCTCGGTGCTCTCGTACGCCTCCGGTGAGAAGGGCAGCGGTTCCAGCGACGGCAGGTCGCAGGACATCACGGCTCGCGTTCTCGCCCTGCCCGCAGGGGAGTTGCTGGTCGGCGGGGCGGGGCTGGCCGTGGCGGCGGTGGGCGCGTGGGGTGCCGTACAGGCCGTACGGCGCAAGTACCACGACCAGTTGCGGATGTCGCGCATTCCGCGCCGGCAGCGCCGATGGGTCGATGTGCTGGGGGTGAGCGGCGGGGTGGCGCGCGGCGCGGTCCTCGTCGTGCTGGGGGTCTTCGCGATGGAGGCGGCGTGGTCGTCCGACGCGGACGAAGCGCGGGGCATGGACGGGGCGTTGAAGTCCTTCGCGCAGACACAGGCCGGTCCGTGGCTGCTGGTCTCCGTCGCCGCCGGGGTCACGCTGTACGGGCTGTTCTCCTTCGCGCTGGCGCGCTGGCGCCGCGTCTAGAGTGCGGCCCGCCCCCCCGTGCAGGGGCTGAAGTGCCCCTGCACAAGGGGGCGTTGGGCGATCACCCCGGCGATGTCCGGCACCCCTCGGGTCAACTGCCGTCGGGCGGCCGTCAGTTGTACACGAGCAGATGGTCACATGTGCTCGTGCCGTCGTGGAGGGACGAGTCGCTGTTGAGGACGTAGAAGGCGTCGGCGAATCCGGTGGCCGTCATCTTCGGGACCACGATCATGGTCTGGTTCGCCATGCTCAGCGAGTTCGGGACCACCACGTTCCGGTACAGCAGCGTGAAGAGGTTCTGCTGGAGGTCCCGGAGTCTGAGGATGCGGTAGACGCGGTCGCCCGAACCCGAATTCCCCGTGATCGGCGACTGGTTGCCTGGGGCGGCCCACTGGGAGGGCTGGGTGGCCATACGGCCCTGGGATTCGAGTTCCTGGAGGCGCCTTTGGGTGCTGTCCATGACGCCTGCCATATGAATGTGCAGTTGGTTGAAGTGGCGGGCACCCTGCGAGTTGATTCCCAGCCCGATACTCCGGTACTGCACGGGGACGCTTCCTCCGCTGCGCGCGTTCTCCCATGCGTCGCGCCAGTAGTTCGGCGCCGAGTCCGTGTGGATGAAGGGGCATTCGATGCCCGTGATCCGGCACGAGGGGAGGAGGAGGTAGTTGTGCGTGTTCTCCGGCCTGCCGTGCAGCACGACGTCGTTCGCGGTCACCTTCAAGCAGGTGGGCGGCGGCGGGGTCGGCGGTGCGATGCCCTGTGTGCAGTACTGGACGTCCTGCCACAGCGGGTCGGTGTCGGTGGGCGCTCCGCACAGGGACTGCATCGCGGGAGGCGGACAGGGGTTCGCGCCGCCGGGCGGCGGGGGAGTGGGGCACGACGGGGTGGGCGACGGTCCTGCGTGCGCCGGGTTCGCCGTGGCGGGCGTGGCCGCCACGACTCCCGCACCGGTCAGCAGCGTCGTGGCACCGAGGGTGCCCGAGAGCGCGATGAATTGACGCCGGGGGAATTCGTTCGCGTTCTTCTGGTCGTTCATGCGTGTGTGATCTCCGATGACGTGGGCCGCATTCTGGATTCGGCGGGGCCATGAGCACGGGGTCAGAAGGGAGAAGAATTTTCACCCCGGGTTTTTCCCTCGCCGAATCGTTCACAGAATAGGGACGTGAGATCGGTTCACCTGCGGACCGGACCGGTGGGTGTGGCGTGTTCCGCCGATGGGCGGCATTCCGTTTGCCGTACGGAGACTCCGGAGTCAGGGTGCCGGGCGGGGGCCGTACGAACCGGAACCGGCGCCGCTCGTCTCCGGGCCCGCGCCTCTCGACTCCTCGCCCCTCGGCCTCCGGCCCTCAGATCCTCAACCAGATCCTCAACTCCTCAGCTCCGTCCGCCCCGTTCACGTGCTGCGGTCAGCTCGCGCCGTGCGCGGTCGAAGGCCGAGTCGCGGTCGTGTGCGAACTCCTCGTCGGTGAAGACCGGTTCGGTCAGATGCGGCGGGATGCCCGTGCCATCGAAGGTGCGGCCATGCCGCGTACGGAACTCCTCGTTCGGGAGCATGACGCTCCAGCCGTTGGGGAGCCGCCGCTCCAGCGTGTCCGAGAAGACCCCCTGTGTGGGCTGCCCGATGCGGACCGTACGGTCCGGGCGCTCCATCAGGGCCTGGGTGAAGGTCTCGCCCGCGCTGACCGTCGAGCCGCCGGTCAGCACCGCGACCGGGCCCGTGTAGCGGGGCGCACCGGCGGCCGGACGTACGTGCACGGGCTGCGGACGTGTGAAGCGCTCCGGGTCGGACGGGTCGTTCCGCGCGGCCTTGGCGTACGCGAAGTAGGGGCGCCCTGTGAGACGTCCGGCCAGTTCCAGGGCGAGGCTGTCCGAACCGCCGCCGTTGACGCGCAGATCGACGATCAGACCCGTGAGGCGCCGCGTGCGCTCGGCGGTGAAGACGGCGCCCAACGCCCGCCGCAGCTCGGCCCGTTGGGAGGCGTAGTCGCCGCCGGTGTAGCCGACGAAGCCGGAGAGGCGCAGATAGCCCTGTCCGTCCGGCAGATCCGCGTAGCCGATCCTGCCCTTCCCGAACTCCCGTAGCGTGCCGTCCTTCAGATCGCGCCGCTCGACGAACGTCCGTACCGTGGCGTCGAGTTCGGGCGTGGGCGCCTCGGTGCCGGGCCGTACGCGGCCGAAGGTGCCGGTCTCGCCCGCGAGCACCGCGACGTGCGCGTCGTACAGCGGGGCGGCCATCTTGCGGAAGATCTCGAAGAGTTGGGCCCGGCTCGTCCCGGCGTGCACACGCGGACGGTAGCGGTCGCGGACCTCCTCCCAGTCGACGCCCTTGGCCGCGAAGAACGGATAGTTCTCCGCGAAGGTCTGCCAGAAGACGTCGAACGTGGCCACCGGTCCCTTCGGGACGCTGCGGTCGCACCGCTCGGGAAGGCTCTCGATGCGCCGCAGCTCCCGGTGTCCCGGCGACTGCTCCCAGCGCATCGTCGCCCGGTGCGCCGACCCGGCCCGTGAGCGCAGCGTGAAGGACGTGCCGTCGCCGGTCGCATACCGGGCGCTGCGGCCGTGGCCCCCCGTACGCCGCGCCGCCGGGCCCTCCAGACAGCTCACCCCGGTCGTCTGGTACTCCTGCACGCGTTTCTCGCCGACCGCGAGCACCGTGCCGTAGCCGTCCACGCGCCACAGCCCTGCCGGACTCCCCGCGCTGGAGCGCCCGGAGTCCTGGGCGGAGGCCACGGTGAGAGCGGCGCTGCCGGTGACGGCCAGGACGGCGACGCCCGCCGCGACGGCCCTGGCGGTCCGTGCGGCCCTGCTCGGCCCGTGGAACTCCTGCGGTCGCGTACTCATGTCGTCGTCTCCCCCGTCGGTCGTCCGCGATGACTCCCGCATCGTCGTCCGGGCGGGGCCGGCGGGGACATCCCGCTGCCGCCCGGACGGAAGGGGGGAGAACCCCCGGCGAGGCCCGGGGGACAGACGCCCACCGGCGCGGACGGGCCGTCCCCGGGAGGCGAACTCACCTCCCGGGAACGGCAGTTCGCCCCGCTTCCCGGTCGTCGCGGGCGCGGTGCGGTCCGCCGCGGTGCCGTCCGGTGGGTCAGGCGGCGCCGCGCTCCTTGAGCGCCTCGACGACCGCGCCCGCGGTCTCCGCGCTGGACTGCGGGTTCTGCCCGGTGATCAGGTTGCCGTCGACCACGACCCTGGGCTGCCAGGCCGGGCCGGAGTCGATCACGGCGCCGAGGTCCCGCAGCCGGCTCTCCACGAAGTACGGCACGACCTCGCCGAGTCCACCGCCACGCTCCTCCTCGTCGGTGAAGACCGTGAGCCTGCGCCCGGAGAAGACGAACCCGGCGCCCGTGTCCCGGCTCTCCCCGCTGGCGCCGCTCGCGCTGAGCACTCCCGCGGGGCCGTGGCACAGCGCCGCGACGACCTTGCCGTCCCGGTCGAAGGCGCTCAGCAGCCGGCCGAGGTCGGCGTCGTTCGCCAGGTCCTCCATGGGGCCGTGGCCGCCGGGGATGTACACGCCGTCGTAGTCGGCGGCCGTCACGTCCGCGAGGGCCAGCGGCTTCGCCAACTCGCCCGCCAGGGAGTCGAGATACGCACGGAACTCCGCCGCGCTCTCCTCCGACGCCCCGCTGCGCTCGTCGAGGCTGACGGGGTCGGCGGTGGGCCGGGCGCCGCCGGGGGTGGCGACGTCCACGTCGACGCCCGCCTCGCGCAGCACTCGGTGCGAGACGGCGACCTCCTCGGCCCAGTAGCCGGTGGGGTGGGACGAGCCGTCGGCCAGCGTGAGGCTGTCGGCGGCGGAGACGACCATCAGAATCCTTGCCATGGTCGGGCTTTCCTCTCTCGTTGCGCGTTCTGCCGGTGGATGACCGGCAGTTGTGCCGGTCTGTGACCGGCACGCGGTCGGTACGCGGGCGTACGGGGCGGCACCCGGACGTGCACGGGGGCACGTGCACCCGCGCCCCAGACGTCCGACTCCGCGGTCCGTCGCGGACGTCCTGTCCGCGGCTTGCCGGTGTTCCGTCCGTCGCCGGGTCCAACACCTGCGGCCCTCGGAATTCCTCCGCTAAGTTGAGCCGGTCCATCAGCATTCTTATGACCGGAGGGTTGCGTTGGCGCTGCCCGACCTCGATCTGCTCTCGACCTTCCTCGAGATCTACCGGGGCGGCTCGATCACCGCCGCGGCGTCCCGGCGCGGCCTGAGCCAGCCGGCCGTCAGCGGCCAACTCGCCCGTCTGGAGGCCCAGATCGGCGAGCCGCTGTTCCTGCGCTCACGCCGCGGCGCCGTGCCCACGGAACGCGCCTACGACCTCGCCCGGCGCATCGGCACCCACCTCGACGAGCTGCACCACGCCCTCGGCACCGGCGAGAACGGCACCGGACAGGAGGACCCGGCCGGGACGGTGCATCTGGCCGGCCCGTCCGATCTGATGGCCCTGCGCGTCGTCCCCGCGCTGGCCCCGCTCACCGCGCGCGGGCTCCGGCTGCGGATCACCCTCGGTCTCGCGGACGAGCTGCTGACGGCGCTCTCCGCCGCCCGCGTCGACCTCGTGGTCTCCGCGGTGCGCCCCCGGCTGGAGAACGTGGTCGCGACGCCGCTCGCGGACGAGGAGTTCCTGTTGGTGGGCTCACCCGGCCTGGCCCGTACGGTCGACCCGGACCGTCTCGCGGCGGAGCCCGTACGCGCGCTGGCGCATCTGCCGCTGGTCGCCTACGGGGAGGAGCTGCCCATCGTCCGCCGGTACTGGCGCAGCGAGTTCGGCCGCCGTCCGCCCAATCCCGTCGCGGTCACCGTCCCCGATCTGCGTACGGTGCTCGCGGCCGTGGTCGCCGGTGCCGGGGTGTCCGTGCTGCCGCGCTATCTGGCCGAACCGGCCCTCGGGGCGGGCTCGGTGGAGACCCTGCACCAGCCGGCGGTGCGCCCGCTGAACACCCTGTATCTGGCCGTGCGCGCGGGCAGGCCCGCGAATCCGGCCACGGCGGCCGTGCACCGCAGACTGACCGAGCGCTCCCGCGAGTGGGATCTCCTCTAGGGGTGCCCCGCACACGCGAAGGTCCCGGAAGGCGGCGGGCCTCCCGGGACCTTCGGGCGTACGAGCGCGTACGGGCGTGCCAGGTACGTACGGGCGTGTACGGGACGTGCGTCAGGCCGTGACCTGGTCGGCCTCCTCCGGGTCCGACGGCGTGCCGCCGTTCACCGGGGCCTCCAACTCGGCTTCCTCCGCCGCCTCCTGGGCCTCCGTCTCACGCTGGCCCGGGATCTCGTTCGTACGGCGGGCGACCCGCTCGTTGCGGGCGACCGTCGAGTCGTACAGGTCGGTCACCGCCTGGTTGAACCGCGTCATCGACGGCGGGTCCGACGGGCCGAGGAGATGGACCTTCAGCTCGGCGCGCGCGGTGGCCAGCGTGTCCTTCGACGGGTCGCGCACCGACTCCAGCAGCGCCGGGATCTCCTCCGCGGCCGGGCCGAGGATGGTCGCGGCGCGCACCGTCGGGAAGCCCGCGCGGAACTCCTTCTCGCCCAGGCCGCTGGTGTTGGCGACGGCGTAGGGCTTCTCGCTGCTGAGGTAGTCCGAGACGACGGAGGAGACGTCGGAGATGAGCAGGTCGGACTGGTTGAAGCAGGTGTAGATCGTCGGCCGCGGACCGGTGATGATCTGGTGCTCCCACTCGGGGAACGCGGCCCAGTTGGCGGCCTCCCAGGCGGCGGTCGCCGCGGCCACCCGCTCGGCACGGTCCGCCTCGGGGGTGGACTGGAGCATCATCTTCTCCACCTCGTCCGCGCCGGGGCGGAAGGCGGTGGTGGTCAGCTCGTCCAACTCGCGTGCGCAACGCTCCAGTTCGGCGGTGGCCTCGGGGCCGGGGCGCTCACCGGAACGCTTCGAGTTGGCCTCGACGATCATCTCCTGGATGCGGAGGTTGGCGGCGCCCGCGCGCGGGTCGACCGAACCGGTCATCGGGTGCGGCTTGTACAGCAGCCGTACGCCCGGGTCCGCCAGCAGCGCCCGGACGACGTTCTCCCCGGCGAGGATGATCGAGGTGTTGCCGGGGTCGTTCGTCCAGCCCTCCCAGGTGGGGGCGTACAGCACGGTGGTGTACGCGCCCTGCGGCGGGCCCGTGTACGGCTCGATCGGGGAGAGCTGGGGGCGGCCCACCTCGACCACGTCGCGGTCGTCGACGCCGATGTCGGCGAGCTGGTAGCGCTCGCGGGCGGCGGGACCGGCGACCCAGACCTCGTCGTACGCCTTCGCGTACGGGTTGCAGGAGGAGAGCTTGTCGCTCTCGCCGTGGTTGATGAACGCGTGCTTGACGGTGGGGATGCGCAGCACCTGCGAGGTCTTGCCGGAGTTCGCGGGGTGCAGCATCACCTTCAGCGTCGAGTGCTCCAGGTGCATCAGGTGCGCGACCTTCGGGATGCAGATGATCGGGATGTCCGTCGCCTCGATCTTCTGCACCATGAAGCGCTCACGCAGCACGATGATGGGGTTGCCGTCGAGCTGGGCGACCGTGGAGAGCCACATGTTCGCCTGGTACGCGGACGTGGTGCCGCCCGAGAAGTACATGCCGACCGTCGGCTTGTACGCCGCGAGCCAGCGGTCGAGCCAGGCCAGCGCCTGCTGCTCGTTCGCGTGCCGCTTCTTCGGCAGCATCCAGGTGCCCAGATACACGGCACCGCCCAGCGACAGCGCGATGCTCAGGCCGACGCCGAGAATGCCCCACACCTCGGAGGACAGGGACGCGCTCAGCATCAGACCGACGGTGCCGGGGATGGCGAACCGCAGCAGACGGCGGCTCGGCTGCCGCGCCAGCAGACGCGGGGGCGCGATGGTCAGACGCAGGTCGGAGGCGTCGATGTTGCGCGTGAGGATCGGGAGCGTACGGCTGCGGCGTACGAACTGGGCGACGGCCTGGCACAGGAAGTGCGCCGCGTACGCCGCGAGGAGCAGCAGGGTGAGGGGACGCTCGATGTCCGGCGGGACGTCGGGGATGCGCACCAGGCCGATGACGATGAGCATGTCGCGCAGCAACTGGCGTGTGGTGACGTCGAATCGGACCTTGCCGAGCAGGGCGAGCAGGCCGGGCTGCTGGTGCGTGAGGTACAGGTCGAGCGCGAGACCCGCCACGGAGGCGGCGATGAAGACCGGCACGTTCGGCAGCAGCGCGCCCGCGAGCTGTGCGGCGTAGAAGACCGTCAGCGCGAGCAGCGCCGTGAGCTGGACGGCGCGGCGGGTGGAGAGACCGGCAGAGGGCACGGGACTGGACTCCTGGCAGGAGGTCGGGGGGCGGTGGTGGAAACCGGCCGGTGGGGGTGGCGGCCGTGGTCGACCACTGACCGTATGCCGGGCACCGGGCCGGTGACAATCTGCGTCGGGGTGTCCCGCGCCGATACGGGGACAAAGGTTGTTATGCCCACCCGTCCACTGGCCGGAACGGAGGAGCGGCGCCGGTGCCGCCTCCCGTAGATTGCGGACGCGGAGGCCGCGGGCGGGAGGAGTGCCGCGGCGGCCGTGACCGACACCGTACGGGACGCGCGCGACGCGGGACGTACGGGGAGGTACACGGCGCACACGGCGGCAGGGAACGGAAGCACACGGGCGTGACAGAGGCGACAGACGGACAGCGGGACGTGGACGGCGGCACGGCGGGCGGCGCCGTGGGGGGCGCGGGTGCGCCCGGCGGGCGCGAGGGGCGCGCG
>NZ_LJGW01000021.1:0-110 GCF_001751255.1 Streptomyces nanshensis | reverse complement strand
CACGCCTCGACGCCGCGCGGCGCCCTCACGCTCGACGACGGTGCCGTGCGCGCGGTCGTGCAGCGGCGGATGTCGCTGCTGGCGGCGGGAGTCGCGGGAGTCGAGGGCGA
>NZ_LJGW01000302.1 GCF_001751255.1 Streptomyces nanshensis | reverse complement strand
GCCAGCGCTCCAGCACGGCGCCCGCGCCGACGTACGCCTCCAGACAGCCGCGTGCACCGCAGCGGCAGGCACGGCCGCCCACGCTGAGCACGGTGTGGCCCCACTCGCCCGCGCTGCTGGAGGCGCCCGCGTACGGTTCGCCGCCGGTGACGACGCACGCGCCGACGCCGGAGCCGATGAGGGCGATGACGGCGTCGCGCGCCCCGCGTCCGGCGCCGAACCACATCTCGGCCTGGCCGAGGGTCTTGGCGCCGTTGCCGATGTACAGCGGCACCCGATCGCCGTCCGTACGGCCGGAGTTGGGGAACCGGCCGCCGGGGAAGCCGGCGGACTCGCGCAGCATCGCCTCCAGCGGGACGGCGTCCCAGCCGATGGTCTGGCCGTGCACGAGCGCCCCGCCGTCCGCGGGATGCTCGACGATGCCGGGGACGCCGACGCCCACGCCCAGCAACGGGCCCGTGGCGGCGTCGACATGGGCGAGCACGGCGGTAAGGCCCTTCTCGATGAGCCGGACGACGAACTCGGCGTCGTGCCCGTCGGCGTCCAACGGCTGTTCGCTGCGGGCGACTTCGCCCAGCATCAGGTCGAACAGCTCGACGCGTACGCGGGTTTCGCCGACGTCGACGCCGACGAGGCAGGCGCAGTGCGGCGCTACGCGCAGTAGTCTCCGGGGGCGTCCGCCGTCGGATCCGACCGAGCCGGCCTGCTCCAGCACGCCCTCCGCGAGGAGTTCGGTGGCGACATTGCTTATCGAGCCGGAGCTGAGTCCGGTCGCCGGGGCCAACTCCTGTCTGCTGAGCGGGCCTTCGAAGTACAGCCGGCGCAGCACGGCCGCGCGGTTGCTGCGCCGCAGGTCGCGCACCGTACGCCTGTCGTGTCCGCCCATCTGCCGTCCTCCCCGGCCAATCTACCTCTGTCAGAAGTCTTGACGCCCCCTTCTCTCACTACTTAACTCACGCCGTGAAATTAATGGTTCGGACCATTCAGGGGCCGAACGCAGGAGCCTCGGGGAGGGGCCGTCGCCATGCGCAGAAGCCGGGCACGCACCGCAGTCACCGCCACACTCGCCGCCGCCATGGCTGCCGTCACCGCAGCCTGCGGAGGCGGCAGCACGACCAACGGCGAGGGCAGCAACGACAAGCCGAAGGAACTGACGTACTGGGCCAGCAACCAGGGCACGAGCATCGCCCATGACAAGAAGGTGCTCACGCCCGAGCTGAAGCGCTTCGAGAAGCAGACCGGGATCAAGGTCAAGCTCGAAGTCATCCCGTGGGACAGCCTGTTGGACCGCATCCTGGCGGCCACGTCCTCCGGGCAGGGCCCTGACGTGCTCAACATCGGCAACACCTGGTCGGCCTCGCTGCAGGCCACGGGCGCGCTGCTGCCGTGGGACAAGAAGAACATGGCGAAGGTCGGCGGCGCCGACCGCTTCACGCCCTCCGCACTGGCCGCGGCCGGCGCACCGCAGAAGGACCCGGCGGCGCTGCCCCTCTACTCCCTCGCCTACGGCCTCTACTACAACAAGAAGATGTTCGAGGACGCGGGGATCGACGAACCCCCCGCCACCTGGGACGAGTTGGTGAAGGACGGCAAGAAGCTCACCAAGGGCGACAAGTACGGCATCGCCGTCGAGGGCGGCGACCCCGTCGAGAACGCGCACCACGCCTTCATCCTCGGCAAGCAGCACGGCGCCGACTTCTTCGACTCCTCCGGCAAGCCGCAGTTCAACTCGGACGGCGCCGTGAAGGCCGTCAAGCAGTACGTCGACCTGCTGGCCGACAACAAGATCGCGCCGCCCGGCAACGCCGAGTTCGCCAAGCGCGAGTCCGTACGCGACTTCGCGAAGGGCAAGTCGGCCATGCTGCTGTGGCAGGCGGCGGGCACCAGCCTGAAGTCCAACGGCATGAAGCCCGACGAGTACGGCGTCGCCCCCATCCCCGTACAGGCGCCCGGCTCCGGCGAGAAGGGCACCAGGTCGATGGTCGCCGGGATCAACCTGGCCGTCTTCAAGAACACCGACAACATCGACGGCGCCCTGAAGTTCGCGAAGTTCATGACGTCCGACAAGGAGCAGCGCACCCTCAACGCGGAGTACGGATCGATCCCGCCGGTGAAGTCCGCGCAGAGCGACAAGGCATTCGACACCCCGGACCTGAAGGTGCTGCGCGAGGTGCTCACCACCTCCTCCGCGCCGCTGCCGCAGGTCCCGGACGAGTCGAAGTTCGAGACGCTCGTCGGCAACGCCACCAAGGACCTCTTCGCCGACGCCGCGGCCGGACGCAAGGTGACCACGGCTTCGGTGAAGAAGGAACTGACCGCCGCACAGCAGCAGATGCGGAAGTAAGCCGGACCGATGACGACTCTCAGCCCCCCACCCGGCACGTCCCGTCCGGCCCCCGCGGCGCAGGCGGCCGGCAACGAGCCCTCACTCCCCCGGCGCAGGCGCATCCTCCCCGACCGCCTGCGCCGGGCCGGACTGCCGTACCTGCTGCTGCTCCCGGCCCTCGTCCTCGAACTCCTCATCCACCTGGGGCCGATGGCCGTCGGCGTGGTGATGAGCTTCAAGGAGCTGACGCAGCAGTACATCCGCAACTGGGGCGAGGCCCCGTGGGCCGGGACGGACAACTTCGGCATCGCCGTGGACGTCAACGCCCCCGTCGGCGAAGCCCTGTTGCACTCGTTCCTCGTCACCTGCGCCTTCACCGTGCTGGCGGTCTCCCTCGCGTGGCTGCTCGGGGTGACGGCGGCGATCCTGATGCAGGATTCCTTCCGCGGACGCGGCGTGCTGCGGGCCCTGTTCCTCACGCCGTACGCGCTGCCCGTCTACACCGCCGTGATCACCTGGTCCTTCCTGCTCCAGCGGGACGGCGGCATGGTCAACCACGTCATACACGACCAGTTGGGGCTCACCGACTCCGAGCCGTTCTGGCTCATCGGCGACAACAGCTTCGCGGCCCTGGTGATCGTCGCCGTGTGGCGCACCTGGCCGTTCGCCTTCCTGATCCTCATGGCCGCGCTCCAGAACATCCCGCGCGAGCTGTACGAGGCGGCGCAGGTGGACGGCGCCGGGATGCTGCAGCAGATCCGCCGGATCACGCTGCCGTCGCTGCGGCCGGTCAACCAGGTGCTGGTGCTGGTGCTGTTCCTGTGGACGTTCAACGACTTCAACGTGCCGTACATCCTCTTCGGCAAGTCGGCCCCCGAGGCGGCGGACCTGATCTCGATCCACATCTACCAAGCGTCGTTCGTCACCTGGGACTTCGGCTCCGGCTCGGCCATGTCCGTGCTGCTGCTGCTCTTCCTGCTGCTGGTGACGGGCGTCTATCTGCTGGCCACGGGCGCGGGGAGGAAGCGCGATGTCTGAGACGACGGCGACCGCCCCCGCGGGCGGCACGGCGGACGACACGGGAGGCACGGCGACGCTCGACCGCCGGCCCGGCACGGGACCGGCCGCGGCCGGAGTCCGCGCGGTGAAGGGCGTCCGTCCGGGCTCCCCGTCCGCGCCCCCGGTGTCCTTCATCTGGACACGGCGCATCGTGCTGACCCTGCTCACGCTGTTCGCGGCGACGCCGCTGCTGGTGATGGTCAGCAGCTCGCTCAAGCCGCTCCAGGACGTCTCGGACCGCTTCCGGTGGATTCCGAGCGAGCTGACGCTCAGTCCGTACGTGGACATCTGGAGCACGGTGCCGCTCGCGGACTACTTCCTCAACTCGCTGATCGTGGCGGGCGCGGCGACCGGCTGCTCGGTGGTCATCGCGACCTTCGCGGCGTACGCGGTCAGCCGCTACCGCTTCCGCGGCAAGCGGCTGTTCACGGTCACGATCCTCTCGACGCAGATGTTCCCCGGCATCCTCTTCCTGCTGCCGCTGTTCCTCATCTTCGTCAACCTCGGGAACGCGACGGGCATCGCGCTGTACGGCTCACGCGGCGCGCTGATCATCACCTACCTCACCTTCACGCTGCCCTTCTCGATCTGGATGCTGATCGGCTACTTCGACTCCATCCCGCGGGACCTGGACGAGGCCGCCCTCACCGACGGCTGCGGTCCGCTCGGGGCGCTGCTGCGGGTGGTGGTGCCGGCGGCGGTGCCGGGCATCGTGGCCGTCGCCGTCTACTCGTTCATGACGGCGTGGGGCGAGGTCCTCTTCGCGTCCGTCATGACGAACGAGACGACGCGCACCCTCGCCATCGGACTCCAGGGCTACGCCACGCAGACGCAGGTGTACTGGAACCAGGTCATGGCCGCCTCACTGGTGGCGAGCGTGCCCATCGTCGCCGGGTTCCTGCTGTTGCAGCGCTACCTGGTCACCGGGCTGACCGCGGGCGCGGTCAAGTGAGGCCCGCGGAGGGCGACATGAGCGGGTGAGCCGGGCCGCCGGGCCGTGACGGTACGGGGGGGGGCGCGAACTGTGCGAACTGTGCGCGCGGTGCCGTCCCGCCGTCACGGCACGGGCGGACCGTACGGGCCGGCGGGGCGCGGCGGCTGCCGGCTGTCATCTGACATCTGCCGTCATCTGTCATCTGTCACCCGTCAACTGCCGTTCGCCGACCGTCATCCGTCACCTGCCGGCCGTCCTCCGCCGTCCGCCACCTGTCAGCCGTCGTCCATCGCCCGCCACCCGTCGCCCGTCGCCCGCCACCTGATACTCGTCACCCGCCGACCGTCGTCCGTCCGCAGTCCGTCGTGCCCGTACCCGGCGCATAACCGTCTTGTCCGGCACGTCCGTTCGCCGGGCCGGCCGTTCGTCAGGCCGTCCCGTACGACCGGCACGCACCGTAGGAACCGGCACGCACCGTAGGAAAGGAAGTCCGTGTCCGAAGCGACCGAAGCCTCCACCGCCACCGCCTCGTCACCCCTCGCACTGCCCACCGATTTCCGCTGGGGCGTGGCCACCGCCTCGTACCAGATCGAGGGCGCCGCCGCCGAGGACGGCCGCGGCCCGTCCATCTGGGACACCTTCTGCCGTGTGCCCGGCAAGGTCGCCAACGGCGACAACGGCGACGTGGCCTGCGACCACTACCACCGGTGGCGCGAGGACATCGCCCTGATGAAGCAACTCGGCGTGGACTCCTACCGGTTCTCCGTCGCCTGGCCCCGCGTCGTGCCCGACGGCAGCGGCGCCGTCAACGAGGCCGGGCTCGCCTTCTACGACCGCCTCACCGACGCCCTGCTCGAAGAGGGCATCACGCCCTTCCCCACGCTCTACCACTGGGATCTGCCGCAGGCCCTCCAGGACCGCGGCGGCTGGCCCTCGCGCGAGACCGCCGAGCACTTCGCCGCGTACGCCGCGGTGGTGGCCGAGCGGCTCGGCGACCGCGTCACGCACTGGGCGACGCTCAACGAGCCGCTGTGCTCGGCCTGGATCGGGCACTTGGAGGGGCACATGGCCCCCGGCCTGAAGGACATCGCGGCCGCGGTGCCCGCCTCGTACCACCTGCACCTGGGCCACGGGCTCGCGGTGCAGGCGATCCGGGCGGCCGTGCCCGAGGCACGCGTGGGCATCGTCAACAACCTCACCCACTGCGAGCCCGCGACCGAGCGCGAGGCCGACGTCGCCGCGGCGCGGCGTGCCGACGGGCACACCAACCGCTGGTGGATGGACCCGTTGCACGGGCGCGGCTACCCGCAGGACATGCTGGAGCTGTACGGCGTCGAACTCCCCGAGAAGCCGGGCGACTTGACGACGATCGCCGAACCGCTGGACTGGCTGGGCCTGAACTACTACTTCCGCAACCTCGTCGCCGACGAGCCCGGCGGGCCCCTCCCCCAGGCCCGTGGGGTGGTGCCGGCCGGTGCCCGCCGTACGCACATGGACTGGGAGGTGCACCCACCCGGCCTGACCAAGACGCTGGTGCGGATGACCGAGGACTACGGCGCGCGCTGCATCTACGTCACCGAGAACGGCTCGGCCTACCCCGACGTGGTGGGTCCGGACGGACACGTCGACGACCCCGAGCGCGTCCGCTACCTCGACGAGCATCTGGCCGCGTGCGCCGACGCCGTCGAGCGGGGCGTGCCGCTCGCCGGCTACTTCGCCTGGTCCCTGATGGACAACTTCGAGTGGGCGTACGGCTACGACAAGCGCTTCGGCCTCGTCCACGTCGACTACGCGACACAGCGGCGGACGGTCAAGAGCAGCGGTCAGCGGTACGCGAGCATCGTGCGCCGGCACCGGCGCCGCGGACGCCGCGCGGCGTGACGGCGGACTGACCCGCGTGACCGCATGACCGCATGACCGCGGGTGCGGGCCCGGCACGACCCGCCGGGCCC
>NZ_LJGW01000296.1 GCF_001751255.1 Streptomyces nanshensis | reverse complement strand
CTCGGGCGGCTGCTCGCCGCCGACGTGCGGCGGCACGCGCCCGGCGCGGTCACGGTCGTGTGCGGTCGTGGCCCGGCGCCGTGGCAGGGGGCGGAACCGCCCGCCGACGGCGTCGAATACCACAGCGTGGACGTCACCGACCGGGCCGCGGTGGCCGCCCTGGTCGATCGTGTGCTGAGGGCACACGGCAGGCTCGACGGTGTCGTGCACGCGGCGGGGCTGCTCGCCGACGACTACGTGGTCCGCGCGTCGCACCGGGAGACCCAGCGCGTACTGGCGCCCAAGGTCGCCGGTCTGGTCCACCTCGACGAGGCCACCCGCGAACTGCCGCTGGACTTCCTGGCGGCCTTCTCCTCCGCCGCCGGGACGCTCGGCAACGCGGGCCAGGCCGGTTACGCCGCGGCCAACGGCTTCCTCGACGCCTACCAGACCCACCGCGCCGCGCTGGCCGAGGCGGGCGAGCGGCACGGCCGTTCGCTCTCGGTCGGCTGGCCGCTGTGGCGGGACGGCGGGATGACCGTGCCGGACGAGCAACTGCCCGAACTCACCGAGCGGTTCGGGCGTCCGCTGACGACCGGCGCGGCGCTGACGGCACTGCACGCCGCGCTCGCCCTCGGCACACCGCACGTCCTGGTACGGGACGGCGCGGAGCCGGACGCAATCGGAGCCGTCAACGCAACCGGGGCCGTCAACGCAACCGGGGCCGGCGCCGGGACCGGGACCGGGGTCGCGGACCCGGCTGTGAACGAGGCCGTCGGCACGGCCGTCGACGGCGCTCTGGAGGACGACGCCCCGGAGGGGGACAGGAAGGGAACTCCGGCTGTGGAACCGCGCCCCCGCGTACTGCCCGCGCTGAAGCAACTCGTCGCCGAGACCGTGCGGTTGGACCCGGCCGAGCTGGACGCCGCCGCGCCGCTGGACGGCTTCGGCATCGACTCGCTGGCCGTCACCCGGCTCAACCGCCGCTTCGCGCAGTGGTTCGGGGCGCTCCCCAAGACGCTGCTGTACCAGTACCCGACGCTGAACGAACTGGCCGGGTACCTCGCCGAGCACCATCCGGAGGGCTGCCGCCGCTGGCTCGCCGACACGGCGTCCCCGTCCGCGTCCGCTTCCCCGTCCACGTCCAGGTCCGTGTCCGCTCCCTCCGCTCCGGAGCCGCGGCCGTCAACTCCCGCCGCCGCCGGGGCCGTTCGCACGGCCGGGACGAACGGCACGACCGGTGCTGCCGCCCCGGTTTCCGCCCGGGTTTCCGCCGAGGCCCCCCTTCCCGCCCGTACGTCACCTGTCGACGAGCCGATCGCCGTCATCGGTCTGCACGGGCGCTATCCCGGCGCCCCCACCCTGGACGCCTTCTGGGAGAACCTGCGCTCCGGCCGGGACGGCGTCACCGAGATCCCCGCCGAACGCTGGCCGCTGGAGGGCTTCTGGGAGCCCGACGTCGAGCGCGCGGTGCGCGAGGGCGCGAGCTACAGTAAGTGGGGCGGATTCCTCGACGGGTTCGCGCAGTTCGACGCGCTGTTCTTCGGGATCGCGCCGCGCGAGGCCGCCGACATGGACCCGCAGGAGCGGCTGTTCGTGGAGAGCGCGTGGTCGGTCCTGGAGGACGCGGGCTACACCCGGCAGCGCCTCGCCGAGCAACACCGCTCCCGCGTCGGGGTGTTCGCGGGCATCACCAAGACCGGCTTCGACCGGCACCGCCCCGCCGCCCCCGCGGAGACGGACGCTTCCTCCGCCACGGGCGGCGTGCCGCCCGCCTCCCCGCGTACGTCCTTCGGCTCGCTCGCCAACCGCGTCTCGTACCTGCTCGATCTGCGCGGGCCCAGCATGCCCGTGGACACCATGTGCTCGGCGTCCCTCACGGCCGTGCACGAGGCGTGTGAGCATCTGCGGCACGGCGCCTGCGAGTTGGCCGTCGCCGGCGGCGTCAACCTCTATCTGCACCCCTCGACGTACGTGGAGCTGTGCCGTTCGCGGATGCTCGCCCGCGGCGGCGAGTGCCGCAGCTTCGGCACCGGCGGCGACGGCTTCGTGCCCGGCGAGGGCGTCGGCACGGTGCTGCTGAAGCCGCTGTCGAAGGCGGAGGCCGACGGTGACCCCGTACACGCGGTGATCCTCGGCTCGGCCATCAACCACGGCGGCCGCACCAACGGTTACACCGTGCCCAATCCGCGCGCGCAGGCGGAGCTGATCCGCGAGGCGATGGACCGCGCGGGCGTCTCCGCCGACGAGGTCGGCTGCGTCGAGGCGCACGGCACCGGAACGGCGCTCGGCGACCCCGTCGAGATCGAGGGCCTGGCGCAGGCGTTCGCCGACCGTACGGACACGGCGGCGCCGTGCGCCCTCAGTTCGGTGAAGTCCAACATCGGGCATCTGGAGGCCGCGGCGGGCATCGCGGGCCTGACGAAGCTCGTGCTCCAGCTCCGGCACGGCGAACTGGCGCCCACGCTGCACGCCGAAGTGCCCAACTCGGACATCGACTTCGGCTCCGTACCGTTCGCGCTCCAGACCGCCGCGGCGCCCTGGCCGCGGACCGGAGGGGACGGCGGACGGCGGATCGCGGGGCTGTCGTCGTTCGGCGCGGGCGGGGCGAACGCGCATGTGGTCGTCGCGGAGTACACGGGCGCACCGGCCGCCCGCACCTCCGCGCCTGCTGTGGCCGACGGGTCCGCCGCGACCGCCGGGTCCGGACGTCCGGTGCTGCTGCCGCTGTCCGCCAGGACGCCCGAGGATCTGCGGGCCCGCGCCGTGCAGTTCGCCGAGTGGCTCGACTCCCGCGAGGCGGTCGATCTGACGTCGGTCGCGGCGACGCTCCAGACGGGCCGCGAGGCCATGGACGAGCGGCTGTGCTGTGTGGCGTCCACGCCCGGCGAATGGCGCGAACAGCTCCGTGCGTTCGCCGACGACCCGGAGCGCGAGGGCCCCTGGCACCGTGGCCGGGTGCGGGCGACCGGCGAGGCGCTGGCCGCGCTGGCGGAGAAGGACGAACTCCGGGCGCTCGTCGGACGCTGGACCGCCCGCGGCGAGTGGGCGGAACTGGCCGCGTTCTGGGCCAAGGGCATGCCGCTGGACTGGAGTCGCCTGTACGCGGACGGCCGGGTCCCGGCCCGGCTCCATCTGCCCGCCTATCCCTTCGCCGGGCGCCGCTACTGGCCCGGACCCGCGGACGTACGGAACACGGCGGACGCCCGAGCGCCCCGCCCGTCCCCGCTTAGCCCGTCCCCGCTCAGCACGTCAACTCCCGGCGCGTCCAGGCCCGTTGCCGTCGCGCCCGTTGCCGCCGCGCCGTCGGCGGAGTCGTACATCGAGCGCGTGCTGCTCGACGCGCTCGGCGAGGCCCTCCAGATGACGCCCGCGGAGATCGACCCGCGCCGCCCCTTCGCGGACTACGGGCTGGACTCCATCCTCGGCGTCCACCTGGTCAACGTCCTCAACGAGACGCTGGGCACCGGTCTGGAGACCACCGACCTCTTCGACCACGGCACCGCCGAGCGGCTGCGCGCGTTCCTCACCGAGACCTACGGCGGCACGGTGACCGTCCCCGACGGCACGGGCACCGCTGCCGAGTTCGTCCCCGACGCTCCCGTCCCGGCCCGCGAGGCGGACGACCCGGTCGCCGTCGTCGGCATGGCCGCGCGCTACGGCGACGCCGAGGACCCCCGCGCCCTGTGGGACCGCCTGCTGGCCGGTGACGACCTCGTCGAGCCGGTCACCCGCTGGGACCTGGGGCCCGAAGTGACGTGCCGCGCGGGCAGTTTCGTACGCGGCATGGACCGGTTCGACCCGGTCTTCTTCGCGATCTCCGGTGTCGAGGCCGCCCATATGGACCCGCAGCAGCGGATCTTCCTGGAGCAGTGCTGGAACGCCCTGGAGGACGCCGGATACACCGGCGAGCGGCTGCGCGAGCGCAACTGCGGCGTGTACGTGGGCTGTTACGCGGGCGACTACTACGACAGCATCGGCGACCGCGCCCCGGCCCAGGCGCTGTGGGGCACCATGGGCTCGGTCGTCGCCTCGCGCATCGCCTATCAACTCGACCTGAAGGGCCCGGCGCTCACCACCGACACCTCCTGCTCCAGCTCGCTCGTCTCCCTCCATCTGGCCTGCCGCGATCTGCGCACGGGCGCCGCCGACATGGCGATCGCGGGCGGTGTCTTCCTCCAGACGACGCCGCGGCTGTACGAGGCCGCGACCCGTGCGGGCATGCTCTCGCCCACCGGCCGCTGCCACAGCTTCGACTCCCGCGCCGACGGCTTCGTCCCCGGCGAGGGCGCGGGCGCCGTCGTACTGAAGCGGCTGTCGGACGCGCTGCGCGACGGCGACCACGTCTACGGCCTCGTCCGCGCCACCGGCGTCAACCAGGACGGCACCACCAACGGCATCACCGCGCCCAGCGCGGCTTCGCAGGAGGCGCTGCTGCGCGAGGTGCACGCGGGCGTCGCGCCCGGCGGCGTCCAGTTGGTCGAGGCGCACGGCACCGGTACGCAGCTCGGCGACCCGATCGAATTCCGCGCCCTCAGCCGGGTGTTCGGGGACGCGCCCGCCGGCAGCGTCATCCTGGGCTCGGTGAAGACCAACCTGGGACACACCCAGTTCGCGGCGGGCATCGCCGGCGTTCTCAAGGCGCTGCTGGCGTTGCAGGAGCGGCGCGTTCCGCCGTCGCTGCACTTCGCGGAGGCCAACGCGCGCGTACCGCTGGACGGCAGTCCCTTCACCGTCGCGACGACGGCACAGCCGTGGCCCGAGCCCGTCGAGGGACCGCGCCGGGCAGCCGTCAGCTCCTTCGGGGCCAGCGGCACCAACGCCCATGTCGTACTGGAGGAGCACCCGCCCGTACGCGGTACCACGGGGCCGGAGTCCGAAGGAGGGGACGGCGAGGCCGCCTTCCTGCTGTCGGCCCGTACCCCCGCCGCGCTGCGGGCCGTCGCCGAGCGGCTGCTCGCGCGGATCGAGCGTGAACCGGGCCTGCCCGCCCGGCAGGTGGCCTACAGCCTCGCCGCCGGACGCCGCCACTTCCCGCACCGGCTGGCCGTCGTCGCCGCCGGGCT
>NZ_LJGW01000325.1:4388-41348 GCF_001751255.1 Streptomyces nanshensis | reverse complement strand
CTCCGCTGCGGCCAGCGCGCCGTCGCGCCAACGGGCCTGCCACTCCGCCACCTTGGGGGCCACGAGCCGTACGGCGGCACGGTGGAAGGCGAGCAGCGGGGCGGCGTCGCCGTCCTCCTCCAGCGCCTGCCGGAGCTGAAGGAAGCCCTGGACGGCGAGGTCGCGCCGCTCGTGTGCGGCCCGTTCCGCTTCCGGGCCGCCCGTGGCGGGGAGGGCGGCGGCCGCCGCGTACGCGCCGGGGTCGGCCAGCACCTCGGGCGGAAAGGTGAACACCGCGTCGCCTGCCTCCGGGAGGCCGCTGTTCTGCATCAGCACCGTCACCCGCAGTCCGCCGCCGCGCGCCTCGCCCGAGACGCCGGACCGGGCGGGTCCGCCGGTTCCGGATCCGCCCGGCCCGGGGTCGCCGCCGTGCACCATCCGGTGCACCGTCCCCGGTGTGAACCAGGCGATCACGCCCGGCTCCAGCCGCGTCTCGGTGAAGCCGTCCTCGACGGTCAGCGTCTGCACCGAACCCTCGCCCGCCGTGACGACGTACGCCTCGGTGCACGCGAGATGGATGTGCGGGCTGCCGCCGCACATGCCGTCGGGCGCCTCCCAGTCGTACGCGGAGACGTGCGACAGGCCGATGCCGCCCGGCAGTCGGGCACCCGGCGTCCGCTCCCCCATGGCTCTCTCCCTCCTCTCGCCGCCCCGGCTCACCGGGGAACCGCGGCCAGTCGGCGTTCCACGCCGTCCACGTCCAGGGCGCCGTCGGCGACCAGCAGCCGGTAGCCGTACGCGAACGAGCCGCCCGGCGGCAGGACGAACTCCTCGAAGAACGCCCACGAGAAGGCGACCGTCGGCACGGGCTCGGAGCGCACGAACCAGTGCGAGGGGTGCACCGAGTCCTCGTTGCCGGGCGCGTGCGCGAAGACGAGCGTCGACTGCCCGTCGTAGCCGTCGTGTTCGCCGGTGAAGGCGATCCAGGGGTGCTCCTCGGCGGACTGCCCCATCATCTCCTCGTCGGTGCTCGGCCCGGCCGGTGAGAGCACCTGGCCGCCGGTGAAGTCGCGCGGCCCGCGCCAGTGCAGCCCGGTGTAGCCGGCCATCTCGCGGCCGTGCGTCGTGGGCGAGCCGAACTCCAGTGGTGCGCCACGGGTGTTGGTCAGCTCGATGGACCAGTCGAGGACGTACGAGCTGCTCAGCTCGTCCACCGAGTGCAGCGCCACGCGGCGCCGTTCCCGCGCCCACTCCTCGCCGCTGTTGGGGATCCAGGCGAGCAGTTCGGTGAAGTCCAGCCTGTCGGCGGAGACTTCGAAGCTCTCGAAGGCGTCGTGCCGCATGGAGCCGACGAGTTCGTGCCGCGGCAGATAACCCGAGCCGTGCACATAGGAGTTGCCGCCCCAGAAGTTCTGGCCCGACAGATGGCTGGCCGTCATCTGGAGGCCCTTGTGCCAGCGGTGGTCGTTGGGCCGGTAGCCGGTGACGACGCTGCCCGCGAGGGTGCGCAGCGGATGCGCGTACGGCTTGCGCGACTCGAACGCCACCGGGTCGGGGGCGTAGACGTACGCCATCAGCTCGGTGCCGCCCGCCGCGACGGTGACGCGTTCGCCGTGCGTGTGCGTGACGGTGACGGGGAGGCCGGCGCGCACGTCGTCGCCGTCGCCTGCGCCGAACCCGCTCATCCGCCGCTCCCGCTCATCCGCGTCCCTCGCTGTGTGCTCAACAGTGCTCCCTGGGTGCCCAGTCGGGGTGGTTGCCGTGCATGGCGCAGTAGAACGGATCGCGGGGCGAGAGTTCACCGGCGTGTACGGGGGCGGCCGTGAAGGCCGACTTGTAGAGCGCGGCGAGGAGTTCGAGCGTACGGCGGGCGTCCCGGCCGCTGCCCGGCGGGCGTTCGCCCTTCTCCATCGCGTCGAGGAAGCCGCCGAGTTGGGCGGCGTGCGAGCTGGGCACGTCGGCGGCGGGGGTGCGCCAGTGCGCGTCCGGCGCGCGCAGCCCGTGTGCGTGCGGGGCGGGGGTGTAGGCCCAGTCGTCGTTGCCGTGGCCGTAGAGATGCGTCAACTCCACTGTGGCGTCGGCGCAGTCGATGCGGATGCGGCTGACCTCGTCCGCGCTGAGCACGCTGTTGACGACGGTGGCCAGGGCGCCGCTTTCGAAGCGGACGAGGGCGGTGGAGACGTCCTCGCTCTCGACGTCGTGCGCGAGCCGCCCCGCCATCGCGCGTATCTCCCGCCAGTCGCCGAGGAGATGGAGCAGCAGGTCCATCTGGTGGATGCCGTGGCCCACGGTCGGCCCGCCGCCCTCGGTGGCCCAACGCCCGCGCCAGGGAACGGAGTAGTACGCCGCGTCGCGATACCAGGTCGTCTGGCAGTGGGCGACGAGCGGCGGTCCGAGGCGGCCGGAGCGCAGCAGGTCACGCGCGTGTGCGGCGCCGGAGCCGTAGCGGTGCTGGAAGACGCACGAGGCGAACGGGCCGTCGACGGCGCCCGGTTGAGGGCCGGAGCCCGCCGCGCTCTGAGTACCACCCGGCCCCTCCGTACCCTCCGTCCCCTCCTCGGCGGCGATCGTGTCGTACTCCGCGAGCGAGAGACAGAGCGGCTTCTCGCACAGCACCCACGCCCCGGCGCGCAGCGCGGCGACGGTCTGCGTCGCGTGCAGCGCGGGCGGTGTGCCGACGAGGACGAGATCGGGCCGTTCGGCGGCGAGCATCGCGGCCAACTCCCGGTATCCGGCGACGCGTTCGCCGAGCGCGGCATGCGCTGTGCGGAGAAACGCGGAGAGGGACGCGTCGTCGACGTCCACGGCCGCGACGAGCCGTACGCGTGCGGAGTGGGCGCGCAGCGCGGGCAGATGGCTGTCGGTGACGATGCCGCCGGTCCCGACGACGGCCGCGCGCAGGGGAGTTCCGTCAACTGGCATGCAGCGGGCTCCCGTCGGTGGAGAAAGCGCTTGCCGTGCGTGGACACTACGGCCGCTTGATATGACAGGACAAGACCCGTGCACGACGGGACGAAAGCGTGCAGCAGAAAACAGACCAGGGAACCGGTTGCGGTCACCAACGAACACGCGGGGTGAGAATATGGGCGCGTTCGGGCACCGACAGGGGCGGGCGTACCGCGTGTACTGCGCCGATGTGCTTCCGCGCCGTCGGCGTCACCGCGCCACCGCACGGCCGCACTGCCGCGCTCCTGCCGCGTCCGCCCGGCGGGGGCGGTTTCCGACGGCATCATCACGTGACTGTGGACAACGGAGGACTGGATGGCAGTGACTCTGGCCGATGTGGCGACGCGAGCAGGGGTCTCGGCGGCGACCGTCTCACGCGTGCTGAGCGGCAACTACCCCGTCGCGGGCGCCACTCGGACACGGGTGATGCGCGCGGTCGAGGAACTCCAGTACGTCGTCAACGGCCCGGCCAGCGCACTCGCCGCGGCCACCTCCGACCTCGTCGGCGTTCTCGTCAACGACATCGCCGACCCCTTCTTCGGCATCATCGCCAGCGCCGTGCAGAGCGAGATGGGCACGGGCGGAGAGGGCGGCCCGGGAGCCCGTAAGCTCGCCGTCGTCTGCAACACCGGCGGCTCGACCGAGCGTGAACTGACCTATCTCACGCACCTCCAGCGGCAGCGCGCGGCCGCGGTCGTCCTCACCGGCAGCGGCGTCGAGGACGAGGAGCACGGCGCCGCGCTGGCCACCAGGCTGCGCCGCCTCGCGGCGAGCGGCACACGGATCGTGCTGTGCGGACGGCCGCCGCTCGCCCCGGAGGCGGAGAAGCAGGAGCGCGAACAGCAGGAGCAGCACGAGCAGAGCGAGCGGCGGGCCCGGCAGGAACGCCGGCAGGAACAGCGGCAGGAGCACCGGCAGGAAAGGGAGCGGATAGCCGAGGACGGCCGCCCCTCCCCCGGTACGGGCACGGGTACGGGCACCGCACCCGCCACCGCCACCGGGACCGGTACCGCGTCCGCCGCCGGCGAGGGGGACGGCATCGTCACCGTCGCCTTCGACAACCGCGGCGGCAGCCGCCGTCTGACCGAGCATCTGCTCTCCCTCGGCCACCGCAGCATCGGCTATGTGACGGGCCCCGCGAACCGCACCACGACCCGCGACCGGCTGGAGGGCCACCGGCAGGCGCTGCGTGCCGCGGCCCCCGAACTCCTCGCCCAGGCCGAGCAGTTCACCGTGCACGGCGGCGCGTACGACCGTTCCTCCGGCTACGACGGCGCCCTCGAACTGCTGCGCCGCGTCCCCGATCTGACCGCCGTGCTCGCCGCGAACGACACCGTCGCGCTGGGCATCTGCGCGGCCCTGCGCGACCAGGGTCTGCGCATCCCCGAGGACGTCTCCGTCGCGGGCTTCGACGATCTGCCCTTCAGCGCCGACGCCAGCCCGACGCTCACCACCGTCCGCATCCCCCTGCACGACGCGGGCGCACGCGCCGGACGCCTCGCCCTGGGCCGCGAGGCCCCGCCCCCGGGCGGCGTCGCGACCGTACGCACCGAGCTGATGGCACGCGGCTCGACGGCGCCGCCGGCCGGGCGCCGGGGCTGAGCTGCACGGGCCCCGCGACGTCCCAGCGGGGAGGCACGTGCGTCCGGTTGACGCCCGGAGCTTGTACGAGCGCATGCGCATCTGTTCCGCTGTGCTCATGCGACTCGCCTTCTCCACCCTCGGCATCCCGTCCCTTCCCGTGCACGACGCCGTACGCCTCGCGGCCGACACCGGCTTCGAGGGGCTGGAGCTGCGCGCCCACCCGGAGGAGCCGGTGCACACGGGGCTCACGCTCGCCGAGCGGGTCGACGTGGTGGAGGAGTTCAAGGCGGCGGGCGTGGAGGTCCTGGCGATCGCCGGGTACGCGAAGATGGCCGCGCCGGGCGACGACGACGCCGTCCTCACCGACGCACAGGAACTGCTGGAGCTGGCACGGGACTTGGGCGCCCCCTTCGTACGGGTCTTCCCCGGCGGCGGCGACAGCGGCCCCGAGGAGGCCGACGCGACGGCCGCCCGTCGCCTGGCCGCGCTGGCACCCGTCGCCGCCGACCTCGGGGTGCGGCTGCTGCTGGAGACACACGACTCGCACAGCAGGGGCGAGGACGCCGCGCGCGTCCTCGCGGCCGTGGGCCACGCCTCGGCCGGTGCGCTGTGGGACGTTCTGCACACCTGGCGCTCCGGCGAGGAACCGGGGGCCAGCCGGCGTCTCCTCGCACCGTTCCTCGGCTATGTGCAGGTCAAGGACGTCGCGTCGGCCGAGGACACCACTCCGCTCCCGCCCGGCGAGGGCGTGCTGCCGCTGCGCGAGATCGTGGAGCTGCTGACGCGCTCGGGCGACGCCGGCGACCCGATCGGGGCGGTGGGTTCGGGAGGCAGCGCCACCACGGGCCACCGGGCGGACCCGTCCCGCGGGTGGCTGTGCTGGGAGTACGAGAAGCGCTGGTATCCGGAGGTACGGGAGCTGCCCGAACTGCTCCCGGGCGTACGGGATCATCTGCTGTCGCTGATGCCGAAGGACTGACGGGACGGGGCCCGAGGCACACGCCCCGCACCCCCGTCCCCGTACGCACCGGTGCCCGGCCGGGAGCGCGAACGCCCCGGCCGGGCACCGGTGTTGCGAGCGGAGTGACTGCCGCCGCGGTGGCCGCACGGCCCGACGGCCTTACGGCCGCAGCACGCGCTCCTGCTTCGCGGGACGGTCCAGTTCCGCGTCGTACTTCGTGAGCCGCTTCGGCGCCGCGCCCTCGGCGGGCTCCACGCCGGCCCACTTCAGCAGCGAACGCGTCGCCTCGGCCTTGTCCTTGTCGCCGAGCAGCGCGATGCTCGCGCCGTGGTTGGCGCCGGGCGCGACGAAGACGTGCGCGTCCTTCGTGCCCTTGCCGACGCTGAACGGCTCGGCGCTCCACGGGTCGTTCTGCCCGTTGACGAAGAGCATCCGGGAGGCGTGGCCGCGCACCCACTTGTCGACGTCCTTCATCGCCTTCGGGTCGAACGTCATCGGGATGTCCCGAGGCACGTACGTACGGGGCTTGTTGAGCCCGGGGTACTTGCGTACGTCGTCCAGGAGCGGCGACTCGTAGTCGGGCGAGCCCATCTGCGTACCGGCCTGGTAGTAGTACGGCGTGTACGGCTCCATGCCCTGGTCCGCGCCGGCCTCGAAGCCGCCGATCTCATTGGCCCAGTCGAAGAGTTCCTGCGTCTTGGCCTTGGTGGAGGGGACCTGGTCGCACTCCTCCTCTTCGAGGTGGTACTGCCAGAAGCCCCACACCAGGTCCTGCGAGACGAGTTCGAAGGCCTTGTCGGCGCTGCCGGCCAGCTTGAAGGTCCAACCCTCCTTCTTGGCCAGCGCCTTGAGCTTCTTCACCATCTCGCCGCGGCGGTCGAAGATCTCGTGCTGGGTGGCGTTGAGCTTGTCCCGGCACTCCTTGGAGCCGACCTTCTCGAAGAAGCGGTAGTAGGCCGAATCCTCGTCGTTGTTCACGTCGTTGGGCGCGACGTAGGCGACGGTGCCGTCCATGTCCTTGGGGAAGAAGCGGCGGTAGTACGTCGCCGTCATGCCGCCCTTGCTGCCGCCCGTGGAGATCCAGCGCTCGCCGTAGATCTTGTTCAGCGCCTTGAAGATGCGGTGCTGGTCGCCGGCCGCCTGCCAGATGTCGAGCTTGGACCAGTCGGCCGGGTCGGGCCGGGACGGCGAGAAGAACCGGTACTCCATGGAGACCTGGTTGCCGTCGGTCATCTGCGTCGGCTCGCTGCGCTTGGGCTCCGGGTTGAGGTCGTAGCCCGAGGTGAAGAAGACGGTGGGACGGTCCTCGCTCTTGTGCAGCAGGGAGATCCGCTGCTTGAAGGTCCCCTTCTCGGGGTGCCTGTGGTCCACCGGCTGTTCGTAGTTGAGGATGAAGAAGCGGTAGCCGTCGACCTTCTTCTCCTCGATGAAGCTCATCCCCTTGATAGCGAGGATGCGGTCCTTGATGTCGGTGTCGGCCGCTGTGGCAGCCGACATCGACGCACCACCGGCGCCCGCGGTGCCTATGAGCACCGCCAGCGACAGCGTCCATCTGAGCGTTCTTCGCATGCGCTCTCCCCTGGATCCGTCAAAGGTCGCAGTGAACCTACCGGCAGGAAACCCGCACCGCCAGATCTGTCGCCCCTGCACGAGATGTCGCTTGCGTTACATCAGACGCCCCGGAAGTCCCGTACGGCACACCGGATCCCGCGCCCCAGACGGGACGTGGCGGACACGCCCTAGGCTGCGTTCCATGACGGACTCCACGCACCGGCCGCAGCCGCTGGCCACGGGGCCACGCGGCATGGCGCTGCTCTCCTTCCACGACGCGCGGGAGATGCCCGAGAACGCCGAGTTCGCGGACGCGCCCATGGGTTACGCGCTGGTCGTGCTGCGGCACCGCGGACGGGTGCTGATGGTCTACGAGCGCGAACGGGAGTGCTGGGAGCTGCCGGGCGGCGGAATCGAGCCCGGCGAGACGCCGAGGCAGGCGGCCGTGCGGGAGCTGTGGGAGGAGACCGGCCAGCAACTCCGGGCCGGCGAGCTGCGGTTCGTTGGTCATACGCGCACGGCGCTGGGCGCGTCCGGACGGGTCCTGTACGGCGGGGTGTTCGCGGCGAGCACCGACCGGCCGCGTGCGTTCGCGCCCAACAGCGAGGTCTCCGCGGTGCATTGGCGCGCGGACGGGGAGCCACTGCCGGGCGGCGGGCCCGTGCAGACGGTCGACGAGTACATCGTCGGCCTCTGCACGGAGTGAGCCCACCGCCCGTGGCGGCCCGGCAGTCCGCCCGGTTGTCCGCAGCCACCGGCCCCGCGGTCACTTCCGTTCGGTGACCCTCAACTCCTCGATCCCGGCGGGCTTCTCGGCGTCCTTCGAGGTCACGGTCACCCGTACGTAGCGCAGCGGCCGCGCGTCCCCGCCGGCGTCACGCCAGTGCCTGCCGTCCGCCGAGACCTGGACGCGGTGGCCTGCGGGCTTTCCCTCCCACTGCGGCTCGATGCGGGCGCCGTCGGCGGTACGCGCGAGACGTACGGTCAGCGACCCCTTCTTCCCGTCGGGTGTCCAGGACGTGGCGGCGTTGCCGTCGACCGCCGCGCTCGCGTACATGCCGGACTCCTGCGAGGAGGCGCTCGTCTTCCGGCAGCGCGCGAGGTTCGCCGTCGGCTCCCGGTCGGGGCGGCGGGTCTCCAGCACCGCGGGCGTCCCGCGGCCGACCGTCCGCTTCCCCTGCGGCGTCTCGACCGTGAAGGGCTCGCCGTGGGTGAGGCGCACCGTGGTGTGCTCCGCGCCGAGTTCGACGTCGTACGTACGTCCCTGCCAGTGCTGTCCCGTCAGGGTCACGCCCCGGGAGAGCTGCGGCGGCAGCATCGGGTCCAGCTTCAACGCGCCCTCGCGCAGCCGCTGTCCGGTCAGGCCGTGTGTGAAGACCTGGAGGAAACCGCCCTTTCCGGTGACGAAGTCCTGCGCGGGCTGCCCCGAGTGCGGGTCGGCGGCGCCGGCCTTCTCGCCGCGCGCCTCGGAGAAGAGCGCGAAGGGGCTGCGCATGAACGGCTCGACGGAGCGCTTGAGATACGTGTACGCCGAGCAGCCCGGCTCGCCGTTCTCCGCGGCGTCCACGGCGTGCACGGAGTCCGTCATGGCGGGCCCGTCGGGGTCGGTGCGGGAGGCGTAGTAGTCGAGGGTGCGGCGGGCGTCGGCCTTGGACATCGGCCATTCCAGGGGGTATTGGAGCAGCACTGTGTCGGCCTGCTTGATGGTGGAGCCGCCGTAGCCGTCGTACTGCTCGAAGACCTTGTTCTTCTTGTCGTAGGGGATGCGCAGCTTCGCGGCGGTCCTCGTCCACTCCTTCGGGGCCTCTTCGCCCAACAGGCGGGCGGCGCGGGCCGCGTGGCGGAGGGAGGTGGCGGCTCCGGCGTTGGTGAAGACGCCGTCGTCGACGCCGTTGCTGTACTCGTCGGGCCCCGCGACGTCGCGGATCGAGTAGCTGCCGTCGCCGTTCTTGTGGACGCGGCTCGTCCAGAACTCCGCGATGCCCTTCAGCAGCGGCCAGCCGCGCTCACGCAGCCATGCGCGGTCGCCGGTGGCGAGGTAGTGCTGCCAGGCCGCGAGCGCGATGTCGCTCTGGAGGTGGTTCTGGGTGCGGCAGTGCGGCGGGTCCCAACTGTGGCACTCCTTCCACAGATCGCCGTCACGGCCCGAAGTCCAGCCGTAGAAGAGGCCCTTGTACCCGAGCTTGCGCGCGTTCGCGCGGGCGCCCTCGCGGGTGCGGTAGCGGTAGTCGAGCACGGACGCCGCCAGGTCGGGGTGGCCGGAGAGCAGGCCCGGATACATCCACGTCTCCGCGTCCCAGAAGATCGCGCCCGCGTAGTTGTCGCTGGTGAGCGCGGCCGGCGCGATGCTGTCGTCGCTGCCGCGCCGGGTTCCGGAGAGCAGGCCGTACTGGGCGGAGCGCAGCCACTTCTGCAACTCGGGGCGTCCCGGCACCCGTACGTCGCTGTGCCACAGCCGCTCCCAGGCTGCGGAGTGCGCGGCGTGGACGCGCTCCCAGCCGCGCGCCGCCGCGCTGCGGGAGGCGGTGAGGGCGCTGCGTTCGGGAGCGCCGGAAGTGTGGGCGGTGTCCACGCCGACGTACTTGGTGAACTCGTACGAGGCACCCTTGCGCGCGGTGAAGGAGAAGCTCTGCTTGGCCGTCAGCTTCTTCGCCGGCTGGGCCTTGTGGTCGTCCGTCACGCCGACGCCCGGCCCGGGGCGCAGCGTGGAGGCGACGGCTCCGCCGACGTGGGTGCCGTGGGTGCGGAAGGCGACGTCCATGGTCCGCTGCCCGCCGTGCCGGGCCGCGCTCCCGGAGGTGCGGTCGCCGCCGCCGGTCTGCGAGACGCGGCGCGCCCCGCGGCCGTCGAGGACGTCGGTGACGCGGGCCTCGCCGCTCCAGTGGGGCCGCATCCGCACCCGTACGGCCGCGGAGTGCCGGTGGCGGCGGTCGGCGAGCACCTCGTAGGTGAGGTCGGTGGCGCGGCCGTCCCGCGCGGTCCAGGTGAGCGAGGTGCGCACCAGGCCGTGGCGCATGTCGAGGGACTGGCGGTAGTGCGAGACGCGGGCGGCGGAGGTGTCGGAGGAGAAGGTCTCGCCGGAGCCGCCGCCGGTGGCGACGTCCATGCCCGTCCAGGTGGGCACGGCGGCGAGCGTCTGCTTGTTCTTGCCCGTGGCCTGGTTGTCGCCGAAGAGCCCGGCGACGAACGAGCCGTCGTAGCGCGGTGTGTAGAGCGGCCAGCCGGACTTCTCACCGCCGGCGCTGTAGCCCGAGCCGGACGGTGCGACGCGCTGGCCGAGGTAGCCGTTGCCGACGTACGGGCGGTAGCTGCCGCCGTGCTTCTTGTCGTGCGAGGTGAGCACCCAGCCCGCGCGGCCGTCCTCGCCGGAGCCCGGCTGCCGCGCGGAACCGGCAACTCCCCCTTGCGGCACGGTCGTCGGGGCCTGCGGCACCGCCGCCACCAGCGCGCAGGCGAGCAGCGGCAGCACGAGGCGGGCACGGCGGCGGGTGAGGCGGGGGAAGCGGGAGGCGTACGAGGACGGGGACGGAGACAGGGAGGGGCGAGGGGAACGGGCGAGGCGTGGGCGTCGGGACAGGCGTGGGGGGCGCGGGGAACCGAACATGGGGCGAACCTAGATTTGTGCACACATCCGGTCAACGCCCCGCGCTTCCGGTCAAACCTTTGACCGCGGCTTGCCGTTCACGTGTGCTCCGGACGGCTCCGTACCCCCGACGAAGGTCCGCCACAGGCGGGCGTACCGGCCCTCGCGCGCGAGCAGTCCGGCATGCGTGCCGTCCTCCACGATCCGTCCGTGGTCCAGGACCACGACCCGGTCGGCGCGGGCCGCCGTCGTCAGCCGGTGGGCGACGACGAGCGTGGTACGCCGTACCGACAGCCGGTCCGTCGCCTGGTTCACCAGCGACTCCGTCGCCAGGTCCAGCGCGGCGGTCGCCTCGTCGAGGAGCAGGATGTCCGGCGCGACGAGTTCGGCGCGGGCGAGTGCGACGAGCTGCCGCTGCCCCGCGGAGAGGTTGCGTCCGCGTTCGGCGACCGGGTGCAGATAGCCGCCGCTGAGCCCGGCGATCATGTCGTGGGCGCCCACCGCCCGTGCCGCCGCCTCGACTTCGGCGTCGCTCGCGTCGGTACGTCCGTAGGCGATCGCGTCGCGCACCGTGCCCGGGAAGAGATACGGCTCCTGCGGGACGACGCCGAGCCGGTGCCGGTAGGCGGCCAGATCCAGCGTGCGCAGATCGGCGCCGTCGACCAGCACGGCGCCCGAGGTCGGGTCGTAGAAACGGGCGACCAGCTTGACGAGGGTCGACTTGCCCGCGCCCGTCTCACCGACGAACGCCACCGTCTGGCCCGCCGGAACGGTCAGTTCGATGCCGGAGAGCGCCTCCTCCTCGTGGGTGCCGCCCTCGGCCGTGGCGTAGCGGAAGTGCACGTTCTCGAAGGTGATCTCGCCGCGCAGCGGGCCCGGGTCGACCGGCTCGGCGGGCGCCGGCGTCGTGGTCTCCTCGCGCAGCAACTGCTGGATGCGGCCGAGCGCGACGGAGGCCTGCTGATAGCCGTCGAAGACCTGGGAGAGCTGCTGGACGGGCGAGAAGAACAGCTCGATGTAGAGCAGATAGGCCACCAGGCCGCCCGCGGTCAGCGTGCCCTCGTCGATGCGTCCGGCCCCGACGACGAGCACGCCCGCCGTCGCCAGCGAGGCGAGAAGCTGTACGAACGGGAAGTACACCGAGATCAGCCACTGCCCGCGCACCCGCGCCTGCCGGTAGCCGTCGCTGCGCTCGGCGAAGCGGGCGGTGCCGCGCCGCTCGCGGCGGAACGCCTGCACCATGCGCAGGCCCGCGACCGACTCCTGGAGGTCGGCGTTGACGACGCTGACGCGCTCACGCGCCAGTTCGTACGCCCGCACGCTGTGCCGCCGGAAGTAGACCGTGCCGACGATCAGCACCGGCAGCGTCGCGAAGACCACCAGGGCGAGCTGCAGATCGAGCACGAACAGCGCGACGAGGATGCCCAGGAAGGTGAAGACGGAGACGACGGCCGTCACCAGGCCCGTCTGCAGGAACGTCGACAGCGCGTCCACGTCGGTGGTCATCCGCGTCATGACCGCACCGGCCAAGTGCCGCTCGTAGTAGTCGAGTCCGAGGCGCTGGAGCTGCGCGAAGATCTTCACGCGCAGCGCGTACAGCACCCGTTCGCCGGTGCGGCCCGTCAGCCGCATCGACGCGTACTGCGCCGCCCACTGGCCCGCGACCACGACGAGCGCGACCGCAGAGGCCGTCCAGACCGCGCCGAGCGCCGCCTTCTGCACACCGTCGTCGATGCCGTCCCGGATCAGTACGGGCAGAGCGAGCCCGCACGCCGCGTCGAGGGCGGCGAAGAACAGGGCCACGGTGAGCGCCAGGCCGAAGCCGTGCAGCAGACGCCGCAGACCGTAGGACTTCTCAGGGCGCTCGGCGCGCTCCTCGTCCACCTCCGGTACGTCCTCGGCGGGCGGCAACGCGGCCACGCGGGCGAGGAGTTCGGGGCTGCCGGGCATGGACGCCAGCTCGGCGGCGAAGCCTCCCGCGCGTCCGGCCTGGGCGCCGGCGAGGTCGGCGCGGCCGGCGGCGCCGGGGCCGGATCCGGAGGAGTCGCCGTCCTCGCGCACCCACAGCTCGGGGGTGACGCCGCCTTCGGGCGTCACACCGTCCGCTGACGCGGGCGCGGTCGGAGTCGGGGTCGGGGTCGGGGTCGCCGCCGTGATCGCGGCCGGGACATCGGCCGTCACCTCGGCTGTGTCCGTACGGGAGGTGTCCGTACACGCGACGACCGCCGCCCCGCCGTGCACTCGGCCTGCCGGGTCCCGGTCGACCTCGCCCAGCTCGTCCGGGTCGGTCAACAGCCGCCGGTAGAGAGCGCAGCGCTCCGTCAGCTCCTCGTGCGTCCCGACGTCGGCCAGACGTCCCCGGTCCAGTACGGCGATCCGGTCGGCGAGCGCGAGCGTGGACTGCCGGTGTGCGATGAGCAGCGTCGTACGGCCCGCCATCACGCTACGCAGCGCCTCGTGGATCTCGTACTCGACATGGGCGTCGACCGCGGAGGTCGCGTCGTCCAGGAGCAGCAGCCGCGGATCGGTGAGGACGGCGCGGGCGAGCGCGATGCGCTGGCGCTGGCCGCCGGAGAGGGTCAAGCCCTGTTCGCCGACCATCGTGTCGTAGCCGTCGGGCAGTTCGGCGATGAAGCCGTCGGCCTGTGCGACGCGGGCGGCGGCGCGGATCTGCTCCTCGCTCGCGTCGGGGGCGCCGTAGGCGATGTTCTCCCGGATGGTCTCGGAGAAGAGGAAGCTGTTCTCCGGTACGAGCCCGATCGCGGAGCGCAGCGAGGAGATCGTCAGATCGCGTACGTCGTGCCCGCCGACGCGTACGGCGCCGCTCGTCACGTCGTAGTAGCGCGGCAGCAGCATCGCGAGCGTGGACTTGCCGCTGCCGCTGGAGCCGACGACGGCCACGGTCTCGCCGGGCTCCACGCGCAGCCGGAACCCGTCCAGGACCCTGCCGGTGCGCCTTCCGGCGCCGGTGCCGGCGCCGTCCGGCTCCCCGTCCGCGTCCGCTACCGCCCCGTCCGGAAGCTCCGTCTCGTCCAGCCGCTCGTAGCCGAAGCCCACGTCGTCGAACTCGACGGACGCCTCGGCGTCGGCCGGCAGTTCGCGCGCGTCGGGCCGCTCGTTCATCTGCGGCTCGGTGTCGATGAGTTCGTAGACCCGCTCGACGCCCGCGCGCGCCTGCTGCCCCACCGTCAGCATCATCGCGAGCATCCGCACGGGCCCCACGAGCTGCGCGAGATAGGTGGAGAAGGCGACGAACGTGCCGAGCGTGATCTCCCCGCGCGTGGCCATCCAGCCGCCGAGCGCCAGCATCCCGACCTGTCCCAGCGACGGCACGCTCTGCAGGGCGGGCGTGTAGCGCGAGTTGAGCCGTACGGTGCGCAGCCGCGCCGCGAACAGCTCACGGCTGATGTCGCGCAGCTTCCGCTTCTCCTGCTCCTCCTGCCCGAAGCCCTTCACGACCCGTACGCCGGTCACGGCCCCGTCCACCACCGAGGCCACGGATCCGGCCTGCTGCTGCGCGTACCAGGTGGCCGGGAAGAGACGCGTGCGGCTGAGGTTGGCGATCCACCACAGCGCGGGGAAGACGGCGAGCGAGACGAGCGTGAGCAGCGGGGAGAGCACGAGCATCACGACGAGCGCGACGGCGAAGAGCAGCACGTTGCCGATCATCATCGGCAGCATGAACAACAGGCTCTGCACGAGCTGGAGATCGCTCGTACCGCGCCCGACGACCTGACCCGTGGACAGCTCGTCCTGGCTGCGCCCGTCGAGGCGGATGATCGCCCGGTACATCTCCGTCCGCAGATCGTGCTGGACGTCGAGGGCGAGCCGGCCGCCGTAGTAGCGGCGGATGTAGGTGAGCACGTAGACGGCCGCGGCGGCGAGCAGCAACAGGCCGATCCACAGGGCGAGGCCGCCCCCGTTCCCCACGACCACGTCGTCGATGATCACCTTGGTGAGCAGCGGTACGAGGGCCATGACGCCCATGCCCGCGAGCGAGCCGCCGACGGAGAGTACGACGGCGCGACGGTAGCGCCAGCAGTACGCGGTCAGCCGCCGCGCCCAGCCCCGCTCGGGGCGGCGCGCGGAGTCGTCACCTCCGGGACGGGGCGTGCCGGGCGGACCGCCGGGAGTCCCGGGGGCGCCCGGCTCGCGTCGTGCGCCCGGTGCGTCCTGTGCGTCCGGCTCCGCGGACGTACCCGTGCCCGTGCCGCCGGATCCGTCCGGCCGTCCGCCGGGAGTCTGTGTGCCGGTCCCCGTACCCGTCGTCACCCGTGTCCTCGCTCTCCGTCCCGCTGCGCTGCCGAAGGCTCCAACGTCCCGGACCGGGGATTTCATCCCGCCGCAACAATCGGCAACGAAGTCCCGACTTCGGGACTAGGTCGCAAGGACGGGAGGCGTACGCCGCGGTGAGGCGGACGACGGAACACGGAGGAAGAAGGAGGAGAAGGAGGAGAAGGAGGAAGAAAGGGCGCGGAGGAGAAAGGGACCGAGCGGGAGGATCCGTGACGGGTCAACGGCGGGAAGCGGAGCGGAAGATGAAGCACCGGGGCGACCGGAAGAGCGGAGGCCCTCCGGCCGCCCCGGCGGGGACGTCCATGGAATGCGTACAGCAAGTGGCACCCCCCACAGGGCCAGCGCTGTCGCTCGTCATGTGTCGTCCCCATCCCGCGGGACCGCACTGGGAAGTCTGTCGGGAACTTTCACCAGATGCACATCCACCGACCAGATTGAGTAACGTTCCGCATTAAACCACGTTCGGACAGTTACCGCTTACCGTCTGTGAGTACGATCACACGCACCGCTTCCACCAGCCATGTTCCGTCCGTCCGGAATCTCCCTCGTGGGCACGGTGTGCGAGCAAGCGCATACACACCGTCCCCAATACGGCTGGAAAACAGCCCCGTTGTGCGTCTCTCGAACCGCCGGGCGACCGGTTCCGCCCAGCGCACGGGCACAACGGGGCATGGACGGCACGCCAACTGTCAGCCCGTGGCGCCGACTTCGCCCTCCCGCCCCTCCCGACCCTCCCGGGTCTCGGCGTCCCGGCTGTCGTCCTCCCGGCTGTCGGCGATCTGCCGTGCCATCACCGTCGTCAGCTCGTACGCGGTGTGCGAGGCGGCCACCGACGTGATCTCCGCGTGGTCGTAGGCCGGTGCCACCTCCACCAGGTCCGCCGAGACCAGCCGGCAGTCCGCGAGCCCCCGGATGATCTCCAGCAGTTCGCGCGAGGTCAGGCCGCCCGCCTCGGGTGTGCCGGTGCCCGGCGCGTGCGCCGGGTCCAGGACGTCGATGTCCACCGAGATGTAGAGGGGTCGCCCGCCCACGCGCTGCCGTAGCTGGTCCGTCACCTCGTCCACACCGCGGCGCATCACGTCGGCGGCGGTGACGATGCCGAAGCCCATCCGCTCGTCCTCGTCCAGGTCCCGGCGTCCGTAGAGCGGGCCGCGCGTGCCGACGTGCGAGACGGCGGAGGTGTCCAGCAGTCCCTCCTCGAACGCCCGCCGGAACGGGGTGCCGTGCGTGTACGCGGCGCCGAAGTAGGTGTCCCAGGTGTCCAGATGGGCGTCGAAGTGCAGCAGCGCGACCGGACCGTGCCGGCGTACGACGGAACGCAGCAGCGGCAGGGCGATGGTGTGGTCGCCGCCGAGCGTCATCAGCCGCGCGCCGCGGCCGAGCAGCCCGTCGGCCGCCTCCTCCACCGTCTCCACCGCCTCGCCGATGTCGAACGGATTGGCCGCGATGTCGCCCGCGTCGGCAACCTGCGCGAGCGCGAAGGGCGCGGCCTCCTGCGCCGGGTTGTACGGACGCAGCAGCCGCGACGCCTCACGGATCGCGTTGCCGCCGAAGCGCGCGCCGGGACGGTAGGAGACACCGGTGTCGAACGGGACGCCCACGACCGCGACGTCCGCGGCGCCGCCGGCCCCCTCGATCTCCTCGATACGGGGCAGCCGCGCGAACGTCGCGGGGCCCGCGAAGCGCGGTACGCGCGAGCTGTCCACCGGCCCGACGGGCTCCCGCCCCTGCCGGTGTACGGGCTCGCTCGCGGTCTGCTCGGACTGTCCGTGCTGGTCGCCTGTCGTCATGGGCGCGAGGGTAGACGGCGCGGACGGCGGCCTTCGTTGGACGGAACCGGCAGGCGGCGCCGCCGACTTGTCCGCCGCGTACAGGTGTGCCCTTCGGTCGGGCGCTGCCGCCGCGCGCCGTGCGGCCCGCACTCACGGGATGCCGCTCGCGGATGCCGCTGACGGGGCCGTGGCCCGAGGGGTGACAATGGCCGCATGCCCATATTCGCGTCCCCCGCGCCGTCCAGACCCGAACTGGTCGAGCATCTCGTACGCACCCGTATCGCCGGTGACGTGGCCACGCCCCGCGAGAACAACCTCTCCCACTACCGGAAGCTCGCCAACGGGGACCGCCACTACTGGCTCGGGCTCGAACTCGGCGACCGCTGGGAGGACGAGCAGGACGTGCTGGCGGTCATGGCCGAACGCTGCGGCGTCGTCGACGACCCGGACCACCGCACCGGCCAGGACACCATCGACCCGGAGCTGACCGTCGGCGCCCTCGACCGTGCCGCGGCCGAGCTGCGCAAGGCGGCGGAGGGACGCCGCCGGGTGCTCTTCGCGACGGGGCATCCGGGCGCGCTGCTCGACATGCACGGGGCGCTGGCGCTGACGCTGCACGAGGCGGGCTGCGACATCGTCCGCGTACCGCTGGGCACGTACACGGACGAGGGCGTGGTGGTGCAGTTCGGCGGCGTGGCGGCGCTCGAACGGGGCGCGTCCCTGTGGCACACCCACTCTTCCGCGCCGATGGCCTCCGTGCTGGACCAACTGCGGCGTGCGGGCCAGGCCCCGCCGGACCTCGTCGTCGCCGACCACGGCTGGGCCGGCTACGCGGGCCAACAGGGCATCCACACCGTGGGGTTCGCGGACTGCAACGACCCGGCACTCTTCCTCGGCGAGTCCGAGAACACCCTCGCGGTGACGGTCCCGCTGGACGACCACGTCACCGATCCGCGCTTCTACGAGCCCCTCACGGCCTATCTCCTGGGGGCGGCACAGCCGGGTACGGAGTGAGGCAGGGGCAGCCACGGTGGTAGCGGTGGTGGGTGGCGGGAAAACCGTCGTGGTGGTGACACCGCCGTGAGCTTCGCGGTTCCGGATCGGCTGTCTCTACGTCCTGTTGCTTCGGGTGTGAAGTGCGGTTGTTTCGGGGGCTGTTGCGGGCGGAGAGACGCGAGGGTTCAGGGAAACGGGGGCTATGTCCGAATCTGCAGAAGTGGGTAAGAGCGGGGACGTTGCTGGGTAAAGCCGCAGGTCGCCGAGCGTGCTCCCCGCGTCCGCGGGGGTGGTCCCGACATCTACTACACCGACCCGAACCTTCCGCCGTGCTCCCCGCGTCCGCGGGGGTGGTCCCGCGACCTCTGTGTACTGCCGAGATGGGACGTGGTGCTCCCCGCGTCCGCGGGGGTGGTCCCGCCTCCGGGTCACCCAGCACAAAACCGTAGTAGTGCTCCCCGCGCCTGCGGGGATGGTCCCAGCTCCAAACAGGGCATCACCCAGTCCCTGCGGTGCTCCCCGCGGCTGCGGGGATGGTCCCGGGATCCCCTTGGCGAAGGTGAAGCCGAAGGGGTGCTCCCCGCACCCGCGGGGCTTCGCGGTGGCCACCGCGTCCTCTTCAAGTCCCCTGGTGCGCTTGAGCGATGCGGCACTGAAAACCGATTGCCGCACCCCCGTCGCGCCGCCTAGCGTCCCGCCCATGTCCGTGACCATCCAGGCGATCATCAACGGTGTGCGCGCCGACGCGCGGGGCACCGGCTGGGATTCGCCCCAGCTCGTCGTCCGCCCGCGCGGTCGGGGCAAGGCCCTGGCCCTCCAGGACGTCTGAGGCGCACCTCTTCCGCCGACGGCTTCTCCGGCTCCCGGCCGGCGTCCGCAACTCCGGCCTGTCCGCCGGTGCTTACGCCCGTCCGCCGGTGTTCACGCCTGCCCGGTGATCCGTCCCGTACGGCTGCCGCCTCCGCCGCACGTCCTCGCGTGTGCCCAGGGCCGCCGGTGTCCCATTCGACCGGACAGGCCCGGCGACCCGTGCCGTACGACTCTGCTGCCGCATGGCTGGTACCGACGACCGGTGCCGCATGACGTGTGCCGCATGACTGCCGCGCAACTGCCGTACGGCGCCCGGCTCCCGCCGCCCGCATCACCCGCGTCGCCCGCGTCACCGACACGGGCAGCCGCGGGGGCGGACGCATGATCGCCGTACGCCTCTCGCACGCCCGCGCGCCGCCGTGCCTGTCCTCGCACACCCGAGGACTCACCGTGGCACGCCGCCGCAAGACGCTCTCTCAGAACTTCCTCCACGACGACGCCGCCGTGCGCCGCATCGTCCGCGCCGCAACGCTCGCCCCCGACGCCCTGGTCGTCGAACCGGGCGCGGGACAGGGCGCGTTGACCCGCCGGCTGGCCACCGGCGGGCGCCGTGTCATCGCGTACGAGATCGATCCGCGCCTCGCCGCACTGCTCGCCCGCCGCCTGGGCGACCGGCCCGGACTGCGCCTCGTACGGGGCGACTTCCTCCGCGCGCACCCGCCGCACGAGCCGTTCGCCGTCGTCGGGAACATCCCCTACTCCCGTACGACCGACATCGTCCGCTGGTCTCTCGCCGCGCCGCAGTTGACCTCGGCGACGCTGCTCACGCAGTTCGAGTACGCGGCGAAGGCCGGCAGCGACTGGGGGCACCGCCCGGGTACGCAGCGGCCTGCGGCACGGCGTTGGCCGCTGCTGACCGTCTCCACCTGGCCGGAGTTCACATGGCGCCGCATCGGGCGCGTGGACCGCCGGTCTTTCACACCGGTGCCGCGCAGCGACTCCGCGGTGCTGCGCATCGAACGGCGCGCCCCTCCCCTGCTGCCGCCCCGACTGATGCCCGCCTACCGCGACTTCGTCGCCCTCGGCTTCACCGGCGTCGGCGGCTCCCTCGCCGCGACACTGTCCCGCCGCTACCGCGCGGCCCGCGTCCGTACGGCCTTCGCACGCGCGGGCGCCGACACCTCCGCGCCCGTCGGGCTGGTGAGCCCGGAGCAGTGGCTCGTGCTGTTCGGGGAGCTGGCCGCGGAGTGAACACCCCCGCGGCGCACGGCCCTTGAAGGGAGAGGCAGCGCGGCGGCGCTCAGCGCTGTCCGCGCGGCACCCGCACAATGCCCTCCTGGATCACCGACATCACCAGCCGCCCGTCCCGGGTGAAGATCTGCCCGTGGCCCAGACCCCGACCGCCCTGCGCGGTCGGGCTGTTCTGGTCGTAGAGCAGCCACTCGTCCGCACGGAACGGCCGGTGGAACCAGAGCGCGTGGTCCAGGCTCGCGCCCACCACGTCCCCGACCGCCCAGCCGCCCCGCCCGTGCGCCAGCAGCACGGAGTCGAGCAGCGTCATGTCGGAGACGTACGTGGCGAGGCAGACATGCATCACCGGATCGTCAAGTGGCCCGTCCAGCTTGCCGTTCGTACGGAACCAGACCTGCGAGCGCGGCTCACGCGGCTGCCCCGCGCTGGCGAACGGCGGCTCGCGCACATACCGCAGATCGACGGCCTCGCGTGCCTTCATCAGCCGCCGCGGCATCTCCGGATCGCGGAAGAGCTCCGCGTACCGGGGCATCATGTCCTCGGCCGTCGGCAGCGTTCCGGGATCGGGCGCCTCCGGCATGGGCACCTGGTGTTCGAGCCCCTCCTCGAAGGTCTGGCAGGAGGTCGAGAGGTGGAAGATCGGCTGCCCGTGCTGGACGGCGACGACGCGGCGGGTGGTGAAGGACCGTCCGTCGCGGATCCGGTCGACCGTGTAGACGATCGGTGCTCCGGGGTCGCCGGGGCGCAGGAAGTACGCGTGCAGCGAGTGCGGAAGGCGCCCTTCGGGCACCGTACGGCAGGCAGCCACCAGCGCCTGCGCGGCCACCTGTCCGCCGAAGACCCGGGGGACGACGGCCGCGCGGCTGTCCCCACGGTAGATGTCCTGTTCGACCCGCTCCAGATCGAGCAGGTCGACCAGGGACGTCAGTGCGTTGCTCATGCCGGCGATTGTGCCCGCGGTGCGGCACCGGAGGTCACGGCGCAGATCACACTCCGGAAGAAAGCGTTCCGGATCACATCGCCGCCGCCGTCCCGCCGTACGCGCTCGCGGGGACCCGGCCCGTCGGGGCCCAACTCGCTCACAGCCCCATCGACTTGGCCACGATCGAGCGCATGACCTCGCTCGTGCCGCCGTAGATCCGCGAGACGCGGGTGTCGGCGTACAGCCCGGCGATCGGGTACTCCAGCATGTAGCCGTAACCGCCGTGCAACTGGAGGCACTTGTCGATGACGCGGGCCGCCAGCTCGGTGGTGAACAGCTTCGCCGAGGCCGCGTCCGCCGGCGTCAGATCGTCGGCGTCCAGCGCCTCCAGGGCACGGTCGCACACGGCCTGCATCGCGTCGACGTCCGCCTTGCAGTCCGCGAGGACGAACTTGGTGTTCTGGAACGAGGCGACCTCACGGCCGAAGACCGTGCGCTCGTTCACGTACTCGTGCGCGAAACGCACGGCGGCGTCCGACATGGCGTACGCGCCGATCGCGATGCCCAGCCGCTCCTGCGGCAGATTGTGCGTCAAGTACGTGAAGGCCTTGCCGGGTTCGCCGAGCATGTCCTCGACGGGCACCTTGACGTCGGTGAAGGAGAGTTCGGCGGTGTCAGAGGCGCGCAGCCCGAGCTTCTCCAGCTTCCTGCCGACCGCGTAGCCCTCGCTCTTGGCGTCGACGACGAGGATGGAGATGCCGCCGCGCCGGTCCTCCGGGTCGGGCGGCGACGTACGGCAGCACACCAGCACCCGGTCGGCCTGGACGCCGCCGGTGATGAAGGTCTTGGCGCCGTTGAGGACGTAGTGCGTGCCGTCCTCGGAGAGACGTGCGGTGGTCTTCATGCCTGCGAGGTCGGAGCCGGTACCGGGCTCGGTCATGGCGATCGCCGTCATCATGTCGCCGGAGACGAAGGAGGGCAGCCAGCGGCGCTTCTGCTCCTCGTTGCCGTACTTGAGTATGTACGGCAGGCAGAGCGCCGTGTGCACGCTGGAACCGCCGAAGCTGACACCGGCGCGTGCGCACTCCTCGGTGATCACCGCGTTGAACTTGAAGCTCTTCTCGCCCGCGCCGCCGTACTCCTCCGGGACCTCGATGCCGAAGACGCCCAGCTCGCCGAGTTTCTTGTAGAACTCCCGCGGCACGTAGCCCTGTTCGGCCCACTCGGGGTAGTGGGGTACGGCCTCGGACCGGATGAAGTCCCGGATCGTCTGGCGGAACGCCTCGTGGTCCTCGTCGAAAACCGTGCGTCGCACTGGCACGCCTCCTCGTCTGCGGCGGTGTCGCGCCGCGGTTCCCGGCGCCGGGCTTGGCTAAGCGCTTGCTCAGTCAATAAGCTACCCACGGGTCAGTCGCGCTGTCCAGAGCTCGTACCGGCGGTAGTACCCACGGATCCGGCGCCCGAACGGCCGCCGCCGTGACCGCTTTCCGTACTGCTTTCCGTACTGCTTTCCGCGCTGCCCGGCGCCGCCGCGAGGGCGCCCCGCGCGAGGCGGTGCAGCAGCCCCGCGGTCGTCTCGCGGTCCGGCAGCGCGGACGAACCGCTCAGATGCGGCGTGGAGTTGAGCAGCCCGAAGACGGTGTGCACCGCGACCCGTGCCTCCAGCGACGTGAGCTGGGGATATATGGCCCGTACGGCGTCCACCCACAGCTCGACGTACTGCCGCTGGAGCTTGCGGACCTGCTTGCGGTCGCTCTCGCGCAGCCTGTCCAGCTCGCGGTCGTGGAGCGTGATCAACGCACGGTCGTCGAGGGCGAAGTCGATATGCCCGGCGATCAGCGCGTCGAGCGCTGCCTCCGGGGAGAGCCCGGCGGCGGCCGACTCCCGCAGCCGCATCCGGCCGCCCTCGTGCAGCCGCTCGCTGATGCCGACGAGAAGCTCGGCGAGCATCGCGTCCTTCCCGGCGAAGTGCCGGTAGAGACCGGGGCCGCTGATGCCGACGGCGGCTCCTATCTCGTCGACGCCGACACCGTGGAAGCCGCGCTCGGCGAAGAGACGGGCAGCCTCCCGCAGGATCTGCTCGCGGCGGGTGGGGGCGGACCCCGTCTGCGTGCTCATGGATCCATTCTAGACAGGAGGGTTAGCGAGCGTTAACCTGTCGGACAGTGGTTAATGGCCGTTAACCGGGCTGTTCAGGACGTCGCCGCGGATCCCGCAGGGAAAGCCTCCGGAGACCGCCGCGGCGAGGCTGCCGGTGGCCGCAGGCGGAGGTCCGCGGCGAGGGCCGGCGGACAGGCGATCGAGCGAGGGGGCGCGAGGTGAGGCACGACCAGCCGCAGTGGGCACCGGGACGGGCTGCCGTCCCGGGAGCGGGGCTGTTCCCCGGATCCGCGGAGGCCGCGGAAGGAGCGGCTCCGGCGCTGGGCAGCAGCATCGACCTGTCGTCGGAGTCCTGCCGTACGAACGAGGCGGCGCACCGCGAACTGGCCGCGCAGCTACGGGAGAAGCTGGCAGCGGCACGGCTCGGCGGGGGCGAGCGCGCCCGTGCGCGCCACACGCAGCGGGGCAAACTGCTCCCGCGCGACCGCGTGGACGCCCTGCTCGATCCTGGCTCGCCGTTCCTGGAGATCGCACCGCTCGCGGCGGAGGGGATGTACGGGGGTGCGGCGCCGGCGGCGGGCGTGATCGCGGGCATCGGCCGGGTCTCCGGCCGCGAGGTGGTCGTCGTCGCCAACGACGCCACGGTCAAGGGCGGCACGTATTACCCGATGACGGTGAAGAAGCATCTGCGCGCCCAGGAGATCGCCCTGGAGAACAGGCTCCCGTGCGTCTATCTCGTCGACTCCGGCGGCGCGTTCCTGCCGATGCAGGACGACGTCTTCCCCGACCGGGAGCACTTCGGGCGGATCTTCTACAACCAGGCGCGGATGTCCGGCGCGGGCATCCCGCAGATCGCGGCGGTGCTGGGCTCGTGCACGGCGGGCGGTGCGTATGTGCCGGCCATGAGCGACGAGGCCGTGATCGTACGGAGCCAGGGCACGATCTTCCTGGGCGGCCCGCCGCTGGTGAAGGCCGCCACCGGCGAGGTCGTCACGGCCGAGGAGCTGGGCGGCGGCGAGGTGCACAGCCGCGTCTCCGGTGTCACGGACCATCTCGCGGAGGACGACGCCCATGCGCTGCGCATCGTCCGCCACATCGCGAGCACCCTGCCGGACCGCCGTCCGCTGCCGTGGCCGGTGCGCGCGGCGGAGCCGCCCGCGGTCGACCCGTCGGGGCTCTACGGCGCGGTGCCGGTCGACTCGCGCACGCCCTACGACGTACGCGAGGTGATCGCGCGCGTGGTGGACGGTTCACGCTTCCAGGAGTTCAAGGCCGAGTTCGGCACGACGCTGATCACCGGCTTCGCCCGGATCCACGGCCATCCGGTCGGCATCGTCGCCAACAACGGCATCCTCTTCTCCGAATCGGCCCAGAAGGGCGCGCACTTCATCGAGCTGTGCGACCAGCGCGGCATCCCCCTGCTCTTCCTCCAGAACATCTCGGGCTTCATGGTCGGCCGCGACTACGAGGCGGGCGGCATCGCCAAGCACGGCGCGAAGATGGTGACGGCCGTGGCCTGTACGAGGGTGCCGAAGCTGACGGTCGTCATAGGCGGTTCGTACGGCGCGGGGAACTACTCGATGTGCGGCCGCGCCTACAGCCCCCGCTTCCTGTGGATGTGGCCCAACGCCAAGATCTCGGTGATGGGCGGCGAGCAGGCCGCGGCGGTCCTGGCGACCGTCAAGCGCGACCAGTTGGAGGCCCGCGGCGAGGAGTGGAGCGCCGAGGAGGAGGCGGAGTTCCGCGCCCCGGTGCGTGCGCAGTACGAGGAGCAGGGCAACGCCTACTACGCGACGGCCAGGCTCTGGGACGACGGGGTGATCGACCCGCTGGACACGCGGACGGTGCTGGGTCTCGCGCTGACCGCGTGCGCCAACGCCCCGCTCCCGGCGAAGGATTCCGGCGAGCCCGCCTTCGGCGTCTTCCGAATGTGAGGGGCTGCATCGTGACGATGGGGACTGTGACCATGTTCGACACCGTGCTGGTGGCCAACCGCGGCGAGATCGCCGTCCGCGTGATCCGCACCCTGCGGCAGCTCGGCATCACGTCGGTGGCCGTCTACAGCGACGCCGACGCGGGGGCCCGTCATGTGCGGGAGGCCGACACGGCCGTACGCATCGGGCCCGCGCAGGCCGCGTCCAGCTATCTGTCGGCGGAACGGCTGCTGGAGGCCGCCGCGCGCAGCGGGGCCCAGGCGGTACACCCCGGCTATGGCTTCCTCGCGGAGAACGCGCCCTTCGCACAGGCGTGTTCACAGGCGGGGCTGACGTTCATCGGTCCGCCCGCGGCGGCGATCGACCTGATGGGCGACAAGATCCGCGCCAAGGAGACGGTACGGGCGGCGGGCGTCCCCGTGGTGCCGGGCTCATCCGGGTCCGGGCTCGACGACGCCGAACTGGCCGCCGCCGCACGGGAGATCGGCATGCCCGTCCTGCTGAAGCCGTCCGCGGGCGGCGGCGGCAAGGGCATGCGGCTGGTACGGGAGGAGGCCGCCCTCGGCGACGAGATCGCGGCGGCCCGGCGGGAGGCCCTCGGCTCCTTCGGCGACGACACACTGCTGGTCGAGCGCTGGATCGACTCCCCCCGCCATATCGAGATCCAGGTCCTCGCCGACGGACACGGCAACGTCGTGCACCTGGGCGAGCGCGAGTGCTCGCTTCAGCGGCGCCACCAGAAGATCGTCGAGGAGGCGCCGAGTCCGCTGCTGGACGAGGCGACCCGTGCGGCCATGGGCGAGGCCGCGGTGGAGGCCGCCCGCTCGTGCGGCTACCGGGGCGCGGGCACCGTGGAGTTCATCGTGCCGGGCGGCGAGTCCGGGGCGAGCGGAGAGGGCACACCGCGTCCGTACTACTTCATGGAGATGAACACCCGCCTCCAGGTCGAGCACCCCGTCACAGAGCTGATCACGGGCGTGGATCTCGTCGAGTGGCAGCTCCGGGTCGCCGCGGGCGAGCCCCTCGCCTTCGGCCAGTCCGGCATCGCACTGAACGGCCATGCCGTCGAGGCGCGCATCTGCGCCGAGACCGCGCTGGCCCACCGTGCCTCCCCGGGCGAGGGCGCGGGCGCCGAACCGGACGCCGGCAGGGTCGACTTCCTGCCCTCGGCGGGCACGGTGCTGCTGCTGCGCGAGGCGGAGGGTCCCGGCGTACGGACGGATTCGGGGCTGCTGCCCGGCACCGAGGTCGGCACGACGTACGACCCGATGCTCGCCAAGGTCATCGCCCACGGCCCGGACCGTCCCACCGCGCTGCGCAGGCTGCGTGCCGCCCTCGCGGCGACGACGGTGCTCGGCGTGGACACCAACACCGGTTTTCTGCGGCGGCTGTTGGCACATCCGGACGTGGCCGCGGGCGCCCTCGACACCGGGCTGGTCGAGCGGGCCGCCGCGTCGCTGGTGCCGCGTGAGATCCCCGAAGAGGTCTACGGGACGGCGGCGCTGCTGCGTCACGCGGCGCTCGAAGCGCCGTTCGCGCCCTCCCCGTCCGGGGCCGGCAGCGGCTGGACGGACCCGTTCTCGGTGCCCTCCGGCTGGCGCCTCGGCGGCGAACCGGCCTGGACGGTGCACCATCTGCGGGCGCCGGGACACGACCCGGTGGCCGTGCGCGTACGGGCGCTCGACGCCGCCCGGGAATCCGCACAGCACCCCGGAGGGCCCGGTGCGGTGGAGGTCCGTGTCGGCGACGGCGAGGTCCGTACGGCCCGTATCGCCGAGGGCGCCGGTGCGCACGGGCTGCTCGTCGAATGGGGCGACGTCACCCTCCAACTGGCCTGCGCCGCCTCCGAGTCGGGCCACTGGCTCGGCCGCGACGGCGACGGCTGGCACATACAGGACCACGACCCGGTGGCCGCGGCCCTGCGCGGCGGAGCGGGAGCGCACGGCGCCGACGCGCTGACCGCGCCCATGCCCGGCACCGTCACGGTGGTGAAGGCCGCCGCCGGGGACAAGGTCACGGCGGGCCAGAGCCTGCTGGTCGTCGAGGCGATGAAGATGGAGCACGTCATCACCGCTCCCTACGACGGCACGGTCACCGAACTGGACGTCACGGCCGGCAGCACCGTCGCCATGGACCAGGTGCTCGCCGTCGTCGAACCCCACCCCGAGCCCCGTTCCGAGGCGCAGGACGCGGACCCGGCGGCCCCGGGCACCGGCGAGACGGACGGGCACCGCGAGACCCGCGAGGCCGGTGCCGCCGGCCGGAAGGAGGCGGAGGCATGATGCAGGGCCTGCCGATGCGGTTCGCCGCGGACGGCCTGCCGTCCGAGGTGCGCGTGTACGAGGTCGGCCCGCGGGACGGCCTGCAGAACGAGCAGTCGACGGTCCCCGTCGAGGTCAAGTCCGAGTTCATCCACCGGCTGTACCGCGCGGGCCTGGAGACCGTCGAGGCGACGAGCTTCGTCCACCCCAAGTGGGTGCCCCAACTCGCCGACGCCGAGGCGCTGATGCCGCTGCTCGCGGATCTCCCCGCGGATCTGCGGCTGCCGGTGCTGGTGCCCAACGCCCGCGGCCTGGAGCGGGCCGTGGCCCACGACTGCCGGCACATCGCGGTGTTCGCGAGCGCCACCGAGTCCTTCGCGAGGGCCAACCTCAACCGTTCCCTGGACGAGTCCCTGGCGATGTTCGATCCGGTGGTCACCCGCGCCAAGGCCGAGGAGCAGTGGGTGCGCGGCTATGTCTCCATGTGCTTCGGCGACCCGTGGGAGGGCGCCGTACCGCCCGCCCAGGTGGTCAGGGTGTGCCGCGCGCTGCTGGAGATGGGGTGCGACGAGCTGAGCCTCGGCGACACCATCGGCGTCGCCACGCCCGGCCATGTCGAGGCGCTGCTGCGCGAGTTGACCGCCGCGGGCGTGCCGGTCGGGCGCATCGCCGTGCACTTCCACGACACCTACGGCCAGGCGCTCTCCAACACGCTCACCGCGCTCCGGCACGGCGTGACCACGGTCGACGCCTCGGCGGGCGGCCTCGGCGGCTGCCCGTACGCCAAGAGCGCCACCGGCAATCTCGCCACCGAGGACCTCGTCTGGATGCTCCAGGGCCTGGGCATCGCGACCGGGGTCGATCTCGCCCGCCTGACGGCCACCAGCGCCTGGATGGCGGACCGGCTGGGCCGCCCCAGCCCCTCGCGCACCGTACGCGCGCTCACCGGCGCCGACAGCGGTGCGGGCTCCCACCCGAACTCCCACAAGGAGCAGTGACCACGATGTCTCTCGACCACCGCCTCTCCACCGAGCACGAGGAACTCCGCCGTACCGTCGAGGAGTTCGCGCAGAAGGTCGTCGCCCCGAAGATCGGCGAGTTCTACGAGCGGCACGAGTTCCCGTACGACATCGTGCGGCAGATGGGCGAGATGGGCCTGTTCGGGCTGCCGTTCCCCGAGGAGTACGGCGGCATGGGCGGCGACTACCTGGCGCTGTGCCTCGCCCTGGAGGAACTGGCCCGCGTGGACTCCTCGGTGGCCATCACCCTGGAGGCCGGTGTCTCCCTGGGCGCCATGCCGGTCTTCCGGTTCGGCACCGAGGAGCAGAAGCGCGAGTGGCTGCCGCGGCTGTGCTCGGGCGAGATGCTGGGCGCCTTCGGTCTGACCGAGCCCGAGTGCGGCTCCGACGCGGGCGGCACCCGTACGACGGCCGAGCGGGACGAGAAGACCGGGGAGTGGGTGATCAACGGGTCGAAGTGCTTCATCACCAACTCCGGTACGGACATCACCGGTCTGGTCACCGTCACCGCCGTCACGGGCCGCAAGGACAACGGGGCGCCGCGGATCTCGACGATCATCGTGCCCTCCGGCACCCCCGGCTTCACGGTCGCCGCCCCGTACTCGAAGGTCGGCTGGAACGCCTCCGACACCCGCGAGCTGTCCTTCTCGGACGTACGAGTGCCCGCGGCGAATCTGCTCGGCGAAGAGGGCCGCGGCTACGCCCAGTTCCTCCGCATCCTCGACGAGGGCCGGATCGCGATCTCCGCCCTGGCGACGGGGCTCGCGCAGGGCTGCGTCGACGAGTCGGTGAGCTATGCGAACACGCGGCAGGCGTTCGGCAAGCCGATCGGCAGCAACCAGGCCATCCAGTTCAAGCTGGCCGACATGGAGATGCGGGCGCACACGGCACGGATCGCGTGGCGCGACGCGGCGTCCCGGCTGCTGCACGGCGAACCGTTCAAGAAGGAGGCGGCGCTGGCGAAGCTGTACTCCTCGGAGATCGCGGTCACCAACGCCCGCGAGGCCACGCAGATCCACGGCGGCTACGGCTTCATGAACGAGTATCCGGTGGCCCGCATGTGGCGGGACTCCAAGATCCTGGAGATCGGCGAGGGCACGAGCGAGGTCCAGCGGATGCTGGTGGCAAGGGAGTTGGGCGTCGGCTGACCACCGCACGCCGACGACCGGCCGACGCACCGGCACAGGCACCGCCACCGCGGTGCCTGTGCCTGCCCAAGCCGGTGCCGGAACCGGCGGCCGGCGCTCGCCCCCAGCCGCCACCCGCCACCCGCCACCCGCCACCCGCGAGCCGTCAGCCGTCAGCCGTCAGCCGTCAGTCCTCAACCCCTCAGCCGTCCTCGCCCGGCCACGGCACCTGCGGTGAGCGCCAGTACTTCATGCCCAACTGCTCCCAGCGCGGCGCCTGTCGGGCCAGCCGCTCGCGGTAGCCGTCCCAGTCGTGCGCCGACGCGGGCGACCAGCCCAGCTCCGCGATCCCCGGCAGCCTCGGGAACGCCATGAACTCGATGTGCTCGCTCTTCTCCAGCGTCTCCGACCACAGCGGCGCCTCCACGCCGAGCACGGCGTCCTTCGGCGCGCCCTTGATGTACGAGCCGGGCTCCCAGTCGTAGGACTGCTTCGCCTCCACATAGCCCGCCCAGTGCAGCCCGAGCGGGGTGTCCTTGTCGTACTGCATGTCGAGGTAGGAGCGGTTGGCCGGGGAGAGGATCAGCCGCGTGCCCTTCTTCGCGGCTTCGACCACCTCGGGCTCGTCCTCGGCGCCGCTCGTCCCCCAGTACTGCGCGACCGCGCCCTCGGCGGGCTTCGCCCCGGTGAGCTGGTGCCAACCGACCACGGTCTTGCCGTACTTGGCGACGGTCTTCTGCGCCCGTTCCATGAAGGCCGCGTAGTCCTCGTGGCTCGTCGAGTGGGCCTCGTCGCCGCCGATGTGCAGATAGCGCCCCGGCGTCATGGCGGCCAGTTCGCGCACCACGTCGTCCACGAAGTCGTACGTCACGTCCAGCGGCACGCACAGCGAGCTGAAGCCGACCTCGGTCCCGGTGTAGCGGGGCGGCGCGACCCCGTCGCAGTTGAGCTTCGCGTACGAGGCGAGGGCCGCGTTGGTGTGCCCCGGCATGTCGATCTCCGGTACGACGGTCATCGCCCGCTGCTCGGCGTACCGCAGGATCTCCCGGTAGTCGGCCTTGGTGTAGTGCCCGCCGGGGCCGCCGCCGACCTCGCTGCCGCCGCCGTACGTGGCCAGCCGCGGCCAGGAGTCGATGGCGATCCGCCAGCCCTGGTCGTCGGAGAGATGCAGATGCAGCTTGTTGATCTTGTACATCGCGAGCTGGTCGATGTAGCGCTTGACCTGCTCCACGCCGAAGAAGTGCCGCGAGACGTCGAGCATCGCGCTGCGGTAGGCGTAGCGCGGCCGGTCGGTGACGGTGCCGCCCGCGATCTGCCACGGCCCCGGCTGCTCGGTGCGCGACTCGACCTGCGGGGGCAGCAGTTGACGCAGCGTCTGTACGCCGTGGAAGAGACCGGCGCCCGTCGGCGCGCTGATCACGGCCGCCCGCGGGGAGACCGCCAGCCGGTAACCCTCCGCGCCCAGGCCGGACGTGCCCGACCGGGCGCCGCCGAGGCGCAGTTGGATGCCGTCGCGTCCGGGCCGCGTGGTGACGGGCAGCCGGTAGCCGGTGGACGGCCGCAGCAGCGCGGCCAGTTGGTCCCCGACGCGGCGCACCTCACGGGACGCACCGGACGCACCCGACGCCTCGGACCCGCCGGAGGAGCCGGTGACGCGGATGACGGTCCGCTCGGTGATGCTGAACGGCCCGCCCCCCTTCCGTACGGACTCCGGTGCGGGCACCACCTGATCGAGCGGCGTCGGCTTCCGCGCCTGACTCCCCTGAGCGCCGTCGCCGGAGGCGGCGGACGAGGCGGACGCGGCCGAGGCCGACCCGGGGAGGACGGTGACGAGGAGAGCGGCGCACAGCAGCAGCGGCCGGATTCGTCTCACTGACGGTCCCTTCGTGGACGTCGTGCAGGGGGCACGCGCGGCGTCGCCGGCGCGGCCCGGGGCATGTGCATGGAGCGGACGAACGGACTCACCTGTACCGCGCGCGTCACGCCGGGTCAAGGTGTAGACCACTTGCCCCGGCGCTCCTCCGCGCCGCCGACCTGCCAAGACAGCGCTACGTCACCACAGGTCACGCACCGCCATGTCACGAGACGACACGCTTGCCCGATATCGGGCAAGCGTTCTTGCGTTCACCGACCCCAGCCCGCAATATCAAGGAGTGCTCGAAGTGCGTACGCCGGTCCACGACGACCTCATCGACCATCTGGTCCGCACGACCCCGCTCCAGCGCGGCGAGGCGGCCCGGATCGTCCTGGACGTCCTGGCGTACTTCGACGAGACGACCGAGGAGTTCGTACGACGCCGCCATCGCGAACTGCAAGCCAGAGGGCAGCACAACCCGCAGATCTTCGCCCGCATCTCGTCCGAGCTGCCGCACCGCGCGGTGGCACCACCGGACCTGTCCCTGCGGCAACTGCGCCGCATCGTCTACGGATGACCGGCGGACGATGAGACCCGCGGAAGCCGGAGGCGGACGGCACACGGCGACGGTGGCGACGACGACGGCGGCGACGGCCGGGCACGGCTGACGACCGGACGGGCCGCCCCGCCGGCGTCCCGGCGGCGGCCACCGACAGCGGTGAGGACCACCGGCCAACGAAGCACAGCGGAAACCAACGAGGAGAGGCAGCAGCCACTATGTGCGGAATCGTGGGATATATCGGCCAGCGCGAGGTCGCCCCGCTCCTGCTGGAGGGTCTTCAGCGGCTGGAGTACCGGGGCTACGACTCCGCCGGCATCGCGATCCACGGCAGCGGCACGGGCAAGAACGCGGGTCTGCGGACCGCCAAGACGAAGGGCCGCGTACGCGACCTGGAGGAGCGCGTACCGGAGCGCTTCGCCGGCACCACCGGCATCGCCCACACCCGCTGGGCCACCCACGGCGCACCCAACGACGTCAACGCCCATCCGCACCTCGACGCGGACGAGAAGGTGGCCGTCGTACACAACGGCATCATCGACAACGCCGCGGAGCTGCGCGCCAAACTGACCGCCGACGGCGTCACGTTCGTCTCCGAGACCGACACCGAGGTCCTCTCCCACCTCATCTCCCGCGCGCAGGCCGAGCATCTGGAGGCCAAGGTCCAGGAGGCGCTGCGGATGGTCGAGGGCACGTACGGGATCGCCGTGCTGCACTCCGACTTCCCCGACCGCATCGTCGTGGCCCGCAACGGCTCCCCCGTCGTGCTGGGGATCGGCGAGCACGAGATGTTCGTCGCCTCCGACGTCGCCGCGCTCGTCTCCCACACCCGCCAGGTCGTCACCCTCGACGACGGCGAGATGGCCACGATCAAGGCCGACGACTACCGCACCTACACCACCGAGGGCTCGCGCACCTCGACCTCGCCCGAGACCGTCGAATGGGCCGCCGAGTCCTACGACATGGGCGGCCACGACACCTACATGCACAAGGAGATCGCCGAACAGGCCGACGCCGTCGACCGCGTGCTGCGCGGCCGCATCGACGAGCGCTTCGCGACCGTCCACCTCGGCGGCCTCAATCTGGACGCCCGCGAGGCGCGCAGCATGCGCCGCGTGAAGATCCTCGGCTGCGGCTCGGCGTACCACGCGGGCATGATCGGCGCCCAGATGATCGAGGAGCTGGCGCGGGTGCCCGCGGACGCGGAGCCCGCCAGCGAGTTCCGCTACCGCAACGCGGTCGTCGACCCGGACACCCTCTACATCGCGGTCAGCCAGTCCGGAGAGACGTACGACACGCTCGCGGCCGTGCAGGAGCTCAAGCGCAAGGGCGCCCGGGTGCTGGGCGTGGTGAACGTCGTCGGTTCGGCGATCGCACGCGAGACGGACGGCGGCGTGTACGTGCACGCGGGCCCCGAGGTCTGCGTCGTGTCGACCAAGTGCTTCACCAACACCGCTGTCGCGTTCGCCCTGTTGGCACTGCACCTGGGCCGTATCCGCGACCTCTCGGTGGCCGACGGCAAGCGGATCATCGAGGGTCTGAAGCGGCTGCCGGAGCAGATCGACGAGATCATGCGCGCCGAGGACGACATCAAGAAGCTCGCGGAGGACTACGCGCGGGCCAAGAGCATGATGTTCGTGGGGCGGGTGCGCGGCTATCCGGTGGCGCGTGAGGCGTCGTTGAAGCTGAAGGAGGTCTCGTACATCCACGCCGAGGCCTACCCGGCCTCCGAGCTGAAGCACGGTCCGCTGGCGCTGATCGAGCCCGCCGTGCCGACGGTCGCGATCCTTCCCGACGACGAACTGCTGGACAAGAACCGCGCGACGCTGGAGGAGATCAAGGCCCGCAGCGGCAAGATCCTCGCGGTGGCGCACCAGGAGCAGGAGAAGGCCGACCACACGATCGTCGTGCCGCGCAACGAGGTCGAACTGGACCCGGTGCTGATGGGCATTCCGCTTCAACTGCTCGCCTACCACACGGCGTTGGCGCTCGGACGGGACATCGACAAGCCGCGGAACCTGGCGAAGTCCGTCACGGTCGAGTAGGCGGTACGGGCCGGGACGGCTGGGGCTGGGGCGGTACGGGCCGCACGACGGCCGGACGGACGGTCAGCCGGGACCGGCGGCCACCGGCGAACCGGCGCACATCTCCGTACAGCGGCGGGCGGAATCCCGCGCGGGCCACCAACCACGCGGGATTCCGCCTCCCCTTGCCGACGTCGCCCATAACGCCGGCAGGCTGCCGCCCCACGGGACCGTCACCTCCCGTGCGACAGCACGCTGTTCGTCTGATGTCCTTACCGCTGTTCTGTGCCCCCTATATGCCCCTCACAAGCGCACAATCCACATGTCACGTTGCGAAGATTCCGTGCGGGACGGAATGCGGCCCGCGCATCAACTCGCGTACCAGGGGCCCCGGTCGGGCACTCGGGCCCCGCCGGGCGGCTACGGGATCACGACGACCGGGCGCTCCGCGCGCCGCGCCAGCCGCCCGGCCACGGAGCCGAAGATGCGCCCCGCCAGACCGTGGGTCGAGCCGACGACGATGGCGTCGGCCTCGTACTCGTGCCCCACCTCTTCGAGTTCGTGGCAGATGTCGCCGCCGCGCTCCACGAGGATCCAGGGAACCTCGGCGAGATGCTCGGCACAGGCGAGTTCGAGTCCGAGGACCTCGGTGCGGTGGTCGGGGACGTCCACGAAGACGGGCGGCTCGCATCCCGCCCACACCGTCGTCGGCAGCCTGTTGGCGACGTGGACGATGATCAGGCCGGAACCCGACCTGTACGCCATCCCGATCGCGTAGGCGAGAGCACGCTCGCTGGACATCGACCCGTCGAAGCCCACCACGACGCCGTGCTGGAAGGCCGGATCGCACGAGTGGCGTGACTCTTCCGCCGCCTCATCGGTCGCACTGGGATCGGCGACCTGCTTGCGGTCCGCTGGTTCGGGGATCTCGTGTCCGGCCATCTGTGTCTCGGCGAAGGGAGTCCTCTGTGCGGAGGGAGCGGCGGGCTGACTGGGGCTTCCGTGTGGGGAATTCGGGGCGACGAGGGCGCCGAAGGGGGTACTGTGCGCCGGAGTGTTCCGGCCAAAGATCCGCCCCGGGCGGCCCTCTTCAGCCTCTTACCCGTAAGGGTACGACCAGACTCCCCCCTTGCCCAGGGGCGCTGGGAGGCACCGGCCGTAACAGGCTGACCCCGGAGCATGCCCGAGCGAGCGGCATGACGCAACGCCCCCTGACGCCCCTTACCGCGCCGGGAGCGGCACCGGCGGCGGCACGGCGAGCACCGGGCGGTCACCTGCAACACCCGTATGTGCACGGTGAGTTACGCGAGGGCTTGACGCAGCGTTGTCACAGCATGCCGACACTGCCCACCTTGCCGTCCCTCCCCTCTCTCTCCTCCCTCCGGTTCGCGTTCCGCAACGGGCTCCAGGGCGGAGGCCGCCGGCGTCTGCCGTCCGCCGCGCCGCGCTCCGGCCCGCGTGAAGAGCCCCGCGAGAGCAGCCTCGACCTGCGGGAGGAACGGGCCGCCACCCGCGATCCGGACTCCGACGCCGAGACGGCGGCGCATGTCTCCGCCGCCGCCACCGGGGTACTGCGCTGGGGTGCGTTCAGTTGCGCGCTCGTCCCGCTCGCGCTGCTGACCTGCGGCGTCCCCTGGATCACGGCGCTGGGCGCGGGCGTCGGGTTCGGCGTCGTCACGGCGGTGAGCGGTGTGCTGCTGCGCCGGTCGGAGATCGCGTACGCCCCGCGGCAGGGGTACGGCACGGGCCGCGCGGGCGCCGGCGGACCGGGCCCGCACCGTGGCCGTCACAGCCGTACGGGCACCGGGCTGCACCGCGGCGAGCGGCACTGGTGGCACCCCGGCGAACGCTGACGGCCGGAATGCACCGGCGTACGCCGGTTCGTGAGGGCGTACGTTTACGGGGTGTCCGAATCCCACGTGCGTCCCCCCTGTTTTTCGGCCAAATTTCCTACAGGTCACGGCAGTTGAGACGACAACTTCGTCACCCCTCGCCACCTGCGAGGAAAGGACCGACGGTCACGTGTGGTTCCGACGGCGGCGGGGCAGGGACGGCATGCGCACTTCCCAGCGGCGTCACCGGATGGAACGCTTCGTGATCGAACGCTTCACGCCAAGTTGCCTTGTCGACATAGCGCCGAGTGTCGAACTTGTCCCAACGGCATCGTCCGACACAGTAGATTCGATCTTGGCTTTCGCCGCGGGGGAGATGTGCAGGACCGAGAGGACGCGACGATTGAGGGGGGCTGACTTCCGGTGAGCGTTCCAAAGAGCCATCAGGACTCGACGAACGGCCCGGCGACGACCCGCAAGCTGGCCGCACGGCGGCGCCGGGAGATCGTGTCGGTGCTGCTCTTCAGCGGTGGTCCCATCTTCGAGAGCTCCATACCGCTCTCCGTCTTCGGCATCGACCGCCAGGACGCCGGGGTCCCCCGCTATCGGCTTCTGGTGTGCGCGGGCGAGGACGGGCCGCTGCGGACGACCGGCGGGCTCCAACTGAGCGCTCCCTACGGGCTCGACGCACTCTCCCGCGCGGGCACGGTCGTGGTGCCGGCCTGGCGGTCGATCACGCAGCCGCCCCCGGCCGCGGCCCTGGACGCGCTGCGCAGGGCGCACGAGGAAGGGGCACGTCTCGTCGGGCTCTGCACGGGAGCGTTCGTGCTCGCGGCGGCCGGACTGCTGGACGGACGTCCCGCGACGACGCACTGGATGTACGCGCCGACGCTCGCCAAGCGCTACCCGTCCGTGCACGTCGATCCGCGCGAACTCTTCGTCGACGACGGGGACATCCTCACCTCCGCCGGCACGGCCGCCGGGATCGACCTGTGCCTGCACGTCGTACGCACCGACCACGGGACGGAGGCGGCGGGTGCCCTCGCCCGCCGCCTGGTGGTCCCGCCCCGCCGCGGCAGCGGCGCGGAGACCGGCGGCCATCCACGCCATCTGGACCGCTCTTTACCCGAGGAGATGGGCGCGGACCCGCTGGCCGAGGTCGTCGCGTGGGCGCTGGAGCATCTGCACGAGCAGTTCGACGTGGAGACGCTGGCGGCGCGCGCGTACATGTCCCGCCGGACCTTCGACCGGCGCTTCCGCTCCCTGACGGGCAGCGCACCGCTGCAGTGGCTGATCACGCAGCGCGTGCTGCAAGCACAGCGGCTCCTGGAGACCTCCGACTACTCGGTCGACGAGGTCGCGGGGCGCTGCGGCTTCCGCTCCCCCGTGGCCCTGCGCGGCCACTTCCGGCGGCAGCTCGGCTCGTCCCCGGCGGCCTACCGTGCGGCGTACCGCATCCGGCGGCCTGACGGGAACGGCAGCGGTGAGGGCGCCGAGGCGGGAGCGGACGGCGCGGAGCCGGGCAGCCGCACTGGAGCCCAGCACGACCCCGGAGCACACGGCGGTTCGGCGAACGGCCCGGCCGGCGGCCCCGCGGG